>NZ_CP038256.1:1861463-2171707 GCF_004564075.1 Microbacterium sediminis
GGCGTCGACGAGCTTCTGATCCGGAGTCGGCGTGGAGGTCATGCGGGTATCCTATGGCGATACGCCGCGCCGCTTCTGGGCCGCGGCTCCCGATCGATCCCGAGGTGCTTCCCGTGGCCAACACCCCCGCGCCCGCCGACGACGACGCGTCGACGACGACCGTCGGCAAGGGCCGTCCCACCCCCTCCCGCGCCGAGCGCGAGGCCGCTCGCCGGCGCCCGCTCGTCGCCAACACCAAGGAGGCGCGACAGCGCGCCCGCGCCGAGCTGCGCGAGCGCCAGGACCGCGCGCGCATCGGCATGGCCAACGGCGAGGAGAAGTACCTGCCACCGAAGGACAAGGGCCCGCAGCGCCGCTGGGTGCGCGACTACACCGACGCCGGCTGGCACATCGGCGAGCTGCTCATGCCGCTGCTGATCGTCGTGCTCATCGTGACGATGTTCCTTCCGCTGGAGTTCCAGTTCTACGGGATGATGGGCCTCTGGATCTTCGTGGCGCTCACCGTCGCCGACATGATCATCCTGTCCAACACCGTCAAGAAGAAGGCGGCCGACAAGTTCGGCAAGGACAAGCGCGAGAAGGGCCTGGGCTGGTACGCCGCCATGCGCTCCGTGCAGATGCGCTGGATGCGCCTGCCCAAGCCGCAGGTCAAGCGCGGTCAGTACCCCGCCTGACGCGTCCGACGCGACCGCCCCGGTGATCTGCGGATCCCGGGGCGTTCGTCGTTGCGGGGCAAATCCGCAAGTCTGTGTGAAGTCCGGGCGTCCGAACGCGCGGAGTTGACACAGACTTGCGGACTCAGCGGCGGGCGAGGCCGCGGTTGATCTGGCGGGCCCAGAACGGACCGCGGTAGAGGAACGCCGTGTAGCCCTGCGTGAGCGTGGCGCCGGCGTCGAGGCGCTCGCGCACGTCGTCGGCGGTCTCGATGCCGCCCACCGAGATCACGCAGAACCCGGGATCGGGCGCCGCGGCGCGGATCAGGCGCAGCACCTCGAGCGAGCGCGCCTTCAGGGGGGCGCCCGAGAGGCCGCCGGCCCCGGCCGCCTCGACGGTGGCGGGGTCGGTGGCGAGCCCGTCGCGACCGATCGTGGTGTTCGTCGCGATGATCCCGGCGAGGCCGAGGTCGACGGCCATCGCGGTGATCGCCGAGACCTCGTCGTCGGGCAGGTCGGGGGCGATCTTCACCAGCAGCGGCGTCGAGCCGGCCGCGGCCTTGACCGCCTCGAGCAGCGGGCGCAGGGTCTCGACGGCCTGCAGCCCACGCAGGCCCGGGGTGTTCGGGGACGAGACGTTGACGGCGAGGTAGTCGGACAGCGGCGCGAGCATCCTCGCGCTGGCGACGTAGTCGGCGGTGGCGTCGTCGACGTCGACGACGCGGCTCTTGCCGATGTTCGCACCGACGACCGCTCCCCCGCGGCGCAGCCGCGCGAGCCGGCGGGCCGCGGCCTCGGCGCCGCGGTTGTTGAACCCCATGCGGTTGATGACGGCGCGGTCCGGCACGAGCCGGAACAGCCGCGGCTTCGGGTTGCCGTCCTGCGGGATCGCGGTGACGGTGCCGATCTCGACGTGCCCGAAGCCGAGGGCGTCGAGGCCCCGCACGCCCACGGCGTTCTTGTCGAAGCCGGCCGCCACGCCGAACGGCGAGGGGAAGCGCACGCCGAGCGCCTCGACGGCGAGGGACGGATCGGGACGGGTGACGGCGCGGACGATCGGCGCCAGGGGCGCGCTGCCAAGCACGCGGATCACGGCCATGCCGAGGTGGTGGGCGGTCTCGGGGTCGAGGCGCGAGAGCACGGTGCGGAACAGCAGCGGGTACATCACGCCTCCGCCGGCACGTCGCCGCCGGGGCGGCCCGCGTGGTCGGCGCGCAGGTCGGCGATCGCCGCCTCGAAGTCCTCGAGCGACTCGAACGCCTGGTAGACGCTGGCGTAGCGCAGGTAGGCGACCTCGTCGAGCTCGCGCAGCGGCCCCAGCGTGGCCAGGCCGATCTCGTTCGCGTCGATCTGGCTGAGGCCCGTCTGGCGCACGGCCTCCTCGACCTTCTGCGCGAGCAGCGCGAGGTCGGCGTCGGTCACGGGGCGGCCCTGGCAGGCCTTGCGCACGCCCGCCATCACCTTGTCGCGGCTGAACGGCTCGACGGCGCCGGAGCGCTTGATCACGTTCAGGCTCGAGGTCTCGATCGTCGAGAACCGCTTGCCGCACTGCGGGCATTGCCGCCGGCGACGGATCGAGAGGCCGTCGTCGCTCGTGCGCGAGTCGATGACGCGGGAATCGGGGTTGCGGCAGAAGGGACAGTGCATAGCCCGTCCAGCCTACGCGCCGCCGCCTGCGGCCCCGCCGGGCGCCGTGAAGCGCGCGACGACCGCCTCGCCGTGCGCGGGCAGGGCCTCGGAGGCCGAGAGCGCGACGATGCCGTCGCGCACCTGCGCCAGGGCCTCGCGGTCGTACTCGATCAGCTGCTGCGGGCGCAGGAACGTGGCGGCCCCGAGACCGGCCGCGTAGCGGGCCTGTCCCCCGGTGGGGAGCACGTGGTTCGAGCCGGAGAGGTAGTCGCCCAGGCTCACGGGTGCGTAGGGGCCGATGAACAGCGCGCCCGCGCTCGTGTAGCGCGCGGCGGCGGCCGGCGCATCGACGAGGTGGAGCTCGAGGTGCTCGGGGGCGTACGCGTTGCTGAACGCCTCGGCGGCGGCGGCATCGTCGACGAGCACGATCGCGGACTGCTCCCCCGCCAGCGCGGTGGCGACGCGCTCGCGATGGCGCGTGGCCGCGGCGACCTCGGCCACCTCGCGCTCGACCGCGGCGGCGAGCTCGGCCGACGTCGTCACGAGGACGGCCGACGCCTGCTCGTCGTGCTCGGCCTGGCTGACGAGGTCGTACGCGATCAGCCGCGCGTCGCCGGACTCGTCGGCGACGATGAGGATCTCGGTCGCGCCGGCCTCCGAGTCGGTGCCGACCACGCCCGCGACGGCGCGCTTGGCGGCGGCGACGAAGTTGTTGCCGGGTCCGGTGACGACGTCGACGGGGTCCAGCCCGAGCGAGGCGACACCGTAGGCGAGCGCGCCGATCGCGCCGGCGCCGCCCATCGCGTACACCTCCGTCACGCCGAGCAGGCCGGCGGCGGCGAGGATCGTCGGGTGGACCCGGCCGTCGAACTCGGCCTGCGGCGGCGAGGCCAGCGCGATGCTGCCCACGCCGGCCACCTGGGCGGGAACGACGTTCATGACCACGCTCGAGGGATAGACGGCCTTGCCGCCGGGAACGTACACGCCCACGCGCGAGACCGGCTGCCACCGCTGCGTCACCCGGGCGCCGGGGCCGATCTCGGTGACCCGCGGCGCGGGCACCTGTGCGGCCGAGGCCTGCCGCACGCGACGGATCGACTCCTCCAGCGCGGCACGGACCTGCGGGTCGAGCCCGTCGATCGCCTCGGCGATATGCGCGGCCGGGACGCGGACGGCGTGCCCGGCGACGCGGTCGAACCGCTCCGCCTGCTCGCGCAGCGACGCCTCGCCGCGGGCGCGGACGTCGTCGACGATCTCGGCCGCGGCATGCAGCGCCGCCGCCCGCGCCTCGGTGGCGCGGGGCACGGCGGCGAGCAGCTCGGCGGGACTCAGGGTGCGACCACGCAGGTCGATCGTGCGCATGTGTTCCTCTGCGGGGACGGGCTCAGCCGCGGGTGACGTCGGCGGTGTCGAACAGGAAGCCGACACGGCCGTCATCGTGGCGGACGACGAAGACGTCGCCGCGCTCCTCGAGCACGAGCGCCCACGCGGTCGGGCCGATCCGGAACAGCGGCGCGCCGGTCTCGTCGACGACGTCGCGCTCGGTCGGGGCGAGCGCCCAGAACGGCTGGTTGTTGGTGACGGGGCGCGCGGCCGGGCTTGTCGGGACGGCGCTCGTGGCCGGCTCGGCCTGCTCGCTCTCGGCCTGCGGCGCGGCGGACTCGGGCGCCTCGGCCGGGGCCTCGGAGGCCGCGACCGACGCGACGGCCTGGGCGGTCTCGTCGGTCGCGAGCTCGGCGGCCGGATCGGGGGCCACCTCGGTCGATCGGGCGAGGGTCTGTGCCGCCGCCGAGCTGTCGAAGTCGTCGTCGGCGGTGGCGCTCATGCGGCGGTAGGCCGGCGCGGCGGGCTCGTCGCCGCCGAAGGTCGGCGAGATCCCCGTGCCCGCGTGCTCGCCGGCCGGACGCGCCGCGGCGCTCTCGGGGTTCGCGGCCTGGTCGGTGGCCTCGTCGACGGGCTGCGCGGCCGCCGGCGCGGGGTCCGCGGCCGGAGCGGGCGGCGTCACGACCTCGGCCTGACCGTAGCCGCCCTGGCCCTGCGCCGGGTCGAAGCCCTGCGGCTGCGGCGTGCCGTAGCCCTGGCCCTGAGCCTGACCCTGCGCGGGGTCGTAACCCTGACCCTGCGCGGGGTCGTAGCCCTGGGGCTGCGGCGGGTACGGCGCGTACTGGCCGTAGCCCTGGGGCGCGCCGTAGGCGGGCTGGCCGTACGGCTGCTGCCCGTACGGCTGCCCGCCGTAGGGCTGACCGGGCTGCTGGCCGTACGGCTGGGCGCCGGGCTGCTGCTGGCCATAGGGGTAGGGCGCACCGTACTGCTGGCCGGCAGCGGGCTGCTGCCCCTGGCCGGGCCACGCGGCCGCCGGCTCGGGCTTGGGCGCGCGCGGCTTCTGGATCACGCGCCGGACGGGACGGGCCGCGCGCGTCGCGGGGACCTCGTCGCGCCCGTCGAAGTCGGCGCGGAACGGCGCCACGAACGGCGCGGCGACGGTGAAGAACACCCCGACGAGCGACACGATCGCCGACACCCACGCGACCCACGTGGGCTGGAAGACGGGGCCGCCGATGAACGGCAGCAGCTCCCCGAGCTGCGCGCCCAGCACGCTCAGGAAGATGACGGTGTGCCAGGCGACGATCGCGAAGGCCGAGAACGCGACGGAGGCGAACTGGTCGATGCTGAGCGACCCGATGCGCACGCCCGTGTGGGCGAGGCGCCGCGCAATGAGCAGCGACGTCGCGAGGATCAGCGCGAGCAGGGCCGCGATCTGGACGACGCCCTGACCCCACAGCGGTGCGTAGTCGCCCTCGACGACGCTGAAGAACGACAGCACGAAGAGGATCACGCCGGCGCCGATCACGAACCACTCGCGCAGCGTGAACTTCCACAGTCCGGGCACGCCGCCGCCGGGCGCGGCGCCGTCGGACGGAGCCTCGGGCGAGATCGGCGCGGCGACGGTCGGCTCAGGGGCGGCGTACGGCTGCGGCGCGCTCGCGCCCTGCGGCCAGCTCTGCGGGGGGTAGCTGTTGTCGGACACGAGGTCCCCTTCTGATCGGCGAGCGTTCACTGTCGATCCTAACCGCGGGGCCACGGCCCCGACATGGACGCGGAGGGGGCAGGACTGCCCGTCTCACCCCAGGCAGTGCGGCCCGAGGAGCGACTTGAGGTCGCCGAACAGGTCGGCGGTGATGCGCACGGGGCGCGGCACCTCGAACACCTTGGCGGTTCCGCCGCGATGCATCTTGAGGCGCACCTCGGTGTCGCCCGCGTGGCGCTCCAGCACGTCGGCGAGCTCCTGGACGAGCCGCTCGGTGGCCCGCTGCTCGGGCAGGAGCAGGGTGAGCGGCCCCGACACGTCGGTCGCGCCGACGTCGGGCGTGAACGCCGACTGGGCGTGGATGTTCAGGCCGTCGTCGCGCCGGGACACGCGCCCGCGCACCACGAGGATCGCGTCCTGCTGCAGGATCGGCTGGAACTCCGTGTAGGTCTTGCCCATGAACATCACGGTGACCTCACCCTCGAAGTCCTCGATGGTGATCATGCCGTACGGGTTGCCGCTGGACTTCGCCACGCGGTGCTGGGCGCTGGTGACGAGTCCCGCGACCGTGACCTGATCGCCGTCGTCGATGTCTTCCGAGGCCAGCAGATCGTGGATCGTGATGCTGCGGTGCTTGGCGAGCGGCACCTCGAGGCCCGCGAGCGGATGGTCGGAGACGTAGAGGCCGAGCATCTCGCGCTCGAACGCGAGCTTGTCCTTCTTCGTGAACTCCGGCCGCTCCGGCACCTTCTGGGCGGTCTCGGGCTCGTCCCACAGGCTGTCGAAGTCGAAGCCAATGGCCCCCTGCGCCTCGTTCCGCTTGCGGTCGACCGACGCCTCGACCGCCTGCTCGTGGATCTCGAGCAGGGCGCGCCGCGTGGACCCCATCGAGTCGAAGGCGCCGGCCTTGATGAGCGACTCGACCGTGCGCTTGTTCGCCACGTGCATCGGCACGCGGTTGAGGAAGTCGTGGAAGCTCGTGTACGGACCGCTCTTGCGGGCCTCGATGATCCCGTCGACCACGTTCGATCCGACGTTGCGGATCGCGCCCAGGCCGAAGCGGATGTCGTCGCCGACGGCCGAGAAGAAGCCGATCGACTCCGACACATCGGGCTGGAGCACCTTGATGCCCATGCGGCGGCACTCGTTGAGGTACATCGCGAGCTTGTCGCGCGAGTCGCCGACGCTGGTGAGCAGCGCGGCCATGTACTCGGCGGGATAGTGCGCCTTGAGGTACGCGGTCCAGTACGACACCACGCCGTAGGCCGCCGAGTGGGCTTTGTTGAACGCGTAGTCCGAGAACGGCAGCAGGATGTCCCAGAGCGCCTTGATGGCGCCCTCGCCGAAGCCGCGCTCCTTCATGCCGTTCGAGAAGCCCTCGTACTGCTTGTCGAGCTCGGACTTCTTCTTCTTGCCCATCGCGCGGCGCAGGATGTCGGCCTGACCGAGGCTGAACCCGGCGACCTTCTGCGCGATCGCCATCACCTGCTCCTGATAGATGATCAGGCCGTAGGTCGTGTCGAGGATGTCGCGCAGGGGCTCCTCGAGCTCGGGGTGGATCGGCGTGATCTCCTGGAGCCCGTTCTTGCGCAGCGCGTAGTTCGTGTGGGAGTTCGCGCCCATCGGGCCCGGGCGGTAGAGCGCGATGACGGCCGAGATGTCCTCGAAGTTGTCGGGCTTCATGAGCCGCAGCAGCGAGCGCATCGGGCCGCCGTCGAGCTGGAACACGCCGAGCGTGTCGCCCCGGGCGAGCAGGTTGTAGGCGGCACGGTCGTCGAGCGGCAGGTGCTCGAGGTCGACCTCCTCGCCGCGGTTGGCGCGGATGTTGTCGAGCGCGTCCGAGAGGATCGTCAGGTTGCGCAGCCCGAGGAAGTCCATCTTGATGAGGCCGAGCGCCTCGCAGGCCGGGTAGTCGAACTGCGTGACGATCTGGCCGTCCTGCTCGCGGCGCATGATGGGGATGATGTCGATGAGCGGCTCGCTCGACATGATCACACCGGCCGCGTGCACGCCCCACTGGCGCTTGAGGCCCTCGAGCCCGACGGCGCGGTCGTAGACGGTCTTGGCCTCGGGGTCGGTCTCGATGAGCGCCCGGAACTCGCTGGCCTCCTTGTACCGCGGGTGCTCCGGGTTGAACATGCCGTCGAGGGGCATGTCCTTGCCCATCACGGCCGGCGGCATGGCCTTCGTCAGGCGCTCGCCCATGCTGAACGGGAAGCCGAGCACGCGGCCGGCGTCCTTGAGCGCCTGCTTGGACTTGATGGTGCCGTAGGTGACGATCTGGGCCACGCGCTCCGAGCCGTACTTGGCGGTCACGTAGTCGATCACCTCGCCGCGGCGGCGGTCGTCGAAGTCGACGTCGAAGTCGGGCATCGAGACGCGGTCGGGGTTGAGGAAGCGCTCGAAGATGAGGCCGTGCTCGAGGGGATCGAGATCGGTGATGCGCATCGCGTACGCGACCATCGAGCCCGCACCCGAGCCACGGCCGGGACCGACGCGGATGCCGTTGTCCTTGGCCCAGTTGATGAAGTCGGCCACGACGAGGAAGTAGCCCGGGAACCCCATCTGCAGGATGATGCCGGTCTCGTAGTTGGCCTGCTCGCGGACCCGGTCGGGGATGCCGTTCGGGTAGCGGTAGTGGAGGCCCTTCTCGACCTCCTTTATCAGCCAGCTCTCCTCGGTCTCGCCCTCGGGCACCGGGAACTTCGGCATGTAGTTCGCGCTCGTGTCGAACTCGACGTTGCACCGCTCCGCGATGAGCAGCGTGTTGTCGCAGGCCTCGGGGTGGTCGCGGAACAGCTGGCGCATCTCGGCGGCGGTCTTGACGTAATAGCCGTCGCCGTCGAACTTGAAGCGGTTCGGGTCGTCGAGGGTCGATCCCGACTGCACGCACAGCAGCGCCGCGTGGGCGTCGGCCTCGTGCTGGTGGGTGTAGTGCGAGTCGTTGGTCGCGACGAGCGGGATGTTCAGGTCCTTCGCCAGGCGCAGCAGATCGGTCATCACCCGGCGCTCGATGTCGAGACCGTGGTCCATGATCTCGGCGAAGTAGTTCTCCTTGCCGAAGATGTCCTGGAACTCCGCGGCCGCCGCGCGCGCCGCCTCGTACTGGCCGAGTCGCAGGCGCGTCTGGATCTCGCCCGACGGGCAGCCTGTGGTGGCGATGAGGCCCTTGCCGTAGGTCTGCAGCAGCTCGCGGTCCATGCGCGGCTTGAAGTAGTAGCCCTCGATGCTCGACAGCGAGCTGAGGCGGAAGAGGTTGTGCATCCCCTCCGTCGTCTCGCTCCACATCGTCATGTGGGTGTAGGCGCCGCCACCGGAGACGTCGTCGCTCTTCTGATCGGGGCTGCCCCACGCCACGCGCGTCTTGTCGGAGCGATGCGTGCCGGGGGTGACGTAGGCCTCGAGGCCGATGATCGGCTTGACACCGGAGGCCTGTGCGGCCTTGTAGAACTCGAAGGCCGCGAACGTGTTGCCGTGGTCGGTGACGGCGATCGCGGGCATGCCGTAATCGGCGGCCGCCTGCGTCATCGCGCTGAGCTTGGCGGCCCCGTCCAGCATGGAGTACTCGCTGTGGACATGCAGATGAACGAACGAGTCGGAGGCCATGGATCGAGTCTAGGTTCGACCTCCGACATCGGTTCCGAGCATCACCGCAGGTCGAGGCGCATGACGACCCGGGGGAAGCCGCCCGAGACCGACGTCGTGTCGGCGACGTGCGAGAAACCGGCCCGCTCGAACATCGATCGGAACCCGACGAACGCCATCGTCTGATCCACCCGCTCGCCGCGGTTGTCGACGGGATACCCCTCGATCGCCGGCGCGCCGCGCTCCCGCGCGAACGCGATCGCACCCCGCAGCAGGTGATCGAGCACGCCCTTCTTGCGGTGCCCGGGGCGCACCCGGAAGCACCACGCGCTCCACACCGGCAGGTCGTCCACGTGCGGGATCGTGCGGCTGCGGGCGAACTGCGTCGCGCTGCGCGGGGCGACGCCGGCCCACCCGACCGGCTCCTCGCCGTCGTATGCGAGCACGCCCGGCGGCAGGTCGGACTCGCACATCGCCCGCACGTACTCGGCGCGCGCCGGCCCCACCAGCTCGCGGTTGAGCTTCGAGGGAACGCGATGGCTCAGGCAGAAGCAGACGTTGGCGCCGGGATTCTTCGGTCCGACGAGCAGGCGCACGCCCTCGAAGTCGGTCGCGGCCCGCGTGGTGATCCCCATGCGCTCATCCTGGACCTCCCCGCCGACACCGGGAACCCCCGCTCACAGGCTTGGAAGCGGCGAGATCCGTCCCCAGGCGCCTGATCGCTCGCTCGCGTGCCGCGCCCGACGCGCAGTCTGGCGACACCCGTTTCGCTCGAACCGAGGGAGATCGCGCGAGGCACGACCGGATCGCCGGGATCGCCCTTGCCTCGGGCGATCTCCCTCGGCTCGGCGCCGACGTCTGGAGGCTCATCCGATGACACTTCGACAGGAACTCGCCGCTCGCGGCGGCTGGTGCCACCGATCGCAGCTGATCGAGGCCGGCTGGAGCCGGGAGCGGCTCCTCAAGGCGCGACGTCTCGAGGGCATCCCCCTGCTCCGGCGTCACTGGCTGCTGCTCCCGGAGATGCCGCCCGCGTTCCACGAGGCGGCTCGTGTCGGCGGGGTCGTGACGTGCGTCTCCGCGATCGCGCCGCACGAGCTCTGGATCCCGCCGGGCCTGGTCACAGACCAGGCGCACATCGCGGTCGCCTCGCATGCGGCCGACAGATCCGCGGCCGCGGTGACGCATCGGAGCCGACCGGTCGTCACCCGCCCGACGACCGCACTGCTCGATCCGCTCGAGAACGTGCTCGCCCACATCGCCGTGTGCCTGCCGGCCGAGGAGGCCTTCGCCGTGTGGGAGTCGGCGGTTCGCTCCGGCCTGCGGCCCGAGTACCTTCGCTCGCTCAACTGGACATCGCTGCGGGCACGACAGCTCGCGGCGTCGGTGACCACGCTGTCGGATTCGGGCGTCGAATCGACCTTCGTCTGGCGGTGCCGCCGCGCCGGGATCAGCGTCGTGCAGCAGGTGCGGATCGCAGGGCATCGGGTCGACGCACTCATCGGGCGGCGGCTCGTTGTGCAGCTCGATGGCTTCGCCTTCCACAGTGATGCCGTCCAGCGTCGACGCGACATCCGACACGACCGGGAGCTGACGGCGCTGGGCTACACGGTGCTGCGGTTCGACTATCACGACGTGATGCATGACTGGCCGAGCGTCGAGCGCGCCATCCGGCGTGCGATCGCACTCGGTCAGGCCGGTTGAGGCCGGCACCGGCCCCGCTGCTCCAGCCGAGGGGGATCGCGCGGGAATCGACCAGATCCGGGGAATCGCCCTCGCCTCGCGCGATCTCCCTCGGCTCGCGCGGCCGGCTACTCGCCGCGGAGGATGTCGAGCGCGTGCTGGAGGTCGGCGGGGTAGGCGGACTCGAACGCGACCCACTCCCCCGTGCCGGGGTGCTCGAAGCCGAGGCGATGGGCGTGGAGCCACTGCCGGGTGAGACCGAGGCGCGCCGACATCGTGGGGTCGGCGCCGTAGAGCGGGTCGCCCACACACGGGTGACGGTGGGCGGCCATGTGCACGCGGATCTGGTGGGTGCGGCCGGTCTCGAGATGGATCTCGAGCAGGGACGCCCCGGGAAAGGCCTCGATCGTCTCGTAGTGCGTCACGGAGTCCTTGCCCTCCGGCGTCACCGCGAACTTCCACGAGTGATTCGGGTGCCGCCCGATGGGGGCGTCGATCGTGCCGGCGAGCGGGTCGGGGTGCCCCTGGACGACGGCGTGGTAGACCTTGTCGACCGTGCGCTCCTTGAACGCGCGCTTGAGCAGCGTGTACGCGCGCTCGGTCTTGGCCACGACCATGAGGCCGCTCGTGCCCACGTCGAGGCGGTGAACGATCCCCTGGCGCTCCGCGGCACCGCTCGTGGCGACCGCCACGCCGGCACCCAGCAGCGCGCCGAGCACGGTCGGACCCTCCCAGCCGAGCGACGGGTGCGCGGCGACGCCCGTGGGCTTGTCGATCACGACGATGTCGTCGTCCTGATGGACGATCGCCAGCTCGGGTACCTCGACCGGGATGACCCGGGGCTCCTCCTTGGCCCGCCACTCCACGTCGATCCACGACCCGGCCGTGACCCGGTCGGACTTGCCGACCGTGACGCCGTCGAGCTGCACGCCACCGGCCTCGGCCACCTCGGCCGCGAAGGTGCGCGAGAAGCCGAGCATCTTGGCCAGCGCCGCGTCGACGCGCGAGCCGTCCAGCCCGTCGGGGACGGGAAGCCGACGCGACTCCATCAGTCGGCGTCCTTCGCGGGAGCGGCCGGAGCGGCCGGATCGGCGACGGCCGGATCGGTGTCCGCGGGACCGGCGTCCGCATCCGCCGTGGCACCGGCGTCGGCATCCGCGACCGACTCCGCTGCCACCGGCGCGTCGCGCGTGGCGCCGCGCGTGCCGTCGAGCTCGATGCCGATCACCAGGAGCAGCGCCACCGCCGCCATGCCGCCGACGATGAAGATGTCGGCGACGTTGTAGATCGCGGCATTGGGCGTCCAGAACCACATCCACGGCGTGAGGATGAAGTCGACCACGTGCCCGACCGCGAAGCCGGGCTCGCGGAAGAGCCGATCGGCGAGATTGCCGAGGACGCCACCGAGCAGCAGCCCGAGCACGACGGCCCACAGCCGCGAGCGCACGCGGGTGGCGGCCAGGAAGACGATGACGCCGGCGACGATCGCCATGGCGATCGTGAAGATCCAGGTGACGCCCTCACCCAGCGAGAACGCGGCGCCGGGGTTGAAGACGAGCACGAATTGCAGGGCCTCGCCGGCCACCGGGACGGCGACCCCGGGCTCGAGATGCTGCAGGACGAGCTGCTTGGAGAACTGGTCGGCGGCCAGCACCAGCACCGCGAGGATCGCGATGAGGGTGCCGGCCGCCGCCGTGCGAAGAGGTGCTCTGTGTCGCAAAGGGCGAGGCTCAGAGGCCGATCGCCGAGACCGGCGTCGAGGACGACGACGTGCTCGACGCGTCGAGGTCCTTCAGCTTCGTCTCGAAGTAGTTGCGCAGCTCCTGGCGGTAGTCGCGCTCGAAACCGCGCAGCTCCGTGATGCGGCCCTCGAGCGTCTTGCGCTCGTTCTCCAGGCGCGTGTGGATCTCCTGCTGCTTGCGCTCCGCCTCGGCGATGATGTCGTTCGCCTTGCCGCGCGCGTCGTTGACGAGCTTCTCGGCCTCGGCGCGACCCTCGGCGACGTGCTCGTCGTGCAGGCGCTGGGCCCGCTCGATGATGCTCACGGCGCTCGTCGCGGTGTCGGCGGGGGCGGCTGCGGCGGGAGCCTGCGTCACGGGAGCCTCAGCGGGTGCCTGGACGGCGGGGGTCTCGGCGACCGGCGCCGGCGCGGCGGTGGCGCCCGATGCCTCGAGCTCGGCGATGCGAGCCTTCAGCTGCGCGTTCTCCTCGAGCGCCTTGCGCCACTCGACGACGATCTCGTCGAGGAAGTCATCGACCTCATCCGGGTCGAAACCCTCCTTGAACCGGACGTGCTGGAACTGCTTGGTGACGACATCATCCGGGGTCAGTGCCATGGGGAGGGACCTCTTTCATCAGAGTCGGTCGGGGTGCGCCGGAGCGACTCCGGCGTTACGTATCTGTAAGCATAACCACCGATCCCTCGGGTTCGGTGGCCGGGTGTGTCACGCGGCGACGCGCTCACATGGCGGCGAAGAAGCTCGTCACCGAGAGCAGGATGATGCACACGAACATCGTGATCGCGAACGCGAAGTCGATCGCGACGCCGCCGACGCGCAGGGGCGGGATGAACCGCCGCAGGAAGCGGATCGGCGGGTCGGTGATCGTGTACACGACCTCCGCGACCACGAGCATCGCGCCCTTGGGGCGCCACTCGCGGTCGAACAGCGGGATGTAGTCGAGGATCAACCGCCCGAACAGCACGAGCATGTACAGGAGGACGAGCAGGTTGAGCAGCGTGAAGACGAGCGCGATCACCGAATGAGCCTATCCCGAGCGTCGCGCTCGTCCGGACGCCTGGAGGCGCTTACGAGGTGATCGCGTCGTCGCCGGTGATCGTGCCGTCGCCCGAGACCGCGATGTTCTCGGGGCTGAGCAGGAACACCTTGCTCGTGACGCGCTCGATGCGGCCGTACAGGCCGAGCGAGAGGCCGCTGGCGAAGTCGATGAGGCGGCGCGCGTCGGCGTCGCTCATCTGGGACAGGTTCATGATCACGGGCACGCCGTCGCGGAAGTGCTCGGCGATCGTCTGCGCGTCGCGGTACTGCTTGGGGTGCACGGTGACGATCTCGGTCACGGCGGCGGCCGCGGGCTGGCGCACCACGGCGGGACGACGGATGGGGGTCACGGGTGCCGGCACCTCCTCGTGGCGCTCACGGCGCTCCTCGCGAGCCGAGCGCGCGGGCTGCTCCTGCGCGGCTTCGGTCTCGTCGTACTCTTCCTCGTCCGCCAGGCCGAGGTAGACCATCGTCTTCTTGAGCGGGTTCGCCATGACGTCCTCCGTGGGTGCTCGTTGCTTTGAGGCTAAGCCCGGTCGGGCCGCGCTCCTGTGATTGCCGTTCCGATGCGCAGGTGTGTCGCGCCGACCGCGATCGCCTCCGCGAAATCGCCGGTCATCCCGGCCGAGAGCCAGGTGGCCTGCGGGCTCATCCGATACACGCGGTCCGCGTACCCGGCGAGGCGCTCGAACGCCTCGGCCGGCGGCTCGCCGAGGGGCGCGACCGCCATGACGCCGCGCAGGCGCAGCGAGTCCAGGCCGAGGATGTGCTCGGCCAGCGACTCGATGCCCTCCGGCGCGACGCCGCCGCGGCCGGGATCGTCGGTGAGGTTGACCTGCATGAGCACGTCCAGCACGGGGAGCTCCTCACCGGCCGCGTGAAGCGCGTCGGCGACCTTCGGCCGATCGACCGAGTGCACCACCGTCGCCGCGCGGCGCACGGCCGCGGCCTTCTTCGACTGCAGCTGGCCGATGAAGTGCCAGCGCACGCCGTCGAGGTCGGCACAGTCGTCCGCCTTGGCGGTGAGCTCCTGCTGCCGGTTCTCCCCCACGTCGCGCACGCCCAGCCCGTGCAGCTCGCGGACGAGGCTCGCGGGGTGGAACTTGGTCACGACGATGCGGGTGATGTCCGCCGGGTCCCGGCCCGCCTCGCGCGCTGCGGCGGCGATGCGCGCATCGACGTCGGCGAGGCGGGCGGCGAGATCCGTCATGCGCTTACTTGAGGAACTCGGGGATGTCGAGGTCGTCGTCGAAGGCCGTGTCGAAGCCACTGGGCTCGGGGACCGCCGCCGGCGCCACGACCGAGACGGGCTCGCGCTTGTCGTCGGTCGACTCCTCGTCGGTGGAGGCCTCCGCGCCGGTCGCGGCGGCGGCCGCGGCGGCGGGGATCGCGGGGCGTGCGGCCATGGCCGGCACCTCGAGGCGGGCCTGCGGCTCGCCGCCGTCGAAGCCGGCGGCGATGACGGTGACGCGCACCTCGTCGCCGAGGGTGTCGTCGATCACCGTTCCGAAGATGATGTTCGCCTCGGGGTGCGCGGCCTCCTTGACGAGCTGCGCGGCGTCGTTGATCTCGAAGATGCCGAGGTTCGAGCCGCCCTGGATCGACAGCAGCACGCCGTGCGCGCCCTCGATCGACGCCTCGAGCAGCGGCGACTCGACCGCGAGCTCGGCCGCCTTGATCGCGCGATCGGCTCCGCGCGCGGAGCCGATGCCCATGAGGGCCGATCCGGCGCCCTGCATGACGCTCTTGACGTCGGCGAAGTCGAGGTTGATCAGACCCGGCGTGGTGATGAGGTCGGTGATGCCCTGCACACCGGCCAGGAGCACCTGGTCGGCGGTGGCGAACGCCTCGATCATCGAGATGCCGCGGTCGCTGATCTCGAGGAGGCGGTCGTTCGGCACGACGATGAGCGTGTCGACCTCTTCCTTCAGGGTGGCCACGCCCGTCTCGGCCTGCTGCTGGCGGCGGCGCCCCTCGAAGGAGAACGGCTTGGTGACGACGCCGATGGTGAGGGCGCCGATCGACTTGGCGATGCGCGCCACGACGGGCGCGCCGCCGGTGCCCGTGCCGCCGCCCTCGCCCGCGGTGACGAAGACCATGTCGGCGCCCGCGAGCGCCTGCTCGATCTCGTCGGCGTGATCCTCGGCGGCGCGGCGGCCCACCTCGGGATCGGCGCCGGCGCCCAGGCCGCGCGTGAGCTCGCGGCCGACGTCGAGCTTGACGTCGGCGTCGCTCATGAGCAGCGCCTGCGCGTCGGTGTTGACGGCGATGAACTCGACCCCGCGCAGGCCCAGCTCGATCATGCGGTTGACGGCGTTGACACCACCGCCGCCGACGCCGACGACCTTGATCACGGCGAGGTAGTTCTGGTTCTGGCTCATGCCGGCCTCCGTTGCTGCGAACCTGGACCACACCGAGCGTGTCTCAACCTTCACGTTCAACCTGAGGGTTAAAGTATTGCCCGGTATGTATTTCCTTCACCGAAGGTAAGCGGCCGCGCGCGCAGAATCGGATTGCCCGGGGGCGTGTCGCGGTTTCCCTCGACGAATCCGATCGAACCGGTGCGACCGGCCTCAGCGGAAGACGACCGCCGACGGCGACGACACGTCGTAGACCGAGACGCCCGAGGGCGGCTGCGCGATCATCGCCTTCTCGAGCACGAGCGCCTTCATCGCGGACTGCTCGGCGGTGCCCCACACGACCTCGGTGCCCGTGGCGCCGAGGGTGAGGTGGACGTCCTGCGGGCTCGCCGCGGATGCCGCCGACACCTGGTCGTGCAGGCTCTGCGGCAGCGAGCGCAGCACCTGCCCGACCGCCGCGAACGCGGGAGAGGACGGCCCGCTCTCGACGGTGATGACCGGCTGCCCCTCGGGCTGCTCCGGCGTCGTCGAGAGGGCGACGCCGGCGGCATCGACCACCGTGAAGCCGGCGTCGGTCTGGATCACGCCCACGGGCGTGCGCTCGACGATGCGGATCACGAGCTCGTGCGGCGGGCGCGCCTCGATCGTGTAGGTCTCGATGAGGGGGAACTCGAGGAGGGCGTCCTCCACCGCGTCGTGGTCGACGAGAGGCAGCGGGGTGCCGACCTGCGGCGCCAGCGCCGCCTGCACCGCGGCCTGGTCGAGCGCCTCGGCGCCCACGATCCGCACCTCCTCGACCGCGAACAGCGGGCTGTAGGCCGCGCCCACGCTGCCGCCGATGAGCAGCACGACGGCGGCCGCTCCCCCGAGCCAGTACCAGCGGCGGCGGCGCGTACGGGCCGTGAACCGGCGGATCTCCGCCCGCAGCGCCCGGCGCCGCGCGGCCGACGCGCGCCACAGCTCCCGCCAGCCCACGCCGCGATCGCGCGGCTCGGCGACGGTCTCCGGCACCGACGCGGGGGCGTCGTCGCGCTCGAGCGGGATGACGTTGTCGGGCTCGTCGCGCGGGCGCAGCGGCAGATCGCGCTCGACCGCCGACGGCGGCGTCGGCCGCGCGGCGGGGAGGGGTCCGGGCCGCTTCATCCGGGCGTCAGTCCTCGGAGCCCTCGCCGCGCAGGGCGCCGAGCACCTGCGGGATGATCTGGTACACGTTGCCGCAGCCGAGGGTGATGACGTAGTCGCCCTCGCGCGCGACGCCGGCGGTGTACTCCGCCGCCTGCTGCCAGTCGGCGACGTAGTGCACGCGCGAGGGGTCGCGGAAGTCGTCGCTCACGAGCCGGCCGGTCACGCCGGGGATCGGGTCCTCGCGGGCGCCGTACACGTCGAGCACGACCGTGTGGTCGGCGAGCTCCTCGAGCACCCGCGCGAACTCGGCGTGCATGAGCTGCGTGCGCGAGTAGGTGTGCGGCTGGTGCAGCGCGATGATGCGGCCGTCCCCGACGACCGAGCGCGCGGCCGACAGGGCGGCGGCGACCTCGGTCGGGTGGTGGGCGTAGTCGTCGTAGACGCTCACGCCGCGCTCGGTGCCGTGCAGTTCGAACCGGCGCACGGTGCCCCCGAACGCCTCGACGGCGCGAAGCGCGGGCGCGAGCTCATAGCCGAGCTGGAGCAGCACGGCCACGGCGCCGGCGGCGTTGATCGCGTTGTGGCGGCCGGGCACCTGCAGGCGCCCCTCGGCGCGCTCGCCCGCGTGCTCGATCGCGAACGACACCGGCCCGTCCGTCACGATGTCCACGACGCGCACGGCGGCGTCGGCGGCCTCACCGAAGGTCACGACGTTCGGGTGCGTCAGCCGGGCGCCCACGCGCAGCGCGCCGGGGTCGTCGGCCGAGATGACCACGGCCTCGCGGGCGCGGTCGGCGAAGGCGACGAAGGCGTCGTCGAAGGCCTCGTGGCTGCCGTAGTGGTCGAGGTGATCGGCGTCGACGTTGGTGATGAGGGCGATCGACGTGTCGTAGAGGAGGAACGTGCCGTCGGACTCGTCGGCCTCGATCACGAACAGGTCGTCGGAGCCGACGTCGCTCGAGGCGCCGCGATCCTGGATCACGCCGCCGTTGACGAAGCTCGGGTCGGCGCCGAGGCGGCCCAGGCCGGTGACGATCATGCCCGTCGAGGTGGTCTTGCCGTGGGCGCCGGCGACCGAGACGAGGCGGCGGCCCGCGATGAGGTACTTCAGCGCCTGCGAGCGGTGCAGCAGCGTGAGGCCCCGCTCCTTCGCGGCGAGGAACTCGGGGTTCTCGGGCCAGATCGCGCCCGTGTACACCACGGTGTCGACATCGCCGAGGTGGGCCGCGTCGTGCCCGATGTGCACGGTCGCGCCGAGCGCCTCGAGGTCGCGCGTGTTCTGGCTCTCGGCGCGGTCGGAGCCCGAGACGGGCACGCCGGCGGCGAGGAACATGCGGGCGAGACCCGAGATGCCGGATCCGCCGATCCCGATGAAGTGGACGGCGCGGATCTCGCTCGGGATGGGCACGGACAGGTCGGGCTTGATCATGGCCCTTCGAGTCTAGGTTCGGCGGCCGGCACCGGGCGCCCGGCGCGCCCGTGCACGCGGCGGACTGTCAGCCGCGCGCGAGGGCCCGGTCGAGCATCGCGATGACGTGCTCTGTGCCCTCGCGGGTGCCGGTCCCGGCGGCCGCCGCGCGCATCGCGCCGAGCCGCTCGGGATCGCGCAGCAGCGGCACGACGGTGGAGCGCACGCGGTCGGGCGTGAGCTCGGCGTCGTCGATGAGGATCGCCGCGCCGGCCTCGACGTCGGCGGCCGCGTTGAGGCGCTGCTCGCCGTTGCCCACGGCGTAGGGCACGTAGATCGCGGGGATCCCGAGGGCGCTGATCTCGCTCACGGTCGAGGCGCCGGCCCGCGAGAGCACGACGTCGGCGGCCGCGAAGGCGAGGTCCATGCGGTCGAGGTAGCGCACCACCACGTAGCCGTCCGATCCCCCGCCCACCTCGGCGGCGCGCTCGCCGGCCGCGTGCAGGATCTGCCAGCCGGCGGCGACGATGTCGCTCCACGCGCCGCCGATCGCGTCGTTGATCCGCTTGGCGCCCAGCGACCCGCCGAACACGAGCAGCACCGGCCGCTCGGCGTCGAGCCCGAAGGACGCGAGCGCCTCCGCGCGCCGGGCCGCGCGATCCAGGCGCGCGATCTCGGGCCGCAGCGGCATGCCCACGACCTCGCCGCCGTTCAGCGGGGTGCCGGGGAACGCCACGCCCACGCCGGCGGCGCCGCGCGCGCCGAGCACGTTCGCCAGGCCGGGCCGGGCGTTGGCCTCGTGCACCACGTACGGCACCCGCTCGCGGCGCGCGGCCACGTACGCCGGGGCCGAGGCGTAGCCGCCCACGCCGAGCACGACGTCGACGCCGTGCTCGCGGAGGTAGCGGCGCACGGTGCGGACGGCCCTCGAGAAGCGGCCGGGGAAGCGCAGCGCGTCGCCGTTCGGGCGGCGCGGGAAGGGGACCTTGTCGACGATCAGCAGCTCGTAGCCGCGCTCGGGCACGAGCCGCGACTCCAGCCCCTCGGCGGTGCCCAGCACGAGCACGGTGTCGTCGGCGGCGCGGGCGCGCAGCCCGTCGGCGACGGCGAGCAGCGGGTTCACGTGGCCGGCGGTCCCGCCGCCGGCGAGGAGGTAGGTCGTCACCGATCCATCCTCGCAGAGGGGCGTCGGATCAGCGGCGCGCGCGCTCGGCGGGAGCGACCGGCGTCATGGTCGCCGACACGGGGGGCAGCGTGCGGGCGAGCGCGAGCAGCACGCCCGTGGCCATGAGCACCGACAGCAGCGAGGTGCCACCCGCCGAGAGGAACGGCAGCGGCACGCCCAGCACGGGGAACACGCGCAGCACGACGCCGATGTTGATGATCGCCTGGCCGACGACCCAGATCGTGATCGCGCCCGCCACGACCCGCACGAACGGATCGTCGGTGCGGCGGATGATCCGGAACGCGCCGAAGGCGAACAGCGCGAACAGGCCGAGCACCACCATGCAGCCGATGAGGCCGAGCTCCTCGCCGACGATCGCGAAGATGTAGTCGTTCTGCGCCTCGGGCAGCCACTCGTACTTCTGCTTGGAGTTGCCCAGGCCCAGCCCGAAGATGCCGCCCTCCGCCAGCGCCCAGATGCCGTGCAGCGGCTGATAGCAGGTGTCGTAGTAGTCGGCGCACTCCGAGTCGAGGAAGCTGAGGATGCGCGCCATGCGGTTCGGGCTCGTGATGGCCAGCGCGGCGACGGCCACCACGGCGCCGATCAGCGGCAGGAGGAAGATCCGCAGCTTCACGCCCGAGAAGAACAGCGCGCCGAGTGCGATGAGCACGAGGATCATCGCGGTGCCGAGGTCCTTGCCCGCCAAAACGGTGCCGATCGCGAAGGCCGAGACCGGGACCAGCGGGATGAACACGTGCGACCAGCTCGCCAGCAGCGTGCGCTTGCGATACAGGATGAACCCCAGCCACAGCGCGAGGGCGAGCTTGAGGAACTCCGACGGCTGCAGGGTGTACCCGGCGATCAGGATCCAGTTCCGGTTGCCCTGGAACTCGTACCCGATGCCGGGGACGAACACGAGCAGCTGCAGGCATACCGCCGCGATGAGCGCGAACCAGGAGATCTTCTTGAGGAAGCGCACGGGGAAGCGGCTGACGATGAACATCAGCGGGATGCCGACGGCGGCGAAGATCGCGTGGCGGATCGCCGCGTCGTACGGGCTGCCGCCGGCGGAGACCGAGGTCGCCGAGGTCGCCGAGAGCACCATCACCAGGCCGAAGCCGGTGAGGATCAGCGCGGTCGACGCGATCAGCAGGAACTCGACCGGTGCCGCCGCGAACGCGTCGCCCAGCGACACCCGGGCGAGCAGGCCCCGCCGCTGCGGGGTCTGCGGCGCGCTGCCGTCAGTCCGTGCCGGAGGACGCATCGTCGTGCTCATCGCGCGTCCCCCTCTCGATCCACGCCCTCACGGCCTGGGCGAACTTCTCTCCCCTGTCGCCGTAGCTGCGGAACTGGTCGAACGATGCCGCCGCCGGTGCCAGCAGCACCACGTCGCCCTCGCCGGCCACCTGCGCCGCCAGTTCGACGACCCGCGCCATGACATCCTCAGTCTGAGCGTCATCCACCTCGAACACCGGGACCGCCGGCGCGTGTCGTCGGAACGCCTCGAGCACCGCGGTGCGGTCGGTGCCGATCACGATCGCGGCCTTGCTCTGCGCCCCGCGGGTGCGGACGAGGTCGGTGATGTCGACGCCCTTGAGCAGCCCGCCCACGACCCAGATCGCGCCCGGGAACGCCGCGAGCGAGGAGGCCGTGGCGTGCGGGTTGGTGGCCTTCGAGTCGTCGACCCAGGTGATCCCGCCCGCGCGCGCGACGATCTCGATGCGATGCGGGTCGAGCCGGAAGCCGCGCAGCGCGTCGCGGATCGCGGCGGGCTCGGTGCCGAGCGAGCGGGCCAGCGCGGCGGCGGCGAGGATGTTCGCGACCACGTGCGGCGCCGCGAGGTCGCGCGCCGCGAGGTCGGCGATCGTCGTGAGCTCCAGCGCCGAGGTGCGGCGGTCCTCGAGGAACGCCCGGTCGACGACGATCCCGTCCACGACGCCCAGGTCGCTGGGTCCGGGCACGCCGAGGTCGAAGCCGATGGCGCGCGCGCCGTCGACGACATCGGCGTCCTCGACCATGCGCATGGTGGCCTCGTCCGCCTTGTTGTACACGCACGCGACGCGGGTGTTGCGGTACACGATCGCCTTGGCGTCGCGATACGCGTCGAACGAGCCGTGCCACTCGAGGTGGTCGTCGGCGAGGTTCAGGCAGACGGACGCCCACGGCACGGGCTGCCCCTCGAGCGCGCTCAGGCCCAGGTACCAGAGCTGGTGGCTCGACAGCTCGACGACGAGCACGTCGAAGCCGGCCGGGTCGCGCACGGCGTCGAGGATCGGCACGCCGATGTTGCCGCAGGGCGCGGCGCGCAGGCCGCCCTCCTTGAGCATCGTCGCGGCCAGGCGGGTCGTGGTCGTCTTGCCGTTGGTGCCCGTGATGAGCACCCACTCGGCGGGGCTGCCGTCGGGGCGCACGACCTTGTCGCGCACGCGCCACGCGAGCTCGATGTCGCCCCACAGCGCGATGCCCCGCTCCCGCACCCAGCGGATCACCGGATGCGCGGGCGGGAAGCCGGGCGAGGCGATCACGACATCGGGCGCGAAGTCCGTCAGCTCGGCGGGCACCGGGTCCAGGGCGCCCAGGTGCAGCCGCGCGCCGATCACGGGCACGAGCTTCGCATACTCCTCCGACGCGCCCTCGCTCACGACGAGCACGTCGGCGCCGAGCTCGGTGAGCGTGTCGGCGACGGAGAAGCCCGTGTCGGCGAGGCCGAGCACGGCCACGCGCAGTCCCTTCCAGTCCGCGTGCCAGCTGGTCAGGGAGGCCAGACGATCGGCGGTCACAGCAGGCTCAGCCATTCGACGTACATCAGACCCACTCCCATCACGGCGAGGATGCCGGCGATGATCCAGAACCGCACGACGATCGTCACCTCGGCCCAGCCGCGCAGCTCGAAGTGGTGGTGCAGCGGGCTCATCAGGAACAGCCGCTTGCCCTTGGTCGCCTTGAAGTAGAGACGCTGCAGCACCACCGAGCCGGGGCCGATCATGAAGCCACCGGCGATGAGGATGCCCAGCAGCTCGGTGTGCGTGAGCACCGCCATGCCCATGACGGCGCCGCCGATGGCCATCGATCCCACATCGCCCATGAACACCTGCGCCTTGGGCGCGTTCCACCACAGGTAGCCCACGAGGCCCGCGACGACGGCGGCGGCGAGGATCGCCAGGTCGAGCGGGTCGCGCACGGTGTAGCACGCGGCCTGGTCGACGGTCGCGAGGCCCTCGCCCGTGCAGGCCTGGTTGAACTGCCAGTACGCGATGAGGCTGTAGGCGCCCATCACGAAGATGCCCACGCCCGCGGCGAGCCCGTCGAGGCCGTCGGTGATGTTCGTGGCGTTCGAGAAGCCGACACCCAGCAGGGCGAGCCACGCGAGGTACAGCAGCCAGCCCAGCACGGGGGCGACGATCGCGAACGACAGCCACGGGATCTCGCGGAAGAACGAGATGCCGAACCCGCCGGGTTTCTGACCCCAGTCGTCGGGGAAGTTCTGCGCGATGATCGCGAAGGGGATGATCACGAGGATCTGGCCGACGATCTTCTGCCAGCTGCCGAGACCGCCGAAGTGCTGCTTGCGGACCTTGAGCCAGTCGTCGATGAAGCCGACGACGCCGAAGCCGACCATGAGCCAGATGACGAGCAGTGCGGAGGCCGTGGGCGGGTTGTTGCCCGCGTAGCAGCCCACGAGGTAGCCGAGGATCGTGCCGCTGATGAAGATGACGCCGCCCATCGTGGGCGTGCCGCGCTTGGCGCCGTGGCTGGGGTTGCGGGGGTCGTCGGGGGTGCGGATGACCTGCGCCCATCCCCAGCGCCGGAAGGCCCGGAGGAAGACCGGCGTGAGGAGGAGCGTGAACGCGAAGGAGATCGCTGCTGCCGTCAGAAGTGATCTCACGCGAACGATTCTCCCAGACGATCGCCCAGGAACCTCAGCCCCGCGGCGTTGGACGACTTCACGAGCACGCGATCGCCGTCGCGCAGCTCGCCCATGAGGTACTCGTACGCCTCGTCCGCCGTGGGAAAGAACACGGCCTCACTGTCCCACGATCCCTCGGCGATGACCGACAGGTAGAGGCCGCGGGCCTCCTGGCCGACGACGACGATGCGCGGGATGCGCAGCCGCACCGCCTGCAGCGCCACCTTCGCGTGCTCGGCGTTGTCGTACTCGCCCAGCTCGCTCATCGCGCCGAGCACGGCCACCATGCGCTCATCGGGGCCGGTGATCTGCGCGAGCGTGCGCAGGGCGGCGTGGTACGAGTCGGGGCTGGCGTTGTAGGCGTCGTTGATGATGCGCACGCGGTCGTTGCCGAGCACCTGCATGCGCCAGCGCTCGGCCAGCTCGAGCGCCGCCACGCGCTCGATGGCCGCGTCGGGCGCCACGCCGAGCGCGGTCGCGGCCGCGACCGCCGCGAGGGCGTTGGACACGTGGTGGGCGCCGAGCACCTTCAGGTGCAGCGGCAGCGTGCGACCCTCGACCGTGACCTCGGTCGCGGTGCCGTCGGCGCTCACGGTGACCTCGCCGCGGCGCACGTCGGCCGATGCGTCGGCGCCGAACCAGCGCACGCTGGCGCCGCGCTCGGCGGCGATCGGCGCCATGCCGGCCACGCGCGGGTCGTCGGCGTTGAGCACGGCGACGCCGCCCTCGCGCACCGCGCGGACGAGCTCGGACTTCGCCTTGACCGTCTCCTCGATGCCGCCGAAGCCGCCCGCGTGGGCCATGCCGACCATGAGCACCACGCCCACGTCGGGGGTGACCAGGCCGGCGAGCCGCGCGATCTGGCCCGGCGCGTCGGCGCCGAACTCGCACACGAGGAAGCGGGTGGACTCGGTCACGCGCAGCATGGTGAGCGGCGCGCCCACGGCGTTGTTGAACGACGCGACGGGCGCGACGGTCTCGCCCTCCTCGCGGAGGATCGCCGCGAGCATGTTCTTGGTCGTCGTCTTGCCGTTGGATCCCGTGATCCCCACGATCCGCAGCGCGCCGAGCGCCCGCACGCGGGCGACGACCTCGCGCGCCAGGTCGGCCAGCGCGAGCACGGCGTCCGCGACGACGATCTGCGTCACGGGCTCGTCCACGGGCCGCTCGACGATCGCCAGCGCGGCGCCGTTCTCGACGGCCTTGCCGACGAAGAGGTGGCCATCGGTCGCCTCTCCGGGCTTGGCGACGAACACGCCGCCCGCGGCGATGTTGCGGGAGTCGGTGTCGACGCCGCCCGAGACGACGGTCTCGGGGGTGTCGGCGCCGTGGAGCCGGAGCTCGCCGCTCACGGCGGCGGCGACCTCGGCCAAGGTCAGGGCGATCATGCGAACCTCCGCGCGCACGCGCGCATCAATACTTCTCGAAGAGGTGGGGCTGGCCGGTGGACGGCATCACACGGAAGTGTTTCATCACCTGGGTGAGAGCCTTCTGAAGTGCCGGCGCCGTGGCCGCCGACGAGCGCACCTGCATCGGCTCGTCGAGCGTCACCATGACGACGTACTTCGGGTCCTCCGCGGGGGCGAAGCCCACGATGCTCGTGAAGTACACGCCCGCCTTGTAGCCGCCGTTCTCGTCGGGCTTCTGCGCGGTTCCGGTCTTGGCGGCGACGCGGTAGCCCGGCACCTTGATGAGGTCAGCGGTCGATCCCTGCACGGCCACGTTCTCGATCATGAGCGCGGTCTCGTTCGCCGCCTCCTCGCTGATCACCTGCTGCGGCTCGGGCAGGTCGGGCGTGATCACCGTGCCGTCCGGCTTCGTGCACGACTCGACGAGGCTCAGCGGCATCTTCACGCCGCCGTTGGCGATCATCGCGTAGGCGCTCATCACCTGCGGCACGGTCATCGTGTACGCCTGGCCGAAGGTGGTCGTGTAGCGGGTCTGGTTGTCCCACTCGTCGGCGGGGTGCAGTTCGCCCTTGGCCTCGCCCTGGAAGCCGATGTCGGTGCCGCCGCCCACGCCGAACTTCTCGAGGTAGTCGTGCCGCTGCTCGGGGGTGAGCATGTCGCCGAACTTCGACAGCGCCACGTTCGACGAGTCGATGAGCGCTCCGGCGAGCGTGTAGTTGTACACGGGGTGCTCGAACGGGTCGCCGATCGAGGCCCCGTTGGGGAACGTCTCGTGGGCCGCGGCCGGAACGGTCGAGGTCGGCGTGGCCACGCCCGCGTCGAGCAGCATCGCCGCGGTGAGCGCCTTGCCGGTCGAGCCCGGCTCGAAGCTCGTCGTGAAGATCCGCGAGCCGCGATCGGCGGGGTCGGCCGACTGCACGTCGTTCGGGTCGACCGTGGGGTACTCCGCCGCGGCGCGGATCTTGCCCGTCTCGATCTCGAGCACGGTGATCGTGCCGCTCTTGGCCTTCATGCGCTGGGTCTCCTCGGCGATGAGCTCGCTGAGGTACCACTGCAGGTCGGTGTCGATCGTGAGCTGCAGCGTGCCGCCGTCCTCGGCCGGCTCGACCGTCTCGGTGCCGGGGATGCGCACGCCGTCGGGGCTCTGCTGATAGGTCTCCAGGCCGTTGGATCCGGTGAGGCAGTCGTCGGCGAGCAGCTCGTAGCCGGCGAGCGGCTCGCCGTCGCTGCTCGTGAAGCCGACGAGGTTTCCGGCCACGGCGCCGTTCGGGTAGACGCGCGACGGCTGCGGCGTGAAGGTGATGAACGGCAGGCCCAGCTCGACGAGTCCGAGGTACTGCGTGGTCGTGATGCCGCGCTTGAGGTAGGCGAAGCGGGATCCGGGGTTCTCGGCGAGGGCGCCCGTGACGATCTCGACGAGCTCGTCGGGATCCTGCCCCGTGACCTTGGCGATGTCGGCGGCGTAGTCCTCGAACGGGACGATCTCCTTGCCCTCGCCGTCGGCGGTCTTGCGCTCCATCGTGGTGGCCAGGAGCGGATCGATCTGCGCGTCGTACAGCTGGGTGCTGCTGGCGAGCACGGTGCCGTCGGCGTCGACGATGCTGCCGCGGTTGCCGTACAGCACGCGCTCGCCCGCGAGGCCCATCGCCTGCGCGTCGCCGACGTGCTCCCCCGCGTTGACCACCTGGATGTCGACGAGTCGCAGCACGAAGCCCGCCAGCACGGCGACCACCGCGAGGAGGGCGACGACGCTGCGCCGACGGGGACTGCGCTCTGCCCTCTTGCTCATGATGCTCCTGGGTGTCAGCGGGTGGTCGGGCTCGGCAGGCCCTCGGCGGGCGGCGGGATCACGGGCTCGGGCTCGGGCTCGGGCGCCTGCTCCACGGGAGCCTGCTCGGCGGACTCGGTCTTCTCGGGCGTGGGCGCCGCGTCGCCGCGGTCGAGCTCGCCCTGCACGGCGGTGTTCGGATCGGTCACGAGCGGGGTGCCGTCGAGCAACGCGTTGCTCACCTGCGCCGTGCCCCGGGCATCCACCGCCGACGAGCCGCCGGCGGCGGCACCGGAGCCGATGATCGCGGCGTCGCTCAGGCGCAGGTAGGTGGGCGAGGCGTCGATCACCATGCCGAGAGCTGCGGCATTGGCCGCGAGGTACTGCGGCGAGCTGAGCCCCGCGATGTCGTCCTGCAGCGACTGCGCCTCGAGCGTGAGCGCTCGCTGCTGCTGCTGCAGGTCGGCGACGCGGTAGCTGTCCTGCGTGATCAGGACCGACAGCGCCATCTGTGCCACGGCGATCGCGACCGCTCCGGCCACCGCGACGATCGCGTACGCCATCCGCGGCCGGCGGGCCGGCAGCGTGCGCTCGACGGCGCGCAGCCGGCGCGCGGGCTCCTCGCGACGCGGCAGCTCGTCCCATTCGGGCAGGGTGAGGGATTCGGCGAAGCTCATGACACCTCCCGCAGCTTCTCGATGGCGCGCAGCCGCACGGGCTTCGCGCGGGGATTGCGCGCGGCCTCGTCCTCGCTCGCCTGCTCGGCGCCGCGCACCAGCAGCCGGAACCGGGCGGCGTGCTCGGGCAGCTCGACCGGCAGGCCCTGGGGCGAGGTCGACGCGGTCGCCTCGGCGAAGAGGCGCTTGACGAAGCGATCCTCGAGCGACTGATACGACAGCACGACGATCCGCCCGCCGACGGCGAGCGCATCGAGCGCGGCCGGGATGGCGCGTTCGAGGGCTGCCAGCTCGCCGTTGACCTCGATGCGCAGCGCCTGGAAGACGCGCTTGGCCGGGTGACCGGCGTTCTTGACCGCGGCGGGGGTGGCGTCCTGCAGGATGTCGACGAGCCGTCCCGACCGATCGATCGGCGCCTCCGCGCGCGCCTGGATGATGGCGCGGGCGTAGCGGCCGGCGAGCTTCTCCTCGCCGTAGCGCTCGAAGATGCGTCGCAGGTCGCCCTCGCCGTAGGTCGCGAGGACGTCGGCCGCCGTGATGCCGCCCGTGGGATCCATCCGCATGTCGAGCGGCGCGTCCTGCGCGTACGCGAAGCCGCGCTCGGCCTCGTCCAGCTGCAGCGACGAGACGCCGAGGTCGTACAGGATCGCATCGGCCCGCTCGATCCCTGCGGCGTCGAGGGCGTCGCGGATGCCGTCGTACACGGTGTGGACGAGGGTGACGCGGTCGGCGAACGGCGCGAGCCGCTCGCCCGCGATCCGCAGGGCGTTGGGGTCGCGGTCGAGGCCGACCAGGCGCGCCTGGGGGAAGCGCTCCAGGAAGGCCTCGGCGTGCCCGCCCATGCCGAGCGTGCCGTCGACGTAGACGGCTCCCGGCTTGTCGAGGGCGGGCGCGAGCAGCTCGACGCAGCGCTCGAGCATGACGGGGATGTGGATGTCGCGGAGGTTCATGATGTCGGGGCCTCGTGTCCCCCGACCCTGATTCCCCTCCGCCGCCTGGCGCCGGGGAAGTGGCGTCAGGTTGCGGCAGGGAGTCACGGCCGGGGGCTCGGATCAGAACAGGCCCGGGATCACCTCCTGCTCCATCTCGGAGTAGTTCTCCTCGTTCGCGGAGAGGTACTGGTTCCAGGCCTCGGCGTCCCAGATCTCGGCGTGGGCGCCGACACCGGTGACGATGAGCTCCTTCTGCAGGCCGGCGTACTGGCGCAGGTGCTGCGGGACGGTAATGCGGTTCTGGCCGTCCGGGGTCTCGGCGCTCGCGCCAGAGAGGAACATGCGCAGGAAGTCGCGGGCCTGCTTGTTGCTGAGCGGCGCCTCGCGGATGCGCTCGTGCACGCGCTCGAACTCGGCCGTGCTGAACACGTAGAGGCAGCGCTCCTGGCCGCGCGTGACGACGACGCCGCCGGCGAGCTCTTCGCGGAACTTTGCAGGCAGGATGACGCGCCCCTTGTCGTCGAGCTTGGGTGTGTGAGTGCCCAGCAGCATCGGCCATCACCCCCCCTCAACGATCCGGCCAACCCGAGGTGCGCCCCACATTACTCCACTTTCCCCCACCCACAAGCAGAGAAACGACATTCCCAGGAACGACGAACCGCCGCCTTCCCCGAGAAATCAAGGGAAGACGGCGGTGGAGGGAAATGGGGGGCTGATGGCGCGCGGTGGGCCCTCAACGACGAAAGCGCCGGCCTCTCGGCCGGCGCTTTTCGAAGAGTGGAGGGATCGGGAGGATCACTGCCCCTGCTGGCGGCGATCCCAACGCTCGTTCATGCGGTCCATGAAGGAGGACGACGATCGGGGCGCGCCCGGGCGCCCGCCCTTGCCCGTCGCGCTCGCTGCCGACGACGGCCCGCTCGACGGGCTGATCGCCAGTACGACACCGACGATCATCGCGATGAAGCCGACCACGCCGATGACGACGCCCAGGACGGTGTTCGACGACCACAGCGCGACACCCGCCACGACGGCGATGAGGCCGGCGATGGCGACGATCGCGCCGAGGACGAGATTGCGGTAGCTCAGCGGTCGGCCGGCCGTGGACGCGTGAACGACATCGGCGTCGTTCTGCATGAGATGGCGCTCCATCTCATCGAGAAGGCGCTGCTCCTGCTCGGAGAGAGGCATCGGATCCCCCTTGTGGGTGTGGCTCCGTCCCAGTCTATCGCCGGGCCGTCTCACTAGGCTAGGCCCGTGCAGGACGCCACCAGCCTCGTCGAGGCCATCTCTCAGGGACTGGAAAAGTTCGTCGCCGCGCGTCGCCGCGAGGCGGCGGAGTTCGGGGACGAGGCGATCCTCATCGTCGACCACGGCGGGGCGGCGGTCCACGGCGGAAAGCGCCTGCGCGGGCGGTTCCTCGCGGCCGGCTGGCACGCCGTCGCCGATCGGTCGAGCGACCGGCCCGCCGACGATGCGATGCTCGCCGCGGCCTGTGCGCTGGAGGTCTTCCAGGCCGCGGCGCTCGTGCACGACGACATCATCGACAATGCCGACACGCGCCGCGGCCGGCCCTCGGCACACCGCGCGCTCGAGGCGGCGCACCGCGACCGCGGCTGGGCCGGCGACGCCGCGGCGTTCGGCCGATCGGGCGCGGTGCTGCTCGGCGATCTGCTCGTGGCCTGGAGCGACGACCTCCTCGAGGAGGCGCTCGCGCTCTCCCCCGCCACCGCGGCCGCGGCGCGGGCCGAGTACGCGCTCATGCGGCGCGAGGTCACGATGGGGCAGTTCCTCGACGTCGCGGAGGAGTCCGCCTGGAACCGGGTCCCCGACACCCAGCACGCGGAGCGCGCCCTCCGCGTGGCCTCGCTGAAGTCGGCGCGGTACAGCGTGGAGCGCCCGCTGCTCATCGGCGCCGCGCTCGCCGGCGGCGACGACGACCAGCTCGCGGCGCTCAGCGACTTCGGTCACCGCATCGGCCTCGCCTTCCAGCTGCGCGACGACGTGCTGGGGGTGTTCGGCGACAGCGCCGAGACCGGCAAACCCGCCGGCGACGATCTGCGGGAGGGCAAGCGCACGGCGCTCATCGCGTGGGCGCGCGACGCGGTGCCCGCGTCGGCGCGCCGCACGATCGACGAGCTCCTGGGCGATCCGACGCTCGAGGACGCCCAGATCTCGATGCTGGCCTCGACGATCCGGTCATCCGGTGCGCTCGATCGGGCCGAGCAGACGATCGCCCGCCTCGCGCGCGAGGCCGTGCAGTCGCTCAGCGGCGCGCGGCTCGACAATGCGGCGGTCGCCTACCTGCGCGATCTCGCGCGGGCCGCCACCCAGCGCACCGCCTGAGTCAGAGCAGCGCCTGCGCCACCCGGCGCACCTCGGCCTTGCGACCGGCGAGGAGCGACTCGATCGGGGCGGCGCCCAGGGTCTCCTCCGGCGTGAGCAGCCAGTCGATGGCCTCGTCGTCGGTGAAGCCGACGTCGTGCAGCAGGATGGCGGTGCCGCGCAGGCTCGAGAGCGGGCGGCCGTCCTGCACGAACACGGCGGGCACCTTGAGGATGCCGTCGCGCCGAGAGCCGATCAGGGCGCTCTCGTCGAGCAGGCGGCGCACGCGACTCACCGACTCGCCGATCGCCTCGGCCAGGTCGGGCAGCGTCAGCCACTCGGTCGGATACATCCCAGGAGTCTCGTCCACCACGTGCCCATCTTCGCACTCGGGCGTCCGGGTCGGGGATTCTCGCGTGTCACATCATTAACACGAGCCCCTCGAAATAGCACCAGTTGACTTGAGGTCACATCTTTGACACGGTGTGTCGAGAAGATCACGAGGGGGTAACGTGATGCGCGAATCGACGCGGCGTTCCAAGTCACCGTCCGCGATGCTCGCGACCGCACCGGTCGCCGTCATCGGGTCCATCGCCTCGGCACTGTGCGCCACGCCGGCGCATGCGGCCGAGGACCACACCGTGCAGCCGGGCGACACCGTCACGCGGATCGCCATCCGCAACGGTCTGCAGACCGCGGACGTGCTCAGCTGGAACGGGCTCACCCCGCGCGCCACGATCTACCCGGGCCAGAAGCTCCGCCTCGCCGCGCCGACCGCGGCTCCCGCGGCTCCGACCCCCGCCTCCACCTCGCCCGGGGCCGTGCACACCGTGGCCGCCGGCGACACGATCTGGGGCATCTCGCGTCAGCACGGCACCACCGTCGAGGCGATCCTCGCCGCCAACGGGTTGAAGGCCTCGGCGGTCATCTACCCGGGCCAGAAGCTGAAGCTCGGCGGGGCCGCCCCGCAGGCCGCCCCCGCCGCGGCCGCCCCCGCTCCCGCCGCCGCGCCTGCCGCGGCGCCCCAGGCCGCGCCCGCGACGCACGAGGTCAAGCCCGGCGACACCCTGTGGGGCATCGCCCACCAGCATGGCAAGACGGTGTCCGAGCTGCTGAAGGCGAACGGACTCGGCGCCGGCGCGATCATCTACCCGGGCCAGAAGCTCAAGCTCAGCGCGCCGAAGCCCGCCCCGGCGGCGACCGGCGCGAACGTGCAGAAGTGGGCGTCGCTCACCGCCGAGCAGACCGCGAACGCGCGGCTCATCATCGGCGTCGGCCGCGAGATCGGCGCGTCGGACCGCGCGATCGCCACGGCGCTGGCGACCGCCATGGTCGAGTCGTCGCTGCGCAACGTGGCCTACGGCGATCGCGACTCGCTCGGCCTGTTCCAACAGCGCCCGAGCTACGGCTGGGGCACGCCGGAGCAGATCCTCGACCCCGTTCGGGCGACGAAGGTGTTCTTCGGCGGCGCGACCGACCCGAACGGCGGCACCACCCGCGGCCTGTTCGACATCGCCGGCTGGGAGAAGAAGTCGTTCGGCGACGCGGCCCAGGCCGTGCAGATATCGGCCTTCCCCGAGCGCTACGGCCAGTGGGAGAAGCAGTCCTACGCCTGGCTGGCGTCGCTCGGCTGAGCCGAGCGCCTCCGCGGGGTTCCAGATCCCCTTCCGTAGACTGCTGTCGTGAGCACGAGCCAGCAGGTCGATCCCCTCATCGGGCGGCTTGTCGACGGCCGCTACCGGGTGCGTGCTCGCATCGCGCGCGGCGGCATGGCCACCGTGTACGTCGCCACCGACCTGCGCCTGGAGCGTCGCGTCGCTCTCAAGGTGATGCACGCGCACCTCAGCGACGACAGCGTCTTCCAGAGCCGCTTCATCCAGGAGGCCCGCTCCGCCGCGCGGCTGGCGGACCCGCACGTCGTCAACGTGTTCGACCAGGGCCAGGACGGCGAGCTCGCCTACCTGGTCATGGAGTACCTGCCGGGCATCACGCTGCGCGAGCTGCTCAAGGAGCAGAAGCGGCTCACGGTGACCCAGACGATCACGGTGATGGACGCCGTGCTGTCGGGCCTGGCGGCGGCGCACCGTGCCGGGCTCATCCACCGCGACGTGAAGCCCGAGAACGTGCTGCTGGCTGAGGACGGCCGCATCAAGATCGGCGACTTCGGCCTCGCCCGGGCCACGAGCGCCAACACGGCCACCGGCGCGCAGCTGCTCGGCACGATCGCCTACCTCGCGCCGGAGCTTGTCACGCGCGGCACCGCCGACGCGCGCAGCGACATCTACGCGCTGGGCATCATGCTCTACGAGATGCTCGCCGGCGAGCAGCCCTACAAGGGCGAGCAGCCGATGCAGATCGCCTACCAGCACGCCACCGACTCGGTGCCGCGGCCGAGCGTGAAGAACCCGGGCGTTCCGGAGCAGCTCGACGAGCTCGTGCTGTGGGCCACCGAGAAGACCCCGGACGAGCGCCCCTCGGACGCCGGCGAGATGCTCGAGCGGCTGCGCGAGATCGAGCGCGAGCTCGGCATCGCCCCGCTGGCCTCGCGCACCCGCACGCTGCCCGACATCGAGCGCGGCGATTCCGACACCGACGCCACCAAGGTGCTGCCGTTCGCCTCGACGAGCGTGATCACCGACGAGGTCGCGCTCGGCACCGCGCCGGCACCCGAGGCCGAGGACAACTCGTCGCGCCTGCGCAAGAAGAGCGCGCGCCGCTCCGCGCGCGGCGGCCTGCTGCTCGCGCTCGTGCTGCTCCTCGCGGGCGGCGCGGCGACGGCCGGCTGGTACTGGGGCGCCGGCCCCGGCTCGCAGGTCGCGGTGCCCGAGGTCGAGGGGCTCACCTTCGACGAGGCCGAGGACGTGCTAGCCGCGCAGAACCTCGTCGCCGAGCGCAACGACGTGCACAGCGTCGAGGTGGCCGTCGGCGAGGTGATGGCCTCCGACCCGACCGCGGGCACGGCCGTCGATCAGGAGACGGTGGTGACGCTCGACGTGTCGGCGGGGCCCGCGTCGGTGGATCTTCCCAAGCTCACCGAGATGACGCAGGAGCAGGCGACCGAGCAGATCGCCCAGCTCGGGCTGGAGCTGACCGAGGTGCGCGAGTACTTCCTCGACTTCGCCGCGGGCACCGTGACGAACGTGCGCGTGCAGCCGCGCGGCACCGAGGACGAGAACCTCTGCACCGACGGCTGCACGGTGAACCAGGGCGACGGCGTGATCCTCTCGGTCTCGCTCGGGCCGGTCCCGGACGTCTCCGGGCGATCGGTCGACGAGGCCACCGGCATCCTCACCGACGCCGGGCTGCAGGTCTCCCCCGATCGCACCACGGAGTACAACGACACGATCGCCCAGGGCGCCGTGATCGGCATCGTGCCGAAGGACGGCACGTGGGCCCGCAACGACACCGTCACCCTCATCGAGTCCCTCGGGCCGCAGCTGTTCGAGGTGCCGAGCGTCGTCGGGATGACGCGCGACGAGGCGGTCGCGACGCTGCAGAACGCCGGATTCGACGTCAGCGGCGTGGTGTTCCCGTGGAACATCGCGATGAACGATCTCACCGAGGTCAAGTCGCAGACGCCCGGCGGTGGCGAGATGGTGCGCGGCGGCACCACGATCGAGCTGTCGATCGACCTGCGCGACTGACGTCAAGGCCGTCGATCTCGACTCGCTGCGCTCGCTCGATCCGTCTCCGTTCGCTTCGCTCAGTCGACGAGCCGTGGCCCATACGGCTCGTCGACCGGAGTGAGCGAAGCGAACGAAGCGGAGACGGGTCGAGCGCAGCCGCGAAGCGGCGGAGTCGAGACCAGAGGCGTGAGCCCCGGCCTCAGAGCTTCTCGAGCTCCTCGGCGACGAGGAAGGCGAGCTCCAGCGACTGCATGTGGTTCAGGCGCGGGTCGCACAGCGACTCGTAGCGCGTGGCGAGAGTGGCCTCGTCGATGTGCTCCGACCCACCCAGGCACTCCGTGACGTCGTCGCCCGTGAGCTCGACGTGCAGGCCACCCGGGAACGTGCCGACGGCGCGGTGCGCCTCGAAGAAGCCGCGCACCTCGTCGACCACGTCGTCGAAACGACGCGTCTTGTAGCCCGTGGCGGTCGTGATGCCGTTGCCGTGCATCGGGTCGGTCACCCACAGCGGCTGCGCGCCCGAGTCCCTGACGGCCTCCAGCAGCGGCGGCAGGGCGTCGCGGATCTTGCCCGCGCCCATCCGCGTGATGAAGGTGAGCCGGCCGGGCTCGCGCTCCGGGTCGAGCTTGTCGATGAGCGCCAGCGCCGTCTCGGGCGTGGTGGTCGGGCCGAGCTTGACGCCGATGGGGTTGCGGATGCGCGAGAAGTAGTCGACGTGCGCGCCGTCGAGCTCGCGGGTGCGCTCGCCGATCCACAGGAAGTGCGCCGACGTGTTGTACGGCAGGTTGGTGCGCGAGTCGATGCGGGTCATGGGGCGCTCGTAATCCATGAGCAGGCCCTCGTGGCCGGTGTAGAAGTCCACGGCCTTGAGGGTGTCGAAGTCGGCGCCGGCCGCCTCCATGAACTTGATGGCGCGATCGATCTCGCCGGCCAGGCGCTCGTAGCGCTGATTTGCGGGGTTCTGCGCGAAGCCCTTGTTCCACGAGTGCACCTCGCGCAGGTCCGCGAAGCCGCCCTGCGTGAACGCGCGGATGAGGTTCAGCGTCGAGGCCGACGTGTGGTACGCCTTGAGCAGTCGGCGCGGGTCGGCCTCGCGCGAGGCCTCGGTGAAGTCGTAGCCGTTGACGATCTCGCCGCGGAACGCCGGCAGGGTCACGTCGCCGCGGGTCTCGCTGTCGCTCGAGCGCGGCTTGGCGAACTGGCCGGCCATGCGGCCCATCTTCACCACGGGCATCGAGGCGCCGTAGGTGAGGACCACGGCCATCTGCAGCACCGTCTTGACGCGGTTGCGGATCTTGTCGGCGGTGGCACCGGCGAACGTCTCGGCGCAGTCGCCGCCCTGCAGCATGAAGGCGCGGCCCGCCGCCGCCTCGGCGATGCGCGACTTGAGGCTGTCGACCTCGCCCGCGAACACCAGGGGCGGCAGCGACGCGAGCTCCGCAGTGACCTCGGCGACCGCCTCGGGGTCCCGATACGCCGGCTGCTGCTTGATCGGAAGCGAACGCCAGGCATCGAGGTGGTGCGGATCGATCATGATCCGATCGTAGTCGCCGGGAAAGGACCCCCGCGCCACGGCGGGGCGGGGCTCAGGCCGTCGCGGCCTTCTGCTCGCGGCGCGCCTGGGCGAGGCGCTCCTTCGCCGCCGAGGCGTACTCGTCGCTGTACCGCTGTTGGCCGAGGCGCTGCAGCGCGACCATGATCTCGTCGGTCACCGAGCGCAGCACGAACCGGTCGTTCTCCATGCCCTCGTAGCGGGAGAAGTCCAGCGGTTCGCCGATCACGATCCCCACGCGCACGATCCGCGGGATCGTCGTGCCGATCGGCAGCATCTTCTCCGTGTCGACCATCACGACGGGCACGACGGGCACCTTGGCCTCCAGCGCCATGCGGGCCACGCCCGTGCGCCCCCGGTAGAGGACGCCGTCGGGGCTGCGGGTGCCCTCCGGGTAGAGGCCGAGCAGCCCGCCGCGGCCGATCACGCCGAGCCCGGTGTTCAGCGCCGCCTCGGATGCCTGGCCGCCGGAGCGGTCGATGGGGATCTGGCCCGTGCCCTTCATGAACCACTTCGTGGCCCAGCCCTTGAGGCCCTTGCCCGTGAAGTACTCCGACTTGGCCAGGAACGACATGGGGCGGTCGATCAGCAGCGGCAGGAAGACCGAATCCATCACCGAGAGGTGGTTGCTCGCGAGGATGGCGGCGCCCTCCGCCGGGATGTGCTCCTTGCCCACGATCCAGGGCCGGAAGACGGCCTTCACGATGGGGCCGACGACGATGTACTTCAGGAACCAGTAGAACACCGCGATCCTTCCCTTCGTCGTCTCGGGCGCGCATCAGCCTAACCCGCTGCCCCATGTGATGCATCGAAGCGAATGGACATAGAGTGGGACCACATCACCCGAGCGGTATCGAAGGAGCTGCCGTGAACGAGACATCCGTTCCCGCGATCGTCCCCGCCGACCCTGAGGCGAACATCGGCGATCTGCTGGCCATCCGCGCGCAGGAGACCCCTGATCGCGCGATCTTCAGCGTCCCCGACGGCGACGGCTGGCGCGACATCACCGCACGCCAGTTCGAGACCCAGGTGATCGCGCTGGCGAAGGGCTTCGTCGCGGCCGGCGTCGAGCCGGGCGACAAGATCGGCTTCATCGCCCGCACGACATACGAGTGGACCCTCGTCGACTTCGCGCTGTTCTACGCGGGTGCCGTGATGGTGCCGGTGTACGAGACCAGCTCCCCCGCGCAGCTGCAGTGGATCCTCTCCGACTCGGGGGCCGTCGCGCTGATCGCCGAGCACGAGGGTCACATCGCGAGCTACGAGCAGGTCAAGGACGAGCTGCCGCTCATCGGCAAGGTCTGGCGCCTCGACGAGGGCGCGATCGCCGCGCTCACCGCCGAGGGTGCGGGCGTGGCCGACGGCGAGATCCTCCGCCGCCGCACGCTGGCCCGCGGCGAGGACCTCGCGACGATCATCTACACGTCCGGCTCCACCGGGCGCCCCAAGGGCTGCGTGCTCACCCACAGCAACTTCGTGGAGCTGTCGCGCAACGCCGCCAAGTCGCTCGAGGTGGCGCTGCGCGAGGGCACGTCGACGGTGCTGTTCATCACGACGGCCCACGTGTTCGCCCGCTTCATGTCGATCCTCTACATCCACGCCGGCGTGCGCACCGGCCACGAGCCCAACACGAAGAACCTCGTCAAGACGCTCGGGTCGTTCAAGCCGACGCTGCTGCTGGCCGTGCCGCGCGTGTTCGAGAAGGTCTACAACTCCGCCGAGGCCAAGACCGAGGCCGAGGGCAAGGGCCGGATCTTCCGCGCGGCCGCCGCCGTGGCCGTCGAGCACTCGCGCCGCCTGCAGGAGGGCGAGAAGATCGGCCTGGGTCTGAAGCTCAAGTTCGCCCTGTTCGACAAGCTCGTCTACTCGAAGCTGCGCGAGCTGATGGGCGGCAATGTCGAGTACGCCGTGTCCGGATCGGCACCGCTGGGCCCGCGCCTGGGCTACTTCTTCCGCGGCCTCGGTGTGAAGATCCTCGAGGGCTACGGCCTCACCGAGACCACGGCGCCGGCGTCGGTGAACCTGCCCACCGACATCCAGGTCGGCACGGTCGGGCCCGCGCTGCCGGGCGTCGACATCCGCATCGCCGACGACGGCGAGGTGCAGGTGCGCGGCATCAACGTGTTCAAGGAGTACTGGAAGAACCCGGAGGCGACCCGGGCCGCCTTCGACGACGGCTGGTTCCGCACCGGCGATCTCGGGTCGCTCGACGAGCATGGCTACCTCACGATCACCGGGCGCAAGAAGGAGATCATCGTCACGGCCGGCGGCAAGAACGTCGCCCCCGCCGTGCTCGAGGACCCGATCCGCGCCAACCCGATCGTCGGTCAGGTGGTGGTCGTGGGCGACCAGCGCCCGTTCATCTCGGCGCTCATCACGCTCGACCCGGAGATGCTGCCCGCTTGGCTCAAGACCCACGGCGAGAACGAGAGCCTCACGCTCGAGCAGGCGGCCAAGAGCCCCGTCGTGCGGGCCGAGATCCAGCGGCAGATCGACCACGCGAACACGCTCGTCTCGCGCGCCGAGTCGATCCGGAAGTTCACGATCCTCGGCACCGAATGGACCGAGGCCACCGGCCACCTCACGCCGAAGCTGTCGATCAAGCGCGCCGAGATCCTGCGCGACTTCAGCCGCGAGATCGAGGACATCTACGCCACCAGCGGCGACACGACGACGAACGTCTCGATCGGCTGACGCGCCGCGCGGAAGGCCCGGTCCCCCGCGGGGCCGGGCCTTCCGCCGTTCGCCGGTACCCTCGACGGATGAGCACCGTGCCCGACGCCTGGATCCCGCATCGCCGATCCGGCGACGGCGAGCTGATCGGCTGGATCCGGCCGGAGGGCGAGCGGTTCGTCGCCGTGTCGCTGTTCGGCGCCGACGTCTCGCCAGCCCTCGACTGGGTCGAGGCGGAGGAGGCCCTGGAGGAGGTGGGCCTGTCGTGGCTCGCCGACGTGTGGGAGCTGACGCACGAGGGCCGGGCGCTGCGCGTGCGCATCGTCGAGGTCTCCCCCGGCGAGAGCGAGACCCGGCCCGGCCGCGTGCTGGTCAAGACCGACGACTTCGGCGCGATCGACGTGCCCTATGAGCTGCACGCGCTCCCCTGGCCGCCGCCGGAGCTGCGCCCCGCCCGGCCCGGCAGCGGCGCATCCCCCTGGGGCTGATGCGCCGCTCCCCCGCTCAGGGCTGCCCGCCGCCGGGGCCGCCGCTCATCCCGGCCGACTCCTGCTGCTCGACGCTGCCGGCGTAGTCGTTCGTCGGATCGCGGTAGATCGTGTGCACGTGTCCCCAGCCCGAGGTCGTGACGCCGTCGACGTCGGCGCCCGCCGATCCCTGCTGCGCCGCGAAGCCGACGTAGACGTTCGGCCCCGAGATGAGGAAGCCGATCCCGTCGCCCTGCGTCATGTCATAGACCGTTGCGCCCGACCAGCTGATGTACGTCTCGTCCAGCGTGGCCTCGATCTCGGCGAGCGCCGCGGCGGTCGTCTCGTCGTCGGCCATGCCCACCCAGTTCGCGATCACGTCGAGCAGGAGCTGCTTCTGCTCGTCGGTGAGGTCGGCGCCCACGAGGCCGACGCCGGTGTCGAACGAGCACGTGCCGCCGGGCTGGCACGCGAACTGCTGCACCTGCTCGCCCTGGGAGAGCGCGGCAAGCTGCTCGTCGTCGAGGCTGTCGTAGAAGGCGAAGGCCGACTCGTAGATGGCCGAGAACGGCTGCACCTCCTCGCCCTCCTCGTTCGTGTAGACCGCCGGCTGCACGCCCAGATGCGTGGGCGCGAACGTGAGCGCGTTCTCGGCGCCCTCCAGCGTGGCGTTGATGCCCAGATGGTGACCGCCGAACTGCACCTCCCAGGAGGCGGTGTCGGACGGATCGCCGAAGAACGCAATGTAGTACTGCCCGAGCGAGTCCTCGCTGGACGAGCTGTACTCGCCCAGGTATTCGTCGCCGCCGATGATGCCGGTCACCATCGCGTACGCCTCGTCATCGAGCAGCGCCTCGAGCACGGCCATGGCCGCCGTGCGCTGCTCCTCGGTGAGATCGTCGAGGTTCAGGCCGGCGCGCTCGACGAAGGTGACCGGGAAGTTCGTCCATGACGTCGTCTTCGTCTCGTCGTCGAAGGCGTACAGGACGGTCTCGCGCTGCGCGTCGGTCAAGGTCGCGAGGAACGCCTCGGCCGCGGCGGTGGTGTCGGCGATCGTCTCGGCCGTCGTCGTCGCGCCCTCGCCGTCGGTGGTCGCGCTGACCTCGGCATCGGCGGTGGAGGTGTCGGCCGAGGCGGAGGCCGACGTCGTCGCGGCGGGCTCGGCCGCGACGGCGCTGCATCCGGCGAGCGCGAGGCCGGCGACGAGCACGGAGGCGGCGATCCATCCGGCGCGGGTGCGACGGCGGATCGGGGGTCGGTTCGGGGTCGGGGTCGTGGTGTCTTCGGTCATGCCTTCGAGCCTGGACACCGCCGCTATGCGTCCCCTATGCGGCCCCTATGCCACCCGGATGAAGGTTCCGGCGCGAATGCTCACCGGCATCGACGGCCGGCCCGGCACCGCCCGCCTCCGCGAGCGCCGCGAGCAGGCGCATCCGCTCCTCCGACTCGCTGCCGGCGTCGGGGTAGTACACGACGAGGATGACGTCGTCGACGGGCAGCTTGTCGCGATGCAGCCGCAGCTCGCCGACCACCGGATGGTGCACGGTCGTCGTCCCGCCGTCGAGGCTGCGCACGTCCTGCCGGGCCCAGAGCGACCGGAAACGCTCGCTCGACAGCGACAGCTCGCCGACGAGTTCCACGAAGCGCGGATCGTCGAGATCGTCGCCGATGCTGCGCCGCAGCGCCGCGACGATCCCTGCCGCCGCCTGCTCCCAATCCTCGTGGAACGCCTGCTCCTCCGGATCGAGCAGCAGCGATCGAAGCCGGTTCATCCCGGGCCGCAGGCGCGGCGAGAGCGCGAGCGCCAGCGCGTTGGCAGCGAGGACGTCGAACGCGCGGCCCTCGACGAACGCCGGCAGCTGCAGACCGGCAAGAAGCTGGTGCAGGCGGTCGGGGACCCGTTCCGGGCGTACCCGGCGTCGGCGGCGCGGCGCAGGTTCGGCGAGACCGTGCAGGTATTCCCGCTCGACGTCGTCCAGCTGGAGCACCCGCGCGAGGGCATCGAGCACCTGCGCGGAGGGATGCCGGTCGCGCCCGCGCTCAAGGCGCAGGTAATAGTCGGCGCTGATGCCCGCCAGCAGCGCCACCTCCTCTCGGCGCAGGCCGGGGACGCGTCGATCGCCCGAGTCGCGCAGACCCACGCTCCCGGGAGAGACGAGCTCGCGGCGAGCGCGCAGATAGCTGCCCAGTCTGTTGTCCACGGTGCGATCCGTCACCCCTGAACCGTAACGCCGCCGCGTGCGGCGTGGGAGGGTCCCGCCAGGACCCGGGAAGCAGGCGGCTCTGCCGCGTGCGGCGCCGGCGGCGCACGATCGATCCGAGCCGCCCGCACGGCGGCAGAGAAGGAGAGACATGGACATCACCACACGCACCGCTTTCATCGCCGGCGGCACCTCGGGCATCGGCCGAGAACTGGCGCGGCGACTCGCCGCCGCGGGGAGCACCGTCATCGTCGGCGGCCGAAACGTCGCGGCTCTGGCGGAGCTCGAGTCCGAGGGCATCGTCGGCGTCGAGCTCGATGTCACCGACGCCGCCTCGGTCGCGAAGGCCCGTGATCGGGTGCTCGCGGCGCATCCCCGTCTGGACACCGTCGTGACGATGTCGGGAATCATGCCGATCGAGGACCTGCGCGATCCCGCGCACTTCTCCGACGCGCATCGGGCGATCGAGACGAACCTCGTCGGCACGATCCGGGTCATTGACGCGTTCACACCGCACCTGATCGCGCGGGGCGGAGGCGCGATCATGACGGTCACGTCGGGCATCGCCTACCTGCCGTTCCCTCCGATGCCGACCTACGCAGCATCCAAGGCGGCGGTCCACGCCTACACCGAGGCGCTGCGAGCGCAGCTCGCGGACGCGGGCATCGACGTGATCGAACTCGTCCCGCCGGCCGTTGCTTCGGCTGGCCAGGAGCGGGTCAACCCGCACGCCCTGCCGCTGGACGCGTTCGTCTCGGAGGTGCTCGACCTGCTCGCGGCCGACCCGACACCGTCGCAGATCCTCGTGCGCGGCGTGCAGATGCACCGATGGGCGGAGCGCGACGGCACGTACGACGAGCTCGTCGCGCAGCGTTCGGCGGCGCTGGCGATGCTGCCCGGCCGGGGCTGAGGTCGGCGGCCGGAGCCCGCCCCCTCCGGCGCGCGTAGGGTCGAAGCATGGATGCTCTCTACACGACCGAAGCCCTCTCCACCGGCGCCGGGCGCGACGGACACGTCGCCGTCGCCGGATCCGACCTCGCGTTCGATCTCGCCGTCCCGAAGGAGATGGGAGGCTCGGGCGCCGGAGCGAACCCCGAGCAGCTGTTCGCCGCCGGGTACGCCGCGTGCTTCCACTCCGCCCTGCAGGCCGTGGCCCGCGGCCGCAAGGTCGCGATCGAGGGATCGTCGGTCGGCTCGCGCGTCTCGATCGGCTCCAACGGCGAGGGCGGCTTCCAGCTCGCCGTGCAGCTCGAGGTGGTCATCCCCGAGCTCGACCACGCCACCGCGCAGGAGCTCGCCGATGCGGCCCACCAGGTGTGCCCCTACTCGAACGCGACGCGCGGGAACATCGACGTGACGGTCACCGTCTCGGACGACTGATCCGCGCCGCGCGACCGGACACGGCCTCGCGCCCCGCATCGAGCGGGCGCGAGGCCGTCGCGGTGACGGCTACTGCGGCTCGCTGAGGCGCTGGGCGAGCATCTGCTTGCCCTGTTCGCCTGCCTTGCGGTTCTCGTGCTGGATCTTACGGAACCACGTGGCGAGCTCCTCGTCACCCTCGCGCTCCGCGTCCTCGATGTAGGTCTCGAGCTTCCACACGTTGTGCAGCGATGCCTCGAGCGCCCAGATCAGGTTGTAGTTCTTGTCCCGGACCGGGCTCTGCGGCTCATCGGTCATCATCGACTCCTTCCGTCGTGTTCCCTCTTTCGTGGCCACGGTAGGAGCCGGCGCGGCGGCATGCAGGGGGCTGGTGCATCGCCGAGGCGTCGCACATACTGTGCGACCTCGGCCTCTAGCCGGTGACCTCCGCGGCGCGGCGGAGGTCGTCGACGAGCTGCGCGAAGGCGGCACGGCGATCGGTCTCGTCGCGCACGCGCAGGATGCTCGAGGGATGGGCGGTGACGACGGTCGGGGTGCCGGACGGATCCGACGACTCCATGACCGTGCCCCGCACCTCGCCGATCGTCACGGGCCTGCCGAGCACGGCCCGCGCCGCGGTTGCCCCGAGCGCCACGATCACCTCCGGCCGCACGGCGGCGATCTCCTCCTCCAGCCACGGCCGGCACGCCACGACGTGCGCGACGCCGGGCTTCTCGTGGATGCGCCGCTTGCCCCGCCGCTCGAACCGGAAGTGCTTCACCGCGTTCGTGCGGTACACGCCGTCGGCGGGCACGCCGGCAGCCCCGAGCGCGTCGTCGACCACGCGACCGGCCGGGCCGACGAAGGGCGCTCCCTCCCGGTCCTCGCGGTCGCCCGGCTGCTCGCCGACGAGCATGATCCGCGCATCCGGCTCACCCCGCGAGAAGACGGCCTGGGTCGCATCGCGCCACAGCTCGCACCCGCGGCACTCGTCCACGGCCGCGCGCAGTCGCTCAACCGTCGCGCCGCGCGGCACCCACTCCTCGGCCCCGGGCCGCTCCTCGTCCGCCGGCGACATGGCGCGCCTCAGGCGGATCGGAGCAGCACGCGCCCGGCGTCGACGCGGACCTCCCAGCGTGGCTGCGGCACGCTGGCGGGGCCGCGCTCCACCCCGCCGTCCGCGAGGCGGAACCGGCTGCCGTGCCAGGGGCAGGTGACGCACCCGTCGGCGTCGAGGGTGCCCTCGTCGAGCGGACCTCCCGCGTGCGTGCACACCGCCGACAGCGCGTGCAGCTGGCCGCGGTGCCGGGTGAGGACGACGGGGATGTCGTCGATCGTGAGGCGCCGCAGCTCGCCCTCGGCCACGTCGAGCTCGGCTGCCACGTCGGTCCATCGGCCCACGCGCTTCTGGAACGCGGTGCGGTTCACGCCGATGCCGCGCACCCACGAAAGGTGACCGCCGAGGTAGGCCGACACCCCCGTGAAGCCGACGGCGACGAGGCTGAGCCCGACTCCCACGCCCCGACGTCCCCGCCGGCGCGCGATCCAGGAGCCCGCCTGCAGCGCGGAGGCGGTGGCGTTCAGGAGCGCGTGGACGAGGCCGACGCGCTTGTCCTTCCCGTTCGTGTCGGACCAGTCCGACGCGCCGGCCAGCGCCGTCGGCGCCGAGGCGATCAGCCCCATGCCCACGAGCCGGCGCGCGGCCGCGGCGCCCTCCTCGCCCGCGGTGAGGTCGAGGGCGGTGGCCGCTCCCCACGCGCCGATCGGCAGATCCGTGAGCACAGGGTGCAGCTGATGGCCGAGCCAGGAACCCGAGAGCGCGTTCTTGACCGGTGTCGGGCGGGTGACCGCGGACACCGATCCGCTCACCTTCTCGGCGACCTGGTCGAGCCCGCGGGCGCGCTGGATCCGGTGGATGAGGGCCTGTCCGAGCATGCGTTTCCTTCCTTTCATCGATCACCGGCGGGCGGGGCGACCTCCGCGCGGGCGGCCGCCGCTTTCTCCTCGCGCTTGCGGCCGAACCGTGCCACGAGGAACAGCAGCGATCCGACCACGACATAGGCCGCGGTGCCGAGCCAGACGATCCCGGTCTGCTGGGTGAGCAGCACGATGCTGGCGATGATCGCGAGCACGGGGACGATCCGCGGCACCGAGAAGTGCCGGTGGCCCACGCGATCCTTCTTCAGCACGAGCACGCTGACGTTCGCCGAGAGGAAGACGAGCAGCAGCAGGAGCACCGTCGTCGACGCGAGGGTGCCGATGTCGCCGACCATCGACAGCAGCATCGTCGCCCCGGCCACCACGAGGATCGACACCCACGGCGTGCGGCGCCGGGGCAGCACGCGCCCGAACGCTCGCGGCAGCAGTCCGGACTCGGCGAGGCCGTAGCCGACGCGGCTGGCCATGACCATGAACAGCAGCGCACCGTTGGCGATCGCCACCAGCGCGATGAGGCTGAAGATCCATCCCGGCATCGCGACGCCGCTCGCGGTGACGACCTCGAGCAGCGGTCCCGTGGAGGTGGCCAGCTCGCTGGGCGGCACGACGATGACGGCGCCGAGCGCGATCAGCAGGTAGACGACCGCCGCGGTGAGGATCGCCCCGAACAGCGCGCGCGGATACGACTTGGACGGATCCTTGACCTCCTCGGCCATGTTCGCCGCCGCCTCGAAGCCCAGGAACGAGAAGAACGCGACGATCGACGCCGCGAACGCGCCCTGCAGCGGCGGCACATCCGGCGCGAACTCGACCACGCGCGAGAGGTCGCCGTCACCGCGGCCGAGCACCATGGCCGCGAGCACGATGACGATCACCAGTCCCGTGACCTCGATCACCGATGCGGCCAGGTTCGCTCCCAGCGACTCCTTCACCCCGCGGAGGTTGATCAGCGTCAGCAGGGCGATGAACACGAGCGCCGTCGGGATCGGCGGCAGATCGAACAGCGCCGACAGGTAGTCTCCGGCGAACGCGTTGGCGAGCGCCGCCGCCGTGGTGATCCCCGACGCCATCATGAGGAAGCCGACGAGGAACGACAGGTACGGGATCCCGAACGCCCGATCCACGTACCGCGCCGCCCCTCCCGCGTGCGGGTACTTGGTGATCAGCTCGGCATAGGTCCCGGCGGTCAGCAGCGCGACGACGAGCGCGATGAGCAGCGGCAGCCAGATGACGCCGCCGACATCGGTCGCCATCGTGCCGACGAGCGTGTAGATGCCGGCGCCGAGCGTGTCTCCGACGATGAACGCATACAGCAGCGGCGTGCCGATGGCGCGCTTCAGTCCGAGCGGATGCTCGACCAGGGGTGCGGGAGTTTCCGTGGTCATCGCTCCACCCCACCGCGGAGCGCTCGCGCCGTAAAGGGACTGGCGCCCGCGCGCGATCTGTGGCATTACCGCGGGCGGGAACGACGAGAGGCCCGGCCTTTCGGCCGAGCCTCTCGTCGTTGTGTCGGGATGCAACCCACCGCTCCTCCACACGCCGCTACGCGGCGCGCGGAGCCTCTGCGGCGGGTACCCGCCCGACATCAGCGATCAACGACGAGAGGCCCGGCCTTTCGGCCGAGCCTCTCGTCGTTACGTCGGGATGACAGGATTTGAACCTGCGACCCCCTGACCCCCAGTCAGGTGCGCTACCAAGCTGCGCCACATCCCGATGCCCGCCCACGGGCGGACAACTCGACTAGTCTACCCGGTCGATCGGGGTGCCGCGAACCGCGGTGGGAATGTCGGCGGCGGTGCGTACGGTGGGCCCATGGTCGAGATCACGACGCGACCCGCGACGCTGCGGGAATGGGACGACGTGCAGGCGGCGCTGACCGGTGGCGGCGACGGCGCGTCGTGCCAGTGCGCCTGGCCGCTGCTGCCCAACGCCGAGTGGCGATCGACCGGCGTCGACGAGCGCCGCGAGATGCTCCGAGGCGAGCTGCGCGACGGCCCGCCGCCCGGACTGGTCGCGTACGTCGACGGGGCTCCGGCCGGCTGGGTGAGGATCGGCCCTCGGCCGGCGCAGCGGCGGCTGGCTCGCAGCAGGGTGGTGCGGGCCTCCCCCGAGCCGCTCGACGACGGATCGGTGTGGGCGATCACGTGCTTCTCGGTGCGCCGCGAGCACCGGCGGCTCGGGCTCAACGCCGCGCTCCTCGAGGCGGCGGTGGCGTACGCGCGCGAGCAGGGCGCGCGAGCCGTGGAGGCCTATCCGATCGACAACACCGCCGCGAAGCCGGCGACCAACGATCTCTACGTCGGCGCCCTCACCACGTTCCTCGCCGCCGGCTTCACGGTCCTCGGCCGCCCCACGCCCACCCGGGCGACGGTCTCGCTGACGCTCACTTGACCCCGGCAACATACCCTCGTTATATAACGTGGGTATATAGTTGAGAGCATGAGTCGTGCGGAGGATGTCGAGGCCCTGATCATCGCGGCGCACCGGCTGACGCGGGTCGCCGCGCTCGAGACGAACAGCCAGACGCCCGCCGCCCAGTGGCGCACGCTCGCGATCCTGCGCGACAACGGCCCGCAGCGGATCGGCGAGCTCGCGCGCCTGAGCCGCGTGACCCAGCCGGGGATGACGCGGCTGATCGGGACGATGACGGAGCTCGGCCTCGTCGAGCGCCGTGACGAGCCGGGCGACTCCCGGGCCGTGCAGATCGTGGCGACCGAGCGCGGCGTCGCCGCCTACGCCCAGTGGCGCGCGCACCTCGTCGACGCGATGCTGCCCCGCTTCGAGGGACTCAGCGCCGAGGAGTGGGCGGTGATCCGCCAGGCGGCGGCGCTGCTCAACGACCGCATCGCCCCCGCCACGGCCGCGCCCGCAACCAGTGACATCGAGAACGGAGAGACCGAGTGAGCGCCCACGCCCCCGCCGACACCCCCATCTGGAGGCAGCCCCTGCCCGTCTGGGCCATCGCCTTCGCGAGCGTGATCGCGTTCATGGGCATCGGCCTGGTCGACCCGATCCTGCCCGCGATCGCCGAACAGCTCGAGGCCACCCCGGTCGAGACCGAGCTGCTCTTCACGAGCTACCTCGCCATCACCGGCATCATGATGCTCTTCACCAGCTGGGTCTCGAGCCGCATCGGCACCAAGCGCACCCTGCTGCTCGGGCTCGCGCTCGTGGTCGTGTTCGCGTTCCTGTGCGCGATCAGCGGCTCGGTCGACGCGGTCATCGGCTTCCGCGCCGGCTGGGGCATCGGCAACGCCCTGTTCGCCTCCACCGCGCTGGCGGCCATCGTCGGCGCTGCATCCGGCGGATCGGGCGCCGCGATCATCCTCTACGAGGCCGCTCTGGGCCTCGGCATCGCGGTCGGTCCGCTCGTGGGCGGCCTGCTCGGCGAGATCAGCTGGCGCGGCCCGTTCTTCGGCGTCGCCACCCTCATGGCGATCGCGTTCATCGCGATCACCGTGCTGCTGCGCGAGCGCGGCGCCAAGCCGGCGCCGATCGCCCTGTCGGCACCGTTCCGCGCGCTGCGGATCCCCTCGCTCGGCCGCCTCGCGATCGCCGCCCTGTTCTACAACATCGCGTTCTTCATCCTGCTGGCCTACTCGCCCTTCCCCCTCGGCTTCGGTGCCATGCAGATCGGCTGGACGTTCTTCGGCTGGGGCCTGGCCCTGGCCGTGACGAGCGTCGTCGTCGCGCCGATCCTCATCCGCCGGTGGGGGCGGCGCCGCACGCTCATGACGATGTTCGCGCTGCTCGCGGCCGACCTCATCGTCGCGGGCATCGTGGTCGAGCACGCCCCGGCGCTCGTGGCCTGCATCATCGTCGGCGGCCTCGTGCTCGGCGTGTGCAACACTGCGCTCACGGAGGCCGTCATGGAGGCCACCGAGCTCCCCCGTCAGGTCGCGTCGTCCGCGTACTCGGCGGTGCGCTTCATCGGCGGCGCCGTGGCCCCGCCCCTGGCGGCCTGGCTGGGCAACGCGTTCAGCGAGACCGTGCCGTACTTCTTCGCCGGCGCCGCCGCGCTCGTGTCGCTGCTCGTCCTGGCCGTCTCGGCCCGCCACCTCGCCGTGATCGACCGCGACCCGGAGCCCGCCGAGCTCGAGGAGGCCGAGGCGCTCACCGCCGGCGACGCAAGCTGATCGTTCGTCCTACGATGGCCGGATGACCGAATCGGTGCGCCTGGACGTGTGGCTGTGGGCGGTGCGGGTGTACAAGACCCGCTCGCTCGCCACCACCGCGGTGCGAGGCGGCCACGTGCGGGTCAACGGCGATCCCGTCAAGGCATCGTACGCGCTCAAGGTCGGCGACGAGGTGCGCGTGCGCATCGCCGGCTTCGACCGCGTGCTGGGGGTGCGCGAGCTGCTGGCCAAGCGCGTGGGCGCGCCGGTCGCCGCCAAGGCATACGAGGACCGCACGCCTCCCCCGCCGCCGCGGGAGTTCGTGGCACCGATCGTCACCCGCGACCGCGGCGCCGGGCGGCCCACCAAGCGCGAGCGCCGCGCGATCGATCAGCTGCGCGGCCGAGACTGACGCGGGCTCAGAGCCGCTCGCGCAGCCCCGGCCACGACGCGGCGAAGCCCGGATGCAGCGGGAGCTCGTCGACCCGATCGATCGGCACCCACTCGAGCTCCAGGCTCTCGGGATCGCTGATCACCGGATCGAACGGCTCGATCACGTCGGCCACGACCGTCGTGTACCGCCACACGCCCACGTCGAACACCGACGTGAACCGCACCGCGACCGACGCCGCGGGGACGCCGGCCTCCTCGAAGGCTTCGCGCAGCGCGCCGTCCACCGGCGACTCCCCCTGGTGCAGCGCCCCGCCGGGCAGCGCCCACGTGCCGCCGTGATGGCTCCACCCCACGCGGTGCTGCAGCAGCACGCCCCGCTCGGGGTCGACGGCCAGCAGCCCGGCCGCGCCGAAGCGCCCCCAGAACCTCTCGCCCGTGGGCGCGTAGACCCAGGCGTCGCCGGGGTCGCGCGGGGCGGCGGGATCTGCGGGCGCGCGGGTCACTTGCGCTGCCGCCGCTCTCGCACGCGCATGTTGATGACGATCGGCGTGCCCTCGAAGCCGTACAGCTCGCGGAGGCGGCGCTGCACGAACCGCCGGTAACCGGGATCGAGGAAGCCGGTCGTGAAGAGCACGAACGTCGGCGGACGCGTGCCCGCCTGCGTGCCGAACAGGATGCGGGGCTGCTTGCCGCCGCGCAGCGGGTGCGGGTGCTCCTGCACGAGCTCGGTGATGAACGCGTTGAACTTGCCGGTGGGGATGCGCTGATCCCACGACGCGAGCGCCATCTCGAGCGCCGGCACGAGCTTGTCGAGGTGACGGCCCGTCTTCGCCGAGATGTTCACGCGCGGCGCCCACGCCACGTGGGCGAGGTCCTGCTCGATCTCGCGCTCCAGCAGGCGGCGACGATCGCCGCCGCGGGCGTCGTCGGCCAGCAGCTCGTCCCACTTGTTGAAGGCGAGCACGAGCGCGCGGCCCGACTCGAGCACGAGGTCGATGATGCGCACGTCCTGCTCGCTGATCGGCTGGCTCACGTCGAGCACCACGACCGCGACCTCGGCCTTCTCGAGCGCGGCCGAGGTGCGCAGCGACGCGTAGAAGTCGGCGCCCTGCGACAGGTGCACGCGGCGGCGGATGCCGGCCGTGTCGACCAAGCGCCACAGCTTGCCGCCGAGCTCGACGATCTCGTCCACGGGGTCGCGCGTGGTGCCGGCAAGCTCGTTGACGACCACGCGCTCCTCGCCCGCCGCCTTGTTCAGCAGCGACGACTTGCCCACGTTCGGCCGGCCCAGGATCGCCACGCGCCGCGGCCCGCCGATCTCGTGCTTGGCCACGGCCGACACCTTGGGCAGCACCTTCATGACCGCGTCGAGCAGGTCGGCCACGCCGCGACCGTGGATCGCCGAGACGGGGTAGGGCTCGCCCAGCCCGAGGTTCCACAGCGCGGCGGCCTCGGGCTCGTGCACGGCGTCGTCGATCTTGTTCGCGACGAGGAACACGGGCTTGTCGGTCTTGCGCAGCAGGCGCACGACGTGCTCGTCGGTGGCCGTCGCGCCGGTCATGGCGTCGACGACGAAGAGGATCACGTCGGCCAGGTCGATCGCGATCTCCGACTGCGCCGCCACCGAGCGGTCGATGCCCTTCGCGTCGGGCTCCCACCCGCCGGTGTCGACGAGCGAGAAGCGCCGGTCCATCCACTCGGCCTTGTACGTGACGCGGTCACGCGTGACGCCCGGGGTGTCCTCGACGACGGCCTCGCGGCGGCCGAGGATGCGGTTCACGAGCGCGGACTTGCCGACGTTCGGGCGTCCCACGATCGCGACCACCGGCAGCGCCGGCAGGTACTCGATGCCCTCTTCGCCGAGGTTGAGGCCGGCCAGCAGCGCGGCATCCTCCTCGTCGAGGTCGTAGTCCTCGAGGCTCTGGCGCAGCGTGGCGGCGCGCGCCTCGGCGAGCTCCTCATCCAGCTCCGCCATGCGCTCGGCCAGGCGGTCGGGGCCGCCCTCGTACTCGTCTTCAGCGGCCATCGCGGCCTCCCAGCTTTCGGTCGATCACCGTGAGCACGGCGTCGATGGACTGTTCGAAATCAAGATCGCTCGTGTCGACCACGTCGACGCCCGGATCCGCCTGCGCGAGATCCAGCACGTGGCTGTCGGACGCGTCGCGGGCGGCCTGCGCGGCGAGCACCTCGGCGGTGTCGGCGCCGAGCTCGAGGCCGCGGCGCTGCGCCCGCACCTCGGGAGAGGCCGTCATGAGGATGCGCACGGGCGCGTCGGGCGCCACCACCGAGGTGATGTCGCGACCCTCGATCACGACGCCCTCGAGCCCCGACTCCCCCGCCAGGCGGCGGAAGATCCCGTTGAGGAACGCGCGCACCTCGGCCACCCGGGTGAACCCGGCGATCGCGGCGGTCACCTCGGGGGTGCGGATGGCGGCGGTCACATCGGTGCCCTGGACGGCGACCGTGCGGTCGTCCGGGTCGAGCCCCAGGCGAAGGTCGAAGCTCGAGAGCGCGTCGAGGACGGCGTCGGTGTCGGCGGTGTCGCGGCCCAGCGACAGCACGTGCCACGACAGCGCGCGGTAGCCCGCACCGGTGTCGAGGTAGCCGTAGCCGCGGCGGCGCGCGATCTCCTTCGACACGCTCGACTTGCCCGATCCGGCGGGTCCGTCGATCGCGATGATCGGCGTCTGGTCAGTCATCGTCGGTGCTCGCAATCCGCCACCCGCGGGCCTCCAGGCCCTCCACACATGTCTCCAGGATCGACCGCTCGACGGCGATCTCGGCCAGCCCCAGCGGCGCGCCGGGCGAGTGCTCGAGCCGGAAGTCCTCCACGTTCACGCCGAGCTCGCCCAGGTCGCCGAAGAGCCGCCCCAGCTGGCCGGCCGTGTCGTCGATCATCACGACGAACGACACGAAGTGGCGGCGCTGACCGTGCTTGCCGGGCAGGCGCTCGACGCCGACGTTGCCGCGGCGGATGGCCTCGGCGATGGCGCGGCGCGAACCGGGCGCATCGGTGCGGCGCAGCGCCTGCGACAGCTCGGCCAGGTCCGCGGCGAGCGCGTCGAGCACCTCGACCACGGGCGCGGCGTTGGCGTCGAGGATCTGCACCCACAGCTCGGGCGCGGAGTGGGCGATGCGCGTGGTGTCGCGCACGCCCTGCCCGGCCAGCTCCAGCGATTCGGCGGCGGCCGGCACGAAGCGGGCAGCGAGGAGCGACGCCACAACCTGCGGCACGTGCGAGACGAGCGCGACGGAGCGATCGTGCTCCTCGGGCGTCATCTCGATCGGCACCGCACCGAGATCCAGTGCGAGCGATTCGACGAGCGCGAGGTCGCGCGCGGAGGTCTCGCCGTCGCGGCAGATCACCCACGGGCGGCCCACGAAGATGTCGGAGCGGGCCGAGATCGCCCCACCGCGCTCACGCCCCGCCATGGGGTGCGAGCCGATGTACCGGGTGAGGTCCACGCCGCGCTCGCGCAGCTCGCGCAGCGGTTGCAGCTTCACCGAGGCGACGTCGGTGACGACGGCGTCGGGGTGGGCGCGCAGCTCGGCCTCGACGACGTCGGCGACGACGTCGGGCGGCACACACACCACCACGAGCGCGGGCGCATCGCCCGGGGCGGCGGCCCGGCCGGCGCCGTAGTCCACGGCCAGGCGCAGCTGCGACCGCGACGTGTCGGCGAGCGCCACGTCGACGCCCGCGCGCATCAGCGCGTGGCCGATGCTCGCGCCGAGAAGCCCCGCGCCGACGATGCGGACCGTGCCCTCCACGCGCGAGATGCGGCCGGGGACGGTGCCGTCGGCGCGCACACGCGTCTCGCTCACGGCGTCCCCTCCTGATCTGCGTCCGAATCGCGCTCGACGCCCGCGGGCGGAGCATCCGATCCCTGACGCGAGAGCGTCAGCAGCGCACCGAGTTCCACCTTAGTCAACTCGCGCGCGCGGCCCACTGGGAGGGTTCCCAGGTGCAGCGGGCCGAACTGGCGCCGCACGAGCTCGACGACGGGGTGGCCGACCTCGGCCATCATGCGCCGCACGATGCGGTTGCGCCCGGAGTGCAGGGTGAGCTCGACGAGGCTGGAGCCGCCCGAGGTGTCGAGCAGGCGCGCCTTGTCGGCGTGGATGGGCCCGTCCTCGAGCTCGATGCCGCGCGTGAGCTTCGCGATCGTCTGCGGGGTGACGGTGCCCTTCACCTTCGCGATGTACACCTTGGTCACCCCGAACGACGGGTGGGCGAGCACCTGCGCGAGCTCGCCGTCGTTGGTGAGCACGAGCAGGCCGCTCGTGTCGGCGTCGAGCCGGCCCACGTTGAACAGCCGCTCGGGCCAGTCGCGCGTGAAGGCCCGCAGGTCCTTCCGGCCGCGGTCGTCCTTCATGGAGCTGACGACGCCCGTGGGCTTGTTGAGCATGACGTAGCGCTTGGAGGCGTCGAGCTGCACGGCGGTGCCGTCCACGTCCACGAGGTCGCGCTCGGGGTCGATCCGGCTGCCCAGCTCGGTGACCACCCGGCCGTTGACCCGCACCCGGCCCTGCACGATGAGCTCCTCCGAGGCGCGACGCGAGGCGACCCCGGCGTTCGCGAGCACCTTCTGCAGCCTGATGCCCTCGTCGGCCGACGCGTTGTGATCCATGCCTTCAAGGATCCCATGGGCGCGCGTCAGGCGATGTCGTCGAACCCGTCCGCGCCGTCATCGAGCAGCGGCGAGATCGGCGGCAGCTCGTCGAGCGAGTTGATGCCGAGGTGCTGCAGCAGCTGATCGGTGGTCCCGTAGTTGATCGCGCCCGTCTCGGGATCGGTGAACAGCTCGGTGATGAGCCCGCGCGCCAGGAGCGTCCGCACGACGGAGTCGACGTTGACGGCGCGGATCTGCGCCACCTGCGAGCGCGTCACCGGCTGCTTGTACGCGATCACCGCGAGCGTCTCGAGCGCGGCCTGCGACAGCCGCGCGGGCGCCTGACCGCCGATGTAGTCGGCCACGAGCCCGTCGAAGTCGTCGCGCACGTACAGGCGCCAGCCGCCGCCGACCTCGCGCAGCTCGAACCCGCGGCGCGGGCCCGATCCCCGGCCGTCGTAGTCGGCCACGAGGCCCTCGAGCGCCTGCCGCACGGCGGGCACGGGGGCGCCCACGGCGGTCGCGAGGCTCACGAGGCTGAGCGGCTCGTCGGCGATGAGCAGGATCGCCTCCAGCCGCTGCGGCACGGTGCCCACGGGCTCGGGGCGCGGCGCGTCCTCGGTCTCGATCGGGTTCTCATCGGTCATAGTCGGCCCCCAGGGTCGCCAGTGTGTCCTCGGACCAGTGCTCGGCCGTCCACCGCAGCGTGAGCTCGCCCAGCGGCTCGAGCTGCTCGAACGACACCGCCGCGTGACGGTACAGCTCCAGCACCGAGATGAAGCGGGCCACGACCACCCCGGCCTGCGAGACGCCCGCGATCAGCTCGCGGAACGTCATCGTCTCGGCGCTGCGCAGCGTCGAGACGACGATCGCGGCCTGCTCGCGGATGCTCACGAGCGGCGCGTGCAGGTGATCCAGCCCGACCGCGGGGATGTCGCGCGGCGTCAGCGCGAGCAGCGCGATCGCGGCGAAGTCGTCGGGCGTGAGGGTCCACACCAGCTCGGGCGTGCGCGCCCGGTACTTCGGGTCGAGCGGCACCGATCGCGCGTGGCGGCCCTCCTCCGCGCGCAGGCGCTGCGCGAACCAGCCCGAGACCTCCTTGAACGCGCGGTACTGCAGCAGGCGCGCGAAGAGCAGGTCGCGGGCCTCGAGCAGCGCCACCGACTCGGCGTCGACGAGCTCGCCCTGCGGCAGCAGGCCCGCCACCTTCATGTCGAGCAGGGTGGCCGCCACCACGAGGAACTCGCTGGCCCGCTCCAGCTCCTCGCCGGAGTCGAGGTCGCGCAGGTAGGCGATGAACTCGTCGGTCACCTTGCTCAGCGCGATCTCGGTGATGTCCATCTCGTGCTTCGAGATGAGCTGCAGCAGCAGGTCGAACGGCCCGTCGAAGTTGCTCAGCGACACCCGGAACGAGCGCTCGTCGGCGGACTCCGGCGCCCCGCCGTCCGCCTCGGCGGCGTCCTCGCCCGGCGAACGCGGATCGGTCATCGCTACGCGACGGCGCCGCGGGCGACCAGCTCGCGCGCGAGCCGCAGGTAGGCCTGCGCGGCCGGGTGCTCCGGCGCGTACTCGGTGAGCGGCTGACCGGCGACCGAGGCGTCGGGGAACTTGACCGTGCGGCCGATCACCGTCTCGAACACCTTGTCGCCGAACGTCTCGACGATGCGCTCGAGCACCTCGCGCGAGTGCAGGGTGCGCGCGTCGTACATCGTGGCGAGCAGCCCGTCCAGCTCGATCGTCGGGTTGAGGCGGTCCTTGACCTTCTCGATCGTCTCGATCAGCAGGGCCACGCCGCGCAGCGCGAAGAACTCGCACTCGAGCGGGATGAGCACGCCGTGCGCCGCCGTGAGGGCGTTGACGGTGAGCAGGCCCAGCGACGGCTGGCAGTCGATGAGGATCACGTCGTAGTCGGCGCTCACGCGGCGCAGCACGTGCGAGAGGATCGACTCGCGCGCGACCTCGTTGACGAGGTGCACCTCGGCGGCCGACAGGTCGATGTTCGCCGGGATGAGGTCCAGGCCCTCGGTCGCCGTCGGCACGATCGCCTCGCGCGGGTCGCGCTTGGTGTCGAGCAGCAGGTCGTAGATCGTCGGCACGTCGTGGGTCTGGATCCCGAGCCCCGCCGACAGCGCGCCCTGCGGGTCGAAGTCGACGGCGAGCACCTTGCGGCCGTACTCGGCGAGCGATGCGGCCAGGTTGATCGACGTGGTCGTCTTGCCGACGCCGCCCTTCTGGTTGCACAGCGCGATGATGCGCGCCGGGCCGTGCCGATCCAGCTTCGGCGGCGTCGGGAAGCCCTGGTAGGGACGCCCCGTCGGACCGAGGACCGTCTCATCCTTCGAGGTCTTCGACTTCTGCGCCACCGATGCTCCTGCCTGTCCCGCGATCCCTCGATTCTAGTCACGCGCCGTTCACCACCCCGGGTGACGCGCCCGCGGCGGCCCTACCGGGCCCGGGGGTGGCTCGTCGCGTGGATGTCGCGCAGCGTGCGCAGCACGCTCGTGCCCGAAGGGCACAGAAGGCGCGAGAACTACCTCGCCCTGGGGTGGCTCGTCGCGTAGATGTCCCGCAGCGTGCGCAGCACGCTCGTGCCCGAAGGGCACAGAAGGCGCGAGAACTACCTCGCCCGGGGGTGGCTCGTCGCGTAGATGTCCCGCAGCGTGTCGACGGTGACGTGCGTGTAGATCTGCGTGGTCGCCACGGAGGCGTGGCCGAGCAGCTCCTGGACGACGCGCACGTCGGCCCCGCCCTGCAGCAGGTGCGTCGCGAAGGAGTGCCGCAGGGTGTGGGGCGACACGTGCGCGGTCAGCTGGGCGCGCTCGGCGGCCGACTGGATCACGAGCCACGCGCTCTGGCGCGACAGCGGCGCGCCGCGGGCGCCGAGGAACAGCCTCGGCGACGCGGGGCCGCGCGTGGCGAGGTCGGGCCGCACGCGCGTGAGGTAGGCGTCGATCGCCTGCCGCGCGAACGAGCCGACGGGCACGATCCGCTCCTTCGATCCCTTGCCGCGCAGCCGCACGACGTCGCCGTGCGCGAGGTCGTCCACGTCGAGGCCGATCGCCTCCGAGACACGCGCGCCGGTGGCGTACAGCAGCTCGAGCAGGGCGCGGTCGCGGATGCCGATCGGATCCTCGGGCGACGGGGCCTGCAGCAGCCGCTCGATCTGATCGATCGTGAGCGCCTTCGGCAGGCGCCGCGCCTGCTTGGGCGGGCGCAGCCGCTGCGCGGGGTCGTCCACGGCGATGCCCTCGCGCGCAAGGAACCGGTGCAGCCCGCGCACCGAGGACTGCAGCCGGGCCAGCGACGAGGCGGCGGGCGGGGGCTCGGCCGAGGCGCGCTCGGCCGCGAATTCCGCGACGATCGCCGGCGTCACCGCCTCGGTGTCGGCGATGCCGCGCTCGGCGAGCCAGCCGCCGTACGCCGCGAGGTCGCGGCGGTACGCGGCCACGGTGTGATCGCTCAGCCCGCGTTCGATCGTGATGTGACGCAGGTAGCCATCGATCGCCCGCTCGATGCGCATCAGGCCCCGCGGCGGCGGATCCGATCGGCGGCGAGCAGCAGGCCCAGCGCGAGCGTCGCGTTGGCGAAGCGCCCGTCGCGCACGCCCTGCAGGGCCTCCTCGAGCGGCACCCACTCGAGCAGCATGTCGGACTCCTCGGCCTCGCGGGCGAAGGTCTCGCCCGACGCCGACAGCCCGGTCGCGAGGAAGATCTCGATGAGCTCGGCGCTGCTGCCGGGGCTGAGGGCGAAGGTGCCCAGGCTCTCCCAGTGCTCCGCGACGAGATCGGCCTCCTCGGCCAGTTCGCGCTGCGCGCCCGCGAGGTGGTCCTCGCCGTCGACGTCGTGGAGGCCGGCGGGGATCTCCCACTCGCGCGTGCGGATCGGGTGGCGGTACTGCTGGATCAGCAGCACGCGCTCCGCGTCGTCGATCGCGACGATCGCCGACGCGCCCGGGTGGGCGATGTAGTGCCGGACGATGTCGTGCCCGTTGTAGTCGAGGCGATCCTCGACGACGTCCCAGACCCGCCCGCGGTAGCCGGTGCGGGTCTCGGTGATGGGGATGTCGACGCGCTCGTCGCGCAGGGTCACGGTCAGGCCTCGACCTCGTCCTTGAACAGCTCGCTCGCGCGGTGACGCTCGAGCGCCGCCGCGACGAGGCCGCGGAACAGCGGGTGCGGGTCGGTCGGGCGCGAGCGCAGCTCCGGGTGGGCCTGCGTGGCGATGTAGTACGGGTGCACGTCGCGCGGCAGCTCCACGAACTCGACGAGGTCGAGGTCCGGGTTGATGCCCGAGAAGACCATGCCGGCGTCCGCGATCTGCTGGCGGTAGGCGTTGTTGACCTCGTAGCGGTGGCGGTGGCGCTCCTGCACCTCGGTCGCGCCGTACAGCTCCGCGGCGAGCGAGCCCTCGGCCAGGCGCGCGGGGTACAGGCCCAGGCGCATCGTGCCGCCGAGGTCGCCGCCCTCGAGGATCTCGACCTGCTCGGCCATCGTCGCGATGACGGCCGCCGGGGTCTCGGGATCGAACTCGCTCGACGAGGCGCCCTCGATGCCCGCCACGTGGCGCGCGTATTCGATCACCATGCACTGCAGGCCCAGGCACAGGCCGAGCGACGGGATGCCCTGCTCGCGGGCGAACCGCAGCGCGCCGAGCTTGCCCTCGATGCCGCGGATGCCGAACCCGCCGGGGATGCAGATGCCGTCGAGCTCGGAGAGCTGCTCGCGCGCGCCTTCGGGGGTCTCGCACAGATCGGATGGGATCCAGCGGATGTTGACCTTGGACTCCTGGGCGAAGCCGCCCGCCTTGAGCGCCTCGGTGACCGACAGGTAGGCGTCGGGCAGGTCGATGTACTTGCCGACCAGGCCGATCGTGACCTCGTGCTTGGGGTTGTGCACGGCCTGGAGCACGCGGCCCCAGCGGGTCCAGTCCACCTCGCCGGCCTTGTCCAGGCCCAGGCGGCGGACGATGAACGAGTCCAGCCCCTGGTCGTTGAGCGTGGAGGGGATGTCGTAGATGCTCGGCAGGTCGACGGTGTTGACGACGCCCTCGGTCTCGACGTCGCACATGAGCGCGATCTTCTTGAGGTTCGCCTCGGTCACCGGGCGGTCGCTGCGCAGCACGAGCGCGTCGGGCTGGATGCCGACCTGGCGCAGCGCGGCGACGGAGTGCTGCGTCGGCTTGGTCTTCTGCTCGCCCGACGCGCCCATGAACGGCACGAGCGAGACGTGCACGAAGAACACGTTGTCGCGTCCGAGCTCGTGGCGCAGCTGACGGGCGGCCTCGAGGAACGGCTGCGACTCGATGTCGCCCACCGTGCCGCCGACCTCGGTGATGATCACGTCGGGCTGCGGGTCGGCCTGGGCCTGCAGGCGCATGCGGCGCTTGATCTCGTCGGTGATGTGCGGGATCACCTGCACGGTGTCGCCGAGGTACTCGCCGCGGCGCTCGCGCGCGATCACCTGCGAGTAGATCTGCCCGGTCGTCACGTTCGCCGCCTGGCTCAGGTTGACGTCGAGGAAGCGCTCGTAGTGCCCGATGTCGAGGTCGGTCTCGGCGCCGTCGTCGGTGACGAAGACCTCGCCGTGCTGGAACGGGTTCATCGTGCCCGGATCGACGTTCAGATACGGGTCGAGCTTCTGCATCACCACGTGGAGTCCACGTGCCGTCAGGAGATTGCCGAGACTGGCGGCCGTGAGCCCCTTGCCCAGCGAGGAGACGACACCGCCCGTCACGAAGATCTGCTTGGTCGTCGTACCCGCGTGGCCCTCAGAAGTGGTGTGCATCACGGGCTTCTATCCTAACAGTCGCGGTCCTGGCGGGAGGCGGCGCGCCGATCGGGCGCCCCTGGGAAGGAACTGTGACGAGCATACTCAGGCGCGTGCGCGCCGGTGCCGTGCGTCACGCCGTGGCGCTGTCGCGCGTCACGCCGTGGCGCTGAGCGAGAGCAGCTCGCGCGCGTGACTGAGCGCCGCGTCGGAGTCGGCCATGCCGCTGAGCAGCCGCGCCATCTCGGCCTCGCGCTCGGCGCCCTCCAGCGCGCGCACGCTCGAGGTCGTGACCGTGCCGTCGCTCGCCTTCACCACGTTGAGGTGGTTGTTGGCGAACGCCGCGACCTGCGCGAGATGCGTGACGGCGATCACCTGGGCCGACTCGGCGAGCTTGGCCAGGCGGCGGCCGACCTCGATCGCGGCCGCGCCGCCGATGCCCGCATCGACCTCGTCGAACACGAACGTGGGCACCGGATCGGTCCCCGCGATCACCACCTCGATCGCGAGCATCACGCGGCTGAGCTCGCCGCCCGATGCGCCCTTGGCCACGGGCCGCGGATCCGCGCCCGGGTGCGGCGCGAGCAGGAACGCGACGTCGTCGCGCCCGTGCGCCGACTCGGAGCCGGCTGCGACGGAGACCGTGAGCGACGCGTCGGGCATCGCGAGGGCTCGCAGCTCCTCGGTCACGGCGGTGGACAGGCGTGCGGCGGCCTCGGTGCGGGCGGCCGTCAGCGCGGCGGCGCGCGCGTCGAGGTCGGCGCGGGCCTCCTCGCGCTGCACGGTGAGGCGCTCGATGCGGTCGCCGTCATCGTCGAGCTCCGCCAGCCGGGCGGACCCGGTCTCGAGCAGCTCGATGGCCGCGTCGAGCGACCCGTGCGCGCGCACGAGCGATGACACGGCGGCGCGACGCTCCTCGACGGCCGCGAGCTCCTGGGGTCCGGACTCGTCGAGATCGGCGAGGAAGCCCGAGAGCTCGACGGCGAGATCCGCGGCGCGGTAGCCGAGATCGGCGAGCTGCTCGGCGATCGCGGTGAGCGAGGGGTCGCCGGCCCGCTCGAGCGCGCGGCGCGCCTCGGCGAGCAGCGTGGAGACGTCGGGCGCCCCCTCCTCGCTCGAGAGCCCCTCGCGCGCGAGGGCGGCCGCGGCGCGCAGCTCCTCGGCGTTCGCGAGCCGCTCGGCCCGCTCCGCGAGCGCGACGTCCTCGCCCGGCTCCGGGGCGATCTGCTCGATCTCCTCGAGCGTCTGCCGCAGCGCCTCCGCCTCGGCGGCGCGGGCGTCGCGCTCGGTCGTGAGCGTCGTCAGCTCGGCGTCGATGCGGCGCCAGGTGTCGTACGCCTCGCGGTACGCGGCGAGCGCGGTCGCGATGGTGTCGCCGCCGAAGCGGTCGAGCGCGTCGCGCTGGGCGGCGGCGGACTTGAGCCGCAGCTGCTCGGACTGACCGTGCACGACCACCAGGTGCTCGGCGAGGTCGGCCAGCACGCCGGCGGGCGCGGTGCGTCCCCCGACCGCGGCGCGGCTGCGCCCCTCGCTCGACAGGGTGCGCGCGAGGTACAGCTCGGCGCGGTCGCCGCCGATCGGCTCGAGGTCTCCCCCGGCCTCGCGCACGCGATCGGCCACCGCCCCGTCCTCGGGAACGATCCACACGCCCTCGACCGACGCCTGCGGCGCGCCGGCGCGCACGGCCCCGGAATCGGCGCGGGCGCCGAGCAGCAGGCCGAGGCCCGTCACCACCATGGTCTTGCCCGCGCCGGTCTCGCCGGTCACGGCGGTGAAGCCCGGGCCGAACGGCAGGGTCGCCTCGGCGATGACGCCGAGATCGCGCAGGCGCATCTCCTCGATCACGCGTCGCCTCCCGACAGCGGCAGGATGCTCACCGCATCGGTCATCATCGTGCCGGTGGGGCCGCGCCACCCGTGCACGGGCAGCTGGAACTTCCGCACGAGCCGATCGGTGAACACCGCCGGGTGCAGCCGCGCGAGCCGCACGGGCTTCTCGGCACGGCGCACGGTGACGCGCGCGCCGGCCGGCAGGGGGTGGGAGCGGCGACCGTCGCACCACAGCACGCCGCTGCCGGCGATGCCGCCCTTCACCTCGAGCGCCACCGCGTGCTCGGGGCCGACGACCAGCGGGCGCGAGAACAGCGCGTGCGCCGAGACGGGCACCACCGCGATCGCCTGCACCGACGGCCAGATGACCGGTCCGCCCGCCGAGAACCCGTAGGCCGTGGAGCCGGTCGGGGTCGCGATCACGCAGCCGTCGGCGCCGAAGCTCGACAGGGGCCGACCGTCGATCTCGAGCACGAGCTCGATCATGCGACCCGGCATGTCCTTCTCGACCGACGCCTCGTTCAGCGCCCACGTCTCGTACACGACCTCGCCGAGGCGATCGCGCACCTTGACCGAGAGGGCCAGGCGCTCCTCGACCTCGTACTCCCCCGCGATCGCGCGGCGGACGGCCTCGTCCATGTCGTCGCGCTCGATCTCGGCGAGGAAGCCCACGTGGCCCATGTTGATCCCGAGCACCGGCGCGGTGCCCTCGCGCACAAGCTCCGCCGCCCGCAGGATCGTGCCGTCGCCGCCGAGCACGATCGCGAGGTCGACGTCGTCGAGCGGAACATCGTGATCCAGCAGCGGCACGTCGGCGAGCGCGGGGGCGACGGCGGCGAGCTCGGCGCGGTCCTCGGGGTGCAGGATGGGTACGGCGCCACCGCGGCGCAGCGCGCCGACGATCCGCAGCGCCGCTTCGACGGTGTCGTCGCGGTGGGCGTGCGCGACCACCAGGATCCTGCGCTGCGTCATGGTCCTCCCCGCGTCCGACATCCCCTCCATTCTGTCGGAATCGGCGCCGGGCGGCCCGCCATCCACAGGCGGTTCGCGCCGCAGAGCCGTTTCCACAGGCGGGCGCGATCTCAGGACGCGGCGCGCGCGATCTCCTCGGCCCATCGATCCGGCGTGGATCCGCGGCCGGGCGCGAGGTGCACGAGCAGCTCCCGATTGCCGCGTGTGCCCGGCAGCGGCGACGGCAGCACGCCGAGGCACCCCAGCCCGACATCGTGAGCCGCCCAGAGGACGTCGGTGGCGGCCGTGATCCGCAGGCCCGGGTCGACGACGATCCCCTCGCGGATGCCGGTGCGCCCCACCTCGAACTGCGGCTTCACGAGCAGCACGATGTCGGCGTCCTCCCGCGCCACGGCGGCGACGGCCGGCAGCACGTGCGCGAGCGAGATGAACGACAGGTCCCCGGTGACGACCGCCGGCGGCTCCGTCACGCCGCTGGCCGCGGCGAGGCTCTCGGGCGTCATGTAGCGCACGTTGAAGCCCTCGACCGCGCGCACCTCGGGGTCGGCGGCGACCTCGGCGGCGAGCTGATCGTGGCCGACGTCGACGGCGATCACCGGGCGCGCGCCGCGCTCGCGCAGCACCTGCGTGAAGCCGCCCGTGGAGGCTCCCATGTCGAGGGCGACGCGATCGGCCACGACGATGCCGAATCCGTCGAGCGCGGCGAGCAGCTTGTGGGCGCCGCGGCTGACGTAGTGGTCGGTGGCGACGTCGATGCTCGCCTCGTCGGCCACGCGGGTCGCGGCCTTCGTGATCACGGCGCCGTCGACCGCGACGCGCCCCTCGGCGATGAGCGCGGCCGCGTGAGTGCGCGAGCGCGCCAGTCCGCGCGCGGCGAGAGCGGCGTCGAGCCGCTGGCTCATTCGCGCGGCTCGGCCGGCGCCTGCTCGAGGCGCCGCGCGAGCTCGTCGTGGAGGCTCGCGTAGGCGGCCGCGCGGCTCGCGAGCGGCTGGCCCTCGATCACGCGCACGCGGCTGACGAGGCCGTCGCCCGTCTGATCCTCGGTCGTCTCGCTCACGGTTCCAGGGTACGCGGGGCGCCGCTCGCTCGCGTCAGCGGCGGGCGGTGTGGAACGGATCCGCGTAGAGACGCTCGGGCACGCGGAAGCCGAAGATCTGCCGGCCGGTCGCCCAGATCGCGTGGGCGGCGGCGCGGAGCAGGTCGATGTCGCTGCCCTCGGAGACGATCTCGACATCCGGCCCGGCGATCCGCACGGCCGCGTCGCGCACGGTCGTCACATCGCGCTTGTGCGTGACCACCGGATACGGCTCGAAGAGCTCGCGCAGGTCGCTCAGGATGTACGTCGGGCGCGAGTGGGCCGGCGCGGCGAGGATGTGCTTGGGCCGGTCGATCCCGGTGAGCACCACCGCCGAGTCGATGCCGGCGGCCTGGGCGCCCTGGATGTCGGTGTCGAGCCGGTCGCCGAGGAACAGCGGTCGGTTCGCCCCGAACCGCGCCACCGCGGTGTGGAAGATCGGCGCCTCGGGCTTGCCCGCCACGGTCGCGAGCCGCCCGACCGCGGTGTGCACGGCCGAGACGAGGGTGCCGTTGCCCGGCGCGATCCCGCGCGCCTGCGGGATCGTCCAGTCGGTGTTGGTCGCGATCCAGGGGATCCCGCCCTCCTCCTCCGGCGTGGCCAGCGCGTACGCGGCCTCGGCGAGCTGGGTCCAGCCGACCTCGGGCGCGAAGCCCTGCACCACCGCGGCGGGCGCGTCGTCCGCGCTGCGCGTGACGACGTACCCCGCCTTCTCGAGCTCGACGACGAGCCCCTCGCCGCCGACCGCGAGGATCGTGGCGCCCGGAGCGACCTTCTCGCCGAGCAGGCGGACCGCCGCCTGCGGGCTGGTGACGACGTCCGTCGGCTGGGTGGGCAGACCGAGCGAGCTCAGGTGCGCCGCGACCGTCGCGTCGGTGCGCGAGGCGTTGTTGGTGATGTAGCCGAGCCGGCGCCCCTCGCTCGCCGCGCGGGTGAGGCTCTCGACGGCGTGCGGGATCGCGCCGGCGCCGGCGTAGATCACCCCGTCCAGATCCGCGAGAACCACATCCACGCCGTCGATCGGCGCCGGGCCGGTCTTCTTAGCGAACAGCGCCATCCTGCCCGTCTTCTCCATCCTTCGATCCGTCGGTTTCGGTGTCGTCGTCGGCCGCGTCGTCATCGCCGAGCAGGCCCGCCTCGGCGAGGATCTCGGCGACCTCGTCCTCGATCGTGACGTCGACGAACGCGTCCGCGTCGGCGTCGGCCTCCGGGGCCTCAGCCTCCTCGTCGGGCTGCGCGTCGTCCTCGTCCGGCTGGGCGTCGTCCTCGTCGGGGGCATCGTCCGCCGCGACGTCGGCGGCGTCTTCCGACTCCGTCTCACGCGGCTCGTTCCCGGCGCTCTCGATCTCGGTCGCGTCCTCGGCGGAGGCCGCGTCATCGTCAGACGCCTCGTCGTGGGCCGACTCACCGTCGTACGCCAGCTCATCGTCGTCGGCCGACTCATCGTCGTCGGCCGACTCATCGTCGCGGTCCGGGGCCTCGTCGAACTCGATCTCCTCGACCTCGTCGACCTCGAGCTCATCGCCCTCGGCGAGGCGCTGATCGATCGCCTCGGCGGCGATATCGGCCCGGCGGTACCACTCGGCGGCCTCGTCGTCTCGACCGAGATCCTCGAGCACGGCCGCGCGCGCGGCGAAGATGCCGGGGCTCCACGGGAACGCCTGGTCGGGGTCGACCTCGGCGATGTCGAGCTCGGCGAGAGCCAGCTCCGTCTGGCCCAGGTCGAGGCGCGCGCCCGACATGGCGATCGCCAGCTCGACCCGCTGCTCGACCGACAGCTCCTCGCGATCGGCCGCACGGCCCTCCTCGAGGGCCTTCTCCGGGCGACCGACGCCGCGCTCGCTGTCGACGATCATGGCGACGTGGTCGTTGCGGCCGGTGATGCGACGCAGCGTGCGCAGCTCGCGCAGCGCGAGAGCGAAGTCGCCCGTCGCGTAGGCCGTGACCGCGAGGGTCTCGCGCGCCAGGGCGACGCGGCCGGCATGGCGCACCGCCGCGAGGGCATGCTCGTGGGCCAGAGCCGGGTCGTCGTCGATGAGGCGCGCCGCCATCACGATGTGGCGGGCCACGCGATCGGCGTTCTCCTTGCTCAGGGTCTTGAGCTCGTTCTGCTGGCCGCGCAGGTCCTTCGGCGTGACGTCGTCGGGCAGGAAGGGATCGGGGATGCGCGGGGCACGGTCCTCGTCGCGGTCCTGACGCGGACCCGTCGCGCGCTCGGGACGATCCTCCCAGCGGCGCGGCGCGGAGCCGCGGTCGCCGCGGGCGTCGAAGCCCCGACCGCCGCGGTCGAACCCGCGATCGCCGTCGCGACGGGGTCGATCGGCGCGCGGGCGGTCGCCGGAAGGCCGGCCACCCGAACGCCCCTCCTCGAAGCGACGGGGCCGATCGCCCTCATCGCGACGCGGGCGGAAGCCCTCCTGGCGGGGACGGTAGCCCTCCCCCTCGCGCCGGGGGCGGTCGCCCTCGTCGCGGCGCGGGCGGAAGCCCTCGCGATCCTGACGCGGACGGTAGCCCTCACCCTCCTGACGCGGACGATAGCCGTCGCGGCTGTCGCGGGGGCGGTAGCCATCGCCGTCGCGACGGGGCCGATCGCCGTCCTCGCGACGGGGCCGGAAGCCCTCGCGATCCTGCCGCGGACGGAAGCCCCCGCCCTCCGGACGCGGACGGAACCCACCGCGATCCTCGCGGGGACGGTACCCCTCACCGTCGCGACGCGGACGATCCCCCTCGTCGCGGCGCGGGCGGAATCCCTCGCGATCCTGGCGCGGGCGGAATCCCTCGCGATCCTGACGCGGGCGGAAGCCCTCGCCCTCACGACGCGGACCGTAACCACCGCGATCCTCGCGGGGACGGTAGCCCTCGCCCTCACGGCGAGGGCGATCGCCGTCCTCCCGACGCGGACGGAAGCCCTCGCGCGGACGATACCCGTCACCGTCGCGACGCGGCCGCTCGCCGTCCTCACGACGGGGGCGGAAGCCCTCGCGATCCTGACGCGGGCGGTACCCGTCGCCCTCGCGGCGCGGACGCTCGGCCTCGTCGCGGCGCGGGCGGTACCCGTCGCGGTCCTGACGGGGACGGTAGCCGTCGCGGTCGTCACGCCGGGGCGCGCCGCCCTGCCGAGGTGCGTCGCCCTGACGGCGAGCCGGGCGCTCGTCGCGTCGGCCGGCGTCGTCGCGGCGCGCGTAGCCGCCACGATCGCCTGCGCCGTCGCGACGCGGTCCATTCTGCGGTGAGCGACGGGGGCCGTCCTTGCGGTCGCGCGAAGCGCGCTCGTCACGTTCGGAATCGTCAGCCATGGTCCTGTCCTCATCTACGGCGTCTCGTGCACCGTACCGCTATTGGATTGTGAAGTGTCGTGTAAACGACGAAAGGCCGCCCTGCGTTGGGCGGCCTTTCGTGAAGTGGTGTCCGGCGGTGTCCTACTCTCCCACAAGGTCCCCCTTGCAGTACCATCGGCGCTGAGAGGCTTAGCTTCCGGGTTCGGAATGTGACCGGGCGTTTCCCTCTCGCTATGACCGCCGAAACTCTTTCGATGTTTCAGCACATCAACACGATTCGTGTTGGTGTGGTTGCCCGTACATCGGGAACCACATAGTGGACGCGAGTTATCTCTCGGAAAGAAGAAGTTGTAAGTCGTCGGCTTATTAGTACCAGTCAGCTACACACATTGCTGTGCTTCCACGTCTGGCCTATCAACCCAGTAGTCTGCTGGGAGCCTCTCGCCCGCAAGGGGCATGGAAGTCTCATCTTGAGGCCGGCTTCCCGCTTAGATGCTTTCAGCGGTTATCCATCCCGAACGTAGCCAAACAGCGGTGCCCTTGGCAGGACAACTGTCACACCAGAGGTTCGTCCAACCCGGTCCTCTCGTACTAGGGTCAGATCCTCTCAAACTTCCTACGCGCGCAGCGGATAGGGACCGAACTGTCTCACGACGTTCTAAACCCAGCTCGCGTACCGCTTTAATGGGCGAACAGCCCAACCCTTGGGACCTACTCCAGCCCCAGGATGCGACGAGCCGACATCGAGGTGCCAAACCATGCCGTCGATATGGACTCTTGGGCAAGATCAGCCTGTTATCCCCGAGGTACCTTTTATCCGTTGAGCGACAGCGCTTCCACAAGCCACTGCCGGATCACTAGTCCCGACTTTCGTCCCTGCTCGACCTGTCAGTCTCACAGTCAAGCTCCCTTGTGCACTTACACTCGCCACCTGATTGCCAACCAGGTTGAGGGAACCTTTGGGCGCCTCCGTTACTCTTTGGGAGGCAACCGCCCCAGTTAAACTACCCACCAGGCACTGTCCCTGAACCGGATTACGGTTCGAAGTTAGACATCCAGAGTGACCAGAGTGGTATTTCAACAACGACTCCACAAACACTGGCGTGTCTGCTTCACAGTCTCCCACCTATCCTACACAAGCCACACCGAACACCAATACCAAGCTGTAGTAAAGGTCACGGGGTCTTTCCGTCCTGCTGCGCGTAACGAGCATCTTTACTCGTAATGCAATTTCGCCGAGTTCGTGGTTGAGACAGTTGGGAAGTCGTTACGCCATTCGTGCAGGTCGGAACTTACCCGACAAGGAATTTCGCTACCTTAGGATGGTTATAGTTACCACCGCCGTTTACCGGGGCTTAAATTCCGAGCTTCGCCTTGCGGCTAACCCATCCTCTTAACCTTCCGGCACCGGGCAGGCGTCAGTCCGTATACATCGTCTTGCGACTTGGCACGGACCTGTGTTTTTAATAAACAGTCGCTACCCACTGGTCTCTGCGGCCCACACACGCTTTCGGAGCAAGTCCTAATACGCGCTGGGCCCCCCTTCTCCCGAAGTTACGGGGGCATTTTGCCGAGTTCCTTAACCACGATTATCTCGATCTCCTTGGTATTCTCTACCTGACCACCTGAGTCGGTTTGGGGTACGGGCGGCTGGAACCTCGCGTCGATGCTTTTCTTGGCAGCAGAGGATCACCCACTTTTTATCCGCATCGTGTCTCAGCCTGTATGAGAGGCGGATTTGCCTACCTCTCGGCCTACGCACTTGCACCAGGACAACCATCGCCTGGCTTGGGCTACCTTCCTGCGTCACACCTGTTAATACGCTAACCGCACCAGCATGGGGTCGCGCGCTAGGCCACCCGGTGTCACCCGAAGGTGACGGTGGATGGATTCGGGCGCTTAGCACCACTGGATTGGCTTGGGCGGTTCTTCGCCGGTACGGGAATATCAACCCGTTGTCCATCGACTACGCCTGTCGGCCTCGCCTTAGGTCCCGACTTACCCAGGGAAGATTAGCTTGACCCTGGAACCCTTGGTCTTTCGGAGGACGTGTTTCTCACACGTCATTCGCTACTCATGCCTGCATTCTCACTCGTGTGGCCTCCACGGCTGGATCACTCCGCCGCTTCGCTGGCCACACGACGCTCTCCTACCCATCAACACGGCTGGACCACGAAGGCCTACCAAAAGTGTCAATGCCGCAACTTCGGTGGTGTGCTTGAGCCCCGTTACATTGTCGGCGCGGAATCACTTGACCAGTGAGCTATTACGCACTCTTTCAAGGGTGGCTGCTTCTAAGCCAACCTCCTGGTTGTCTAAGCAACTCCACATCCTTTCCCACTTAGCACACGCTTTGGGACCTTAGTTGGCGATCTGGGTTGTTTCCCTCTCGACTATGAAGCTTATCCCCCACAGTCTCACTGCTGCGCTCTCACTTACCGGCATTCGGAGTTTGGCTGACGTCAGTAACCTGGTGAGGCCCATCGGCCATCCAGTAGCTCTACCTCCGGCAAGAAACACGCAACGCTGCACCTAAATGCATTTCGGAGAGAACCAGCTATCACGAAGTTTGATTGGCCTTTCACCCCTATCCACAGCTCATCCCCTCAGTTTTCAACCTAAGTGGGTTCGGTCCTCCACGACGTCTTACCGTCGCTTCAACCTGGCCATGGATAGATCACTTCGCTTCGGGTCTAGGACACGCGACTGAATCGCCCTATTCAGACTCGCTTTCGCTACGGCTTCCCCACACGGGTTAACCTCGCCACGTATCACTAACTCGCAGGCTCATTCTTCAAAAGGCACGCCGTCACCACAACCAGGGTGGCTCCGACGGTTTGTAAGCAAACGGTTTCAGGTACTATTTCACTCCCCTCCCGGGGTACTTTTCACCTTTCCCTCACGGTACTTGTCCGCTATCGGTCATCTGGGAGTATTTAGGCTTATCAGGTGGTCCTGACAGATTCACACGGGATTTCTCGGGCCCCGTGCTACTTGGGATCCCCACTACGCCAGAACACGCATTTCGACTACAGGGCTGGCACCTTCTCTGGCCGGCCATTCAAGACCGTTCGTCTACACGCTTCTGTCACGTCGAACCCTCGGCAGAAGGTTCAAGTGGGTCCCGCAACCCCGGGCATGCAACGCCTGCCGGCTATCACACACACCCGGTTTAGCCTCTTCCGCTTTCGCTCGCCACTACTCACGGAATCACGGTTGTTTTCTCTTCCTGTGGGTACTGAGATGTTTCACTTCCCCACGTTCCCTCTACCCGCCCTATATATTCAGGCGGGAGTCACCAGGTCACACAAGTGCGCCTGGCGGGGTTTCCCCATTCGGACATCCACGGATCAAAGCTCGCTTATCAGCTCCCCGAGGCTTATCGCAGATTGCTACGTCCTTCTTCGGCTCCAGATGCCAAGGCATCCACCGTTTGCTCTTAAAGACTTACAAAATCGCATGAGCCATAAACAAAAATGTCTATGTTCGCTTCTTTAAGATGCTCGCGTCCACTGTGTAGTTCTCAAAGTACGGGCGGCACCCACCCATCCACCGAAACACGGCTTCAAGATAGGTCCATCCGAAGGAGGCGCACACACAACCCAAAGGTCATGTGCCCGGTCCTTCAGGACCCAACAGCGTGCAGCCGCCCCGCTCACCAACCAACCCGTTCCAGCCACCGAAGCGACGTACTAGAGCCAGCCAGCTGCGCTGACGGCATGTCAAATGTTCCACCCATGAGCTAACCGGCATCACACATTCGGTGATGATCCGGCGCCTGGACACCCGAAGAGTGCCAGATGCTCCTTAGAAAGGAGGTGATCCAGCCGCACCTTCCGGTACGGCTACCTTGTTACGACTTAGTCCTAATTACCGATCCCACCTTCGACGGCTCCCTCCACAAGGGTTAGGCCACCGGCTTCAGGTGTTACCGACTTTCATGACTTGACGGGCGGTGTGTACAAGACCCGGGAACGTATTCACCGCAGCGTTGCTGATCTGCGATTACTAGCGACTCCGACTTCATGAGGTCGAGTTGCAGACCTCAATCCGAACTGGGACCGGCTTTTTGGGATTCGCTCCACCTCACGGTATTGCAGCCCTTTGTACCGGCCATTGTAGCATGCGTGAAGCCCAAGACATAAGGGGCATGATGATTTGACGTCATCCCCACCTTCCTCCGAGTTGACCCCGGCAGTATCCCCTGAGTTCCCACCATTACGTGCTGGCAACAGAGAACGAGGGTTGCGCTCGTTGCGGGACTTAACCCAACATCTCACGACACGAGCTGACGACAACCATGCACCACCTGTATACGAGTGTCCAAAGAGTTGACTATTTCTAGCCCGTTCTCGTATATGTCAAGCCTTGGTAAGGTTCTTCGCGTTGCATCGAATTAATCCGCATGCTCCGCCGCTTGTGCGGGTCCCCGTCAATTCCTTTGAGTTTTAGCCTTGCGGCCGTACTCCCCAGGCGGGGAACTTAATGCGTTAGCTGCGTCACGGAGACCGTGGAAAGGCCCCCACAACTAGTTCCCAACGTTTACGGGGTGGACTACCAGGGTATCTAAGCCTGTTTGCTCCCCACCCTTTCGCTCCTCAGCGTCAGTTACGGCCCAGAGATCTGCCTTCGCCATCGGTGTTCCTCCTGATATCTGCGCATTCCACCGCTACACCAGGAATTCCAATCTCCCCTACCGCACTCTAGTCTGCCCGTACCCACTGCAGGCTGGAGGTTGAGCCTCCAGTTTTCACAGCAGACGCGACAAACCGCCTACGAGCTCTTTACGCCCAATAATTCCGGATAACGCTTGCGCCCTACGTATTACCGCGGCTGCTGGCACGTAGTTAGCCGGCGCTTTTTCTGCAGGTACCGTCACTTTCGCTTCTTCCCTGCTAAAAGAGGTTTACAACCCGAAGGCCGTCATCCCTCACGCGGCGTTGCTGCATCAGGCTTTCGCCCATTGTGCAATATTCCCCACTGCTGCCTCCCGTAGGAGTCTGGGCCGTGTCTCAGTCCCAGTGTGGCCGGTCACCCTCTCAGGCCGGCTACCCGTCGACGCCTTGGTGAGCCATTACCTCACCAACAAGCTGATAGGCCGCGAGCCCATCCCCAACCGAAAAATCTTTCCCACCACAGGAGATGCCTCCGCGGTGCGTATCCGGTATTAGCAGTCGTTTCCGACTGTTATCCCAGAGTCAGGGGCAGGTTGCTCACGTGTTACTCACCCGTTCGCCACTGATCCACTCCAGCAAGCTGGAGCTTCACCGTTCGACTTGCATGTGTTAAGCACGCCGCCAGCGTTCATCCTGAGCCAGGATCAAACTCTCCGTAAAAAACGAAAGCCACAACACGACCGGGAAAACGATCACTGCTGCAGCGAGTTCAATCATGACCAAAAAAGGATGTCAAAACTGACTTCCAAAAATTGATCCAAAGGAATCTCACGACTGACCAAAGTCAGCCGACGAGGTTATTTGGCATTTGACAAGTGCACGCTGTTGAGTTCTCAAGGATCGGACGCACCCAGCCCCACGACTCCCGCCGTGGCCCTCCGGGGCAACTTCACTATCTTATCTCTCTCTCCCGACTTGTCAAACCGACACGCTGTGTCGCTCGGACCGTCTCTCGGGAGTGAGAAGCCCCATCCTAGGTCTCTCGACCGCGCAGCTCAAGAGCCGCTCTTCAGAAGGGGTGTCGCTTGCTTGGGGTGGGAACCTTCCGGCTCAACCTCACCGCTTGGCGGCGACAAGGGAATACATTACGCGGATCGCGGGGCCTCGGCAAATCGGGGCGGCGTGACGGCGTGTCGCGCGCGATCCCGGGCCGCGGACCGCCGTCAGCCCGCGACGAAGATGCCCGCGAGCGCCTTCTTGCCGCGGCGGAGAACCGACACTCCCCCGGGCAGGCCGCCCGTGATCGTCGCGTCCTCCGACTCGACCTTGGCGCCGTCGAGGGTCACGCCGCCCTGGGCGATCGCCCGGCGCGCCTCCGACAGCGACGCGACGAGGCCCGTCTCGACGAGCGCCTGCAGCACGGGCGTGCCGGGGACGAGCGTCGCGTTCGGCAGCTCCCGCAGGGCCGAGGCGAGCGTGCCGGCGTCGAGTGCCGCGAGATCGCCCTTGCCGAACAGTGCCTCCGACGCGGCGATCGCCTTCTCGGCCGCGTCGATGCCGTGCACGGTCGCGGTCACCTCGAGCGCCAGGCGCTTCTGCGCCGCCCGCCGGAACGGCTCGGTCTCGACCTGCTGCGCGAGCTCCTCGATCTCGGCGCGCGTGAGGAACGTGAACACCTTCAGCAGCGTCACGACGATCGCGTCGTCGGCATTGAGCCAGAACTGATACATCGCGTACGGGCTGCACATCTCGGCGTCGAGCCAGATCGCGTTGCCCTCGCTCTTGCCGAACTTCTTGCCGTCGGCGTCGGTGATGAGCGGGGTGCCGATCGCGTGCACCGAGGTCCCCTCGACGCGATGGACGAGGTCGGTGCCGCTCGTGAGGTTGCCCCACTGGTCGGATCCGCCGGTCTGCAGCACGCACCCGTACTCGCGGTACAGCTGCAGGAAGTCCATGCCCTGGAGGATCTGGTAGCTGAACTCGGTGTAGCTGATCCCCGTCTCCGAGTTGAGCCGCGCGCTCACCGAGTCCTTCTTGAGCATCGTGCCCACGCGGAAGTGCTTGCCGATGTCGCGGAGGAAGTCGATCGCGCTCATCGGCGCGGTCCAGTCGAGGTTGTTCACGATCCGCGCGGCGTTCTCGCCCTCGAAGCTGAGGAAGCGCTCGACCTGGGTGCGCAGGCGCGCCACCCATCCCGCCACCGTCTCGGCGTCGTTGAGGGTGCGCTCAGCCGTCGGCTTGGGATCGCCGATCAGACCGGTGGCGCCGCCCACGAGCCCGAGCGGACGGTGCCCCGCGAGCTGCAGGCGGCGCATCGTCAGCAACTGGACGAGGTTGCCCAGGTGCAGGCTCGGCGCGGTGGGATCGAAGCCGCAGTAGTAGACGATCGGGTCGCCGCCGAGGAGCTCGCGCAGAGCCTCCTGGTCGGTCGACACGTGGACGAGGCCACGCCACACCAGCTCGTCGAAGACGTTCTCGAACGTCGGGTCGTTCGCCTGCACGGCGACGGGGGTCACTGCGGTCACCCGTCCAGCCTAAAGGGCCGGACGAGCCGGGATCACAGCCCGAGGGCGTGCGCGGCGCGCTGCGCGCGGGCCACGAGCTCGGCTCGCTGCTCGGCGACGCGCTCCGGGGCGGTGCCGCCCACGCCCGAGCGCGAGGCGACCGAGCCGTCGATCGTGAGCACCTCGCGGACCTCGGGGGTCAGCTGCTCCGACACCGACGCGAGCAGCTCGTCGTCGGCGTCCTCGAGCCCGATGCCCCGCTCCTCGCACGCGCGGACGAGCGCGCCCGAGATCTCGTGCGCGTCGCGGAACGGCACGCGGCGCTTGACGAGCCACTCGGCCACGTCGGTCGCGAGCGAGAAGCCCTGCGGCGCGAGCTCCGCCATCCGATCCGTGTCGAACCGCATCGTGGCGACCATGCCGGTGAAGGCCGGCAGCAGCACCTCGAGGGTGGCGACCGAGTCGAAGACCGGCTCCTTGTCCTCCTGCAGATCGCGGTTGTACGCGAGCGGGAGCGCCTTGAGCGTGGCCAGCAGTCCGGTGAGGTTGCCGATGAGGCGCCCCGACTTGCCGCGCGCGAGCTCGGCGATGTCGGGGTTCTTCTTCTGCGGCATGATGCTCGAGCCGGTCGAGTAGCCGTCGTCGAGCGTGACGAAGCCGAACTCGCGCGTGTTCCAGAGGATGATCTCCTCGGCCAGGCGCGAGACGTCGATGCCGATCTGCGCCGCGATGTAGGCGAACTCCGCCACCACGTCGCGGGCGGCGGTGCCGTCGAGCGAGTTCTCCGACGGGCGGTCGAGGCCGAGCTCGTCGGCCACGAGCTGCGGGTCGAGCCCGAGGGTGGATCCGGCGAGCGCTCCCCCGCCGTACGGCGAGACGCCGGCGCGGGCGCGCCAGTCGCGCAGACGCTCGAGATCGCGCACGAGGGGCCAGGCGTGGGCCTGCAGGTGGTGCGCCAGCAGCACCGGCTGCGCGTGCTGCAGGTGCGTGCGGCCGGGCAGGATCGCGCCGGGGTGGGCCTCGGCCTGCGCCACGAGCGCGTCGACGAGGGCGAGCAGCTCCTTCGCGATGACCTGGGCGTGGTCGATGAGGTACATCCGCACCAGGGTGGCGATCTGATCGTTGCGGCTGCGCCCGGCGCGCAGGCGCCCGCCGAGATCGGCACCCACCTCGTCGATGAGCGCCGCTTCGAGCGCGCCGTGGACGTCCTCGTCGGTGGGCCGGGGGCGCAGCGTGCCGTCCTGGACGCGGGCGGCGAGGGCGTCGAGGCCCTCGTGCATGCGCCGGGCCTCGTCGTCGGTGAGGTAGCCGGCCGCGGCCAGCGCCGTCGCGTGGGCGTGAGAGCCGCGGATGTCGTAGAGCGCCAGGGCCCAGTCGAAGTGGGTCGAGCGGCTCAGCTCCTGCAGCTCGGGCGACGGACCGCTCGCGAATCGTGCGCCCCAGAGGGCTCCCTCGTTCGTGCCGTGTCCGCTCGTGCTCACGGGTCCAGCCTACGGTGTGAGCCGCGAGCGCTCGTGCGGCGGGGTGAGGCGCCGGGCGAGCCAGGAGATCCCGGACTCGAGCGGCCCGCGCCCGACCAGCAGGGTCCAGGCGGTGCAGCCGACGAGCGTCGCCACCGTCATCGGCCAGAACGGCTCGAGCGCCCGGAACGCGAGGAGGTCGCTGCCCGTGGCCCCGGGGTCGGGCTGCAGCAGCGCCCAGGCGATGAGCTGCGCGGAGTAGGCGGTCAGCGGCATCGCCCCGACGGCGCGCAGCGGGATCGCGAGCCACCGCAGCGGCGTCGCGCACAGCAGCACGCACGCGGCGATCACCGCGATCGCGAACCCGCCCGATCCGATCGCCTCGCCCACGCCGCTCGAGTGCGGTTCGGCCGAGAGCGCGTGCCACGGGCCGGCGGGGGCGGCCCAGCGCCCGAACAGCCCGTACCCGACGGCCGCCAGCACGGTGCCGGCGGCGAGCAGGAGCGCCGCCGTCAGCGGCATCGACAGGCGCAGCCGCCCGATGCCCAGGCCGGCCGCCACGAACGCCGCCCACAGCGGGAACGGGTAGTTCCAGCCGATCGCGTCGGCCGCGACCTCGCCGCCGGGCGTCTGCCACATCGGCAGGGTGTTCAGCCACGCGATCGCGAACGGCACGACGACCCCGATCGCCGCCGCGACGACGAAGAGCCGCGTGGCGCGCCAGCGCAGCGCGGGCAGCGCGAGGAGGAACAGGATCGCGTAGGCGGGCAGGATCACGATGACCGGCGTCGCGAGGCTGATCAGCAGCAGTCCCCAGGCCCAGATGCACACGGCGCGCAGCGCGATGCGGCCGCGGGCGAGCGTGAGGTCTGTGCCGTCGGCACCGCGCCATCCCCCGGTCGTGAGGGCGAGCGAGACGCCGGCCAGCGTGGCGAACAGGATGGACGAGCGACCGTCGACCAGGCCGAGCCAGCTGCCCGGGTCGCGCCACACGAGCGCGGGCGTCGTGAGCAGATGCGCGGCGAACATGCCGACCACGGCGATCCCGCGGGCGAGGTCGACGCCCGCCTCGCGCCCGGGCCCGTCGAAGCGCCGCCATCGCGCGGCGAGACGCGACGGCGCCGGCTCCCCCGTGCGGGGCGAGGCGGCGCCGTCGATCGTCATGTCACTGCTGCCGCAGCAGCCAGACGAGCAGGGCCTTCTGCGCGTGCAGGCGGTTCTCCGCCTCGTCCCAGATCACGCTCTGCGGCCCGTCGATCACGTCGGCGTCGACCTCGTACCCGCGATCGGCGGGGAGGCAGTGGATGAAGATCGCGGCGGGATCGGCGACCGACATCGTCTCCTGGGTCACCTTGTAGGCGCCGAGGTCGCGCAGGCGAGCGAGCTTCTCCTCCTCCTTGCCCATCGAGACCCACGTGTCGGTGACGACCACGTCTGCCCCCGCGGCGGCCTCGAGGGGGTCGGTGTAGAGCGTGACGGAGCCGCCCGTCTCGGCGGCGATCCGGTCGGCGTCGGCGACCACGTCCTCGCGGGGCGCGTAGTCCTCGGGCGAGGCCACGCGCACGTGCATGCCGGCCATCGCGCCGGCCAGCGCGTACGAGTGGGCCATGTTGCTGCGCCCGTCGCCGAAGAACGACAGCGTCAGCCCCTTCAGCTCGCCCTTGTGCTCGCGGATCGTGAGCAGGTCGGCCAGCAGCTGGCAGGGGTGGAAGTCGTCGGAGAGCGCGTTGATGACCGGCACGCGGGTGCCCTCGGCCATCTCCTCGAGCCCGGCCTGCGCGTAGGTGCGCCACACGATCGCGGCGACCTGGCGCTCGAGCACCCGCGCGGTGTCGGCCGGCGTCTCCTTGCCGCCGAGCTGACTGCTGGCGGTGGAGATGATCAGCGGCGTGCCACCGAGATCGGCGATCCCGACCGCGAACGACACCCGGGTGCGGGTGGACGACTTGTCGAAGATCACCGCCACGGTCTGCGGGCCCTCGAGCGGGCGCTGCGACCACCGGTCGGCCTTCAGCTGCGCGGCGAGATCGAGGATCTCGGCCTGCTCGGCCGGGGTGATGCTGTCGTCGCGCAGGAAGTGGCGAGTCATGCGGGGATCTCCTGGGTCTGCGCGACGGCGGCGAGCGCCTCGCGGAAGAGGTTGAGGAACTCGTCGATCTCGGCGTCGCCGATCGTGTAGGCCGGCGCGAGGCGGATCACGTCGGCCGCCGGGGCGTTGACGATCAGGCCGCGCTCGAGCGCCGCGGCGGCGACCTGCGGCGCGACCGGCTCCTCGAGCGTCACGCCGATGAGCAGGCCGGCGCCGCGCGTGCCCGAGACGATCGGGTACTCCGCGACCGCGGCGCGCAGCTGGTCGCCGCGGGCGGTCACGTTGGCCAGCAGGTCCTCGCTCTCGATGAAGCCCAGCACCGCGTCGGCGACGTGGCTGGCGAGCGGGTTGCCGCCGAACGTGGAGTTGTGCGTGCCGGGCGAGAACAGCTCGCTCGCCGCGCCGAACGTGATCAGCCCGCCGAGCGGGAAGCCGGCGGCGACGCCCTTGGCGAAGGTCACCGCGTCGGGCACGACGTCGGTGTGCTGGAAGGCGAACCACCGCCCCGTGCGCCCCGAGCCGGTCTGCACCTCGTCGAGGATGAGCAGCGCGTCGTGCGCGGTCGCGAGCTCGCGCGCCCGGGCGAGGAAGCGCTCGGGCAGCTCGCGCACGCCGGCCTCGCCCTGGATCGGCTCGATCACGATGGCCGCCACGCCGCCCTCCGCGAACGCGGCCTCGAGCGCCTCGATCGTGACGGGGATCGCCTTCGCGCCCGGCAGCAGCGGCGCGAAGGGATCCTGGTAGGCGGCCTTGGGCGTGAGCGACAGCGCGCCCGTGGTGCGGCCGTGGAACGCGCCCTCGAGGCAGAGGATCGTCTGCGCGCCGCGCGGGTTGCCGTGCAGCCGCGCGAGCTTGATCGCCGACTCGTTGGCCTCGCTGCCGGAGTTGGCCAGGAACACCCGGCCCTGCTCGCCCGTGCCGGCGAGGCGCTTCAGCCGCGCGGCGAGCGCGAGCTGCGGCTCGGACGTGTAGAGGTTCGACACGTGCGCGAGGGTCGCGGCCTGGCGCGAGACCGCCTCGACGAACACGGGGTGGGCGTGCCCGAGGCAGTTCACCGCGATGCCGCCGAGGAAGTCGAGGTAGCGGGTGCCCTCGTCGTCCCACAGGTGGGACCCCTCGCCCCGCACGAACAGTCGCGGACGGCTCCCGAGGTTCATGAGGTCGCGCTCGGCGGCCACCTTCCATTCGATGCTGCTGCTCATGCCACGACCTCCGTTCCGATTCCCTCACTGGTGAACAGTTCCACGAGCACCGAGTGCGGCACCCGCCCGTCGATGATCGACGCCTTCTCGACCCCACCCTCGACCGCGTCGAGGCAGGCCTGCATCTTGGGGATCATCCCCGACTCGAGCTTCGGCATGAGCTCGCGCAGCTCGGCCGCCCGCAGGTGCGAGACGAGCGAGTCGCGGCGCGGCCAGTCGGCGTAGAGCCCCGGCACGTCGGTGAGGATGACGAGCTTCTTGGCCCCCAGCGCCCGCGCGAGCGCGGAGGCCGCGGCGTCCGCGTTGATGTTGAGCGTCTGCCCGGGGCGATCGAGGTCGGGGGCCACGCCGGCGACGACGGGGATGCGATCGGCCTTGAGGTGATCGATCACCGGCGTCGGATCCACCTGCACCACGTCGCCCACGCGGCCGAGGCTCTCCTCGACGCCGTCGATCACGACGCCGCGGCGGCGGCCGCCGAACAGGGCCGCGTCCTCGCCGGACAGGCCCACGGCGAAGGGGCCGTGCGAGTTGATCTTCGCCACGAGCTGCGGGTTGATCTGGCCCGTCAGCACCATCCGCACCACCGAGATCGCCTCGGTCGAGGTGACGCGGTAGCCGCCCTTGAACTCGCTCGGGATGGCGAGGCGATCGAGCATGTTCGAGATCTGCGGGCCGCCGCCGTGCACGACCACGGGCTTGATGCCCACGTAGCGCAGGTAGGCGATGTCCTCCGCGAAGGCGTCCTGCAGCTCCTCGCTGATCATCGCGTTGCCGCCGTACTTGACGACGACGATCTGGTCGCGGAACTGCTTGAGCCACGGCAGCGACTCGATGAGCGTGGTCGCCTTGAAGGCCGCCTGCTCGGGCGTGGTCTGCTGGAGATCGATCTCGCTCATGAGCTGTAGGCGCTGTTCTCGTGGACGTACGCGTGGGTGAGGTCGTTCGTCATGATGGTCGCCGTCTCCTCGCCCGAGAACAGGTCGATCTCGATGGTCGTGGCCCGCGGCGTGAGGTCGACCTCCTCGCGCGGACGGTCGGGACCGCCCTGCGTGCACACGCGCACGCCGTTCATCCAGACGTCCACGTTGTAGGGGTCGAACTCGGCGCTCGTCGTGCCGATCGCGGCGAGCACGCGCCCCCAGTTGGGGTCGTTGCCGAAGATCGCGGTCTTGAAGAGGCTGTTGCGGGCCAGCGCGCGGCCCACCTCGACGGCGTCGTCCTCGGTGGCTGCCCCGCGCACGTGGATCGAGATCTCGTGGCTGGCTCCCTCCGCGTCGGCCATGAGCTGCGTGGCGAGATCCCGGCACACGTCGGTGAGCGCGGCGCGGAACGCCTCCGGCTCCGGCTCGACCCCCGAGGCGCCGCTCGCGAGGAGGGTGACCTGGTCGTTGGTCGACATCGCGCCGTCGGAGTCGAGGCGATCGAACGTCACCCGGGTGGCCGCGCGCAGGTGCGCGTCGGCCTGCTCCGGCGTGAGCACGGCATCGGTGGTCAGCACGACGAGCATCGTGGCCAGCGCCGGCGCGAGCATGCCCGCGCCCTTCGCCATGCCGCCGATCGTCCAGCCGTCGCCCGCGAACGTCGCGGTCTTGGGCACGGTGTCGGTCGTCATGATCGCCTCCGCCGCGGCGGGGCCGCCGTCGGCGCTCAGCTGCGCGATCGCGGTCTCGGTGCCCGCGAGCACCTTGGCGCGGAAGGCCTCGTCGCCCGTGCCGATCAGCCCGGTCGAGCACACGAGCACATCGCCGGCGCTGACGCCCAGGAGCTCGGCCGCCTTCTCGGCGGTCTGGTGCGTGGTCTGGAAGCCGAACGAACCCGTGAAGCAGTTGGCGCCGCCCGAGTTGAGCACGATCGCCTCGACGGCGCCGTCCGCGATGGCCTGCTGCGACCACAGGATCGGGTTGGCCTTGGCGCGGTTGCTCGTGAACACCGCCGCGCCCGTCTTGAGCGGGCCGCGGTTGACCACGACGGCGACGTCGGGCTTGCCCGTCGACTTCAGTCCGGCCGCGACTCCGGTCGCCTCGAATCCTGCGGGGGCGGTCACGCTCACGGCGCCACTCCGTTCACTGAGAGCGCGGTGCCTTCCGGCAGGCCCAGCGCGAGGTTCATGGACTGGATCGCGGCGCCCGCGGTCCCCTTGGTGAGGTTGTCGACCGCCGTGACGACGACGACGCGGCCCGCCGCGCGATCGATCGCGAGCCCCATCAGCGCCGTGTTGGCGCCGAGCACGTCGGCCGTGCGGGGCATCTGGCCCTCCGGGAGCAGCTGCACGAAGGTCTCGTCGCCGTACGCGGCCTCCCACGCGTCGCGGATCTGCGCGTCCGTCGCTCCGGCCGCGATCGGCGCGGTGCTCGTGGCGAGGATGCCGCGGGCCATGGGGACGATCACGGGCGTGAACGAGATGCGCGGGTCCGCGGCGCCGGCGGCGCGCAGCGCCTGCTGGATCTCGGGGATGTGCCGGTGGCTGCCGCCGACGGCGTACGGGTTGGCGGTGCCGAGGATCTCGCTGCCCAGCAGGTGCGGCTTGAGGCTCTTGCCCGCGCCCGAGGGGCCCACGGCGAGCACGCTCACGATGTCGCCCGCGTCGATGACGCCCGCGGCCACGCCGGGGGCGAGGCTCAGCGACACCGTCGAGGCGTTGCAGCCGGGGGCCGCGATGCGCGTCGCGCCGCGCAGCCTCTCGCGCTGCTTGCCGCCGTCGACGAGCAGCTCGGGCACGCCGTACGCCCACGGCTCGTGGAAGTCGCCGCCGTAGAACGCGTCCCAGTCGGCCCGGGCGGTGAGGCGGTGGTCGGCGCCGGCGTCGATCACGAGCGCCGCGTCGCCGAGCGCGTCGGTGTACTGACCCGACTGCCCGTGCGGCAGCGCGAGGAAGACGACGTCGTGGCCGGCGAGGACCTCCGGGGTGGTCGGCTGCAGCTGCAGGTGGCGCAGCGAGCGCAGGTGCGGCTGGTGGGCGATGAGCGGATCGCCCGCGTGCGAGTGGGCCGTGACGGTGCGGATCTCGATGTCGGGATGATCGGCCAGCAGGCGCAGGATCTCCCCGCCCGCGTAGCCAGATGCGCCGGAGACGGCGACCGAATAGGTCATGACTTCTACCTTATGTCCGTGGGAATGGGTGCCTGATCACGGGCGGCACCGCTCCCCCGGACACGCCGGAACGTCGCGGGCCGCCTAGATTCGGCGGGCGCGCGGACGTCGGAGCGCGACGGTGCGGCTCGGAACGAGCGGCACATCCATCGCGGTCGAGGTCATGTGCGGCAGGCTAGCACGGCGCCTGTTCCCGACGCGACGCCGCGCGTACCGTGGATCGCGGGGTGTGCTCATGACGGGGTTCTCGCCGACGGCGTCCTCGCCGCACGCGGCGGCGCGGGCGCGGGCGCGGATGATCGACCGGCACCTGCGGGCGCGCGGCATCCGCGACGCGCGCGTGCTGGACGCGATGGCACGCGTGCCGCGGGAGCTGTTCGTGCCCGATCACCTCGCCGGCGAGGCCTACGCCGATGCGCCCCTGCCGATCGGGCACGGCCAGACGATCTCGCAGCCGTACATCGTGGCCCTCACGGCGGAGGCGGCGCGCCTCTCCCCCGGCGATCGCGTGCTCGACGTCGGCACCGGGTCCGGCTACGCCGCCGCCGTGTACGCCGCGATGGGCGCGGAGGTGTGGTCGGTGGAGCTCGTGCCCGAGCTCGCGGGGCGGGCGCGCGAGGCGCTCCCGCGCGCGGGGTTCGCGCACGTGACGGTCGTCACGGCCGACGGCTCGCTCGGCCTGCCCGCGCGGGCGCCCTTCGACGCGATCCTCGCGGCCGCCGCAGGCGCGGAGATCCCGCCGCCCTGGCTCGCCCAGCTCGCGGACGGCGGGCGCATCGTGCTGCCCGTGGAGCGCCACGCCGGCTGGCAGCGCCTGCTGCGCGTGACCCGCCGCGGCGAGCGCGAGGAGCGCGAGGACCTGGGCGCGGTGCGCTTCGTGCCGCTGCGCGGCGCGCACGGTCGGCGCTGACCGGCCGGATGTCGCCGGTTCGCGGCAGGATGGGCGCGTGATCACCACCCTCGCCGTCGCCGGATACCGATCGCTCGTGGATCTCGTCGTGCCCCTCGGGCGCACCACGGTCGTCACCGGCGGCAACGGCACGGGCAAGAGCAGCCTGTACCGCTCGCTGCGGCTCCTCGCCGCGGCGGCCGGCGGGTCGACGATCGCGACGCTGGCCGCGGAGGGCGGCCTGGCGTCGGCCCTCTGGGCCGGGCCGGAGGTGCCCGGCGCGCAGACCGGGACGGTGCGCCGCAGGCCGGTGTCGCTGAGGCTCGGCTTCGCGGCTGACGAGCTCGGCTACCTCGTCGATCTCGGGCTGCCGCAGATCGATTCGCGCTCGCTGTTCGTGCGCGATGCCGAGATCAAGCGCGAGCAGGTGTTCGCCGGGCCGTTGGCCAAGCCGGCCACGACCTTCGTCGACCGGGGTCGCGCCGGCGTGCGGGTGCGTGAGGACGCGTGGCGCTCGCTGCCGTCGACGCTGGCCCCGCACGAGTCGATCCTCACCGACGTCGCCGACGCCGACGCCAGCCAGGAGCTGCTGTCGCTGCGCCGCACGCTGGCCTCGTGGCGCTTCTACGATCACTTCCGCACCGACCGCGACGCGCCCGCACGGCAGCCGCAGGTCAGCACGCGCGTGCGGCACCTCGCGCACGACGGCGCGGACCTCGCCGCCGCGTGGGCGTCGGCGGAGGATGCCGGCATCGATCTGCAGGCCGACGTCTCGGCGGCGTTCCCCGGCTCCGGGGTCGTCATCGATGCGGGCGAGGACGGCCGGTTCCGGCTGCGCATGCGCCAGCGCGGGCTGCTGCGGCCGCTCGAGGCGGCCGAGCTGTCGGACGGCACGCTGCGCTACCTGCTGCTGATCGCGGCGCTCCGGCCCGCACGGCCGGCGCCGTTCCTCGTGCTCAACGAGCCCGAGTCCAGCCTGCACCCCGACCTGCTCGCGCCGCTCGCCGCCCTGGTGCGGGAGGCATCCGGCGACACGCAGGTGCTCGTGGTGACGCACGCCGCGCGGCTGGCCTCGGCCCTCGTGGACGCCGGCGCCGACGGCGTGGAACTCGTCTCGTCGGGCGAGGGCACGCGGATCGCCGGGCAGGGCATGCTCGATGCCCCACCCTGGCGCTGGCCCTCACGCTGAGCCCGCTCCGTTCCGGGCACAGGGCCACGACCTCGACTCCGCGCTCCGCGCTCCGCTCGGTCCGTCTCCGCTCCGGCGGCTTCGCCGCCTCCGGTCGACGAGCCCGGAGGGTTCCGGCTCGGGCGACCTGAGGCGACGCCACCAGCACCCTTCCACGCCCGAACGCCACCACGGCTCGTCGAGCGAAGTGAGCGCAGCGAACGCAGCCGAGACGGGTCGAGCGAGCGCAGCGAGTCGAGACCTCCAGGCACAGGGCCACGACCTCGACTCCGCTCCGGCGCTGCGCGCCTCCGGTCGACGAGCCCGGAGGGTTCCGGCTCGGGCGACCTGAGGCGAGACCGCCAGCGCCGATCGGGCTCAGTCGCGGATCTTCGCCCCGAACCGGTCCTCGGCGACCGCGACGCCGGCGAGCTTCGCCTCCGTCGCCTCCGCCGCCGTGAGCGTGCGGTCGTCGGCGCGGAAGCGCAGCGCGAACGTCAGGCTCTTGGAGCCGGCGGGCACGCCCTCGCCGCGGTAGTCGTCCACGAGCCGGATCGACTCCAGCAGCGGGCCGGCGCCCTCGACGAGCGCCGCGCGCAGCTCGGCCGCGGGCAGGGCCGCGTCGACGACGAGCGAGACGTCCTGGGTCGCCGCGGGGTAGGTCGACAGCGAGGCCACCACGACCCGCTCCCCCGCCAGGGAGAGCACACGGTCGAGGTCGAGCTCGGCGACCGTGACGCGGCCGGGCAGGTCGGCATCGGCCGCCACCCGGGGCAGCAGCTCGCCGACGTAGCCGACCTCCGCACCGTCGACCGAGAGCACGCCCGTGCGCCCCGGGTGCAGCGCGGCGCGCGCGCCCTGGGCGACGTCGATCGTCACGCCGGCGGCGACCCCGATCGCGCGGATCGCGTCGAGGGCCACCTCGAGGCCCGCGGCCTCGGCCGCGCGGCCCGGCTGCTTCGGCGAGACGTTGCCCGCCAGCAGCAGCGCGACGTGGCGCGGCTGCGGCGGCACCGAGGCCTCGATCTGCGCGAGCATCTCGTCGCTCGGCTTCTGCGCACGCGGCGGGTTGACGTCCGTGCCGTAGACGACGCCCGCCTCGGGCAGAAACACGCTGCCGACCTCGAACAGGGCCAGATCGGTGGTGCCGCGCGACAGGTTGCGGTGCGCCGTCTGCAGCAGGCCGGGGATGAGCGATCGCCGCAGGAACGGCGTGGTCTGATCGAGGGCGTTGGCGAGCCGGATGCCGGGCACCGGCTCCCCGGTGGCCGAGCCGTGGAGGTCGTTCTGCGTGGCCGAGACGAACGGGAACGAGGGCGTCTCGACGAAGCCGATCGCGGCCAGCGTGTTCGCCACGCGCCGGCGGCCCTGCTGGGCGGGCGTGTAGCCGCGGCCCGAGGGCGGCGTCGGCAGGATCGACGGCACCTTGTCGACATCGTCGACGCGCGCGACCTCCTCGGCCAGGGTCCACTTGTCGGTGAGGTCGGGGCGCCACGACGGCGGCGTGACCGTCCACCCGTCGGCGGCGTCCTCGACCGTGCAGCCGATGAGCTCGAGCGTCTCGCGGATGCGATCGGCGGCGTAGTCGACCCCGATCAGCCCCGGCACGAACGCGGCGGGCAGCGCGATGGCCTCGCGCTCGACGACGGCGCCGAGCGAGGAGCCGAGGGCGTCGGCGGTGCCGCCGGCGAGCTCCACCATGAGGTCGACCACGCGCTGCGCGGCCACCGGGGCGATGAGCGGGTCGACGCCGCGCTCGAAGCGGCGCGACGCCTCGCTGGGCAGCTTGTGCCGGCGCGCGGTGCGGGCGATCGACACGGCGTCGAAGGTCGCCGCCTCGACGAGCACGTCGGTGGTCGAGGCGCTCATCTCGGTCGCGGCCCCGCCCATGACGCCGGCGAGCCCGATCGGGCCGGACTCGTCGGCGATGAGCAGGTCCTCCGCGAAGAGCGCGCGCTCCTGGCCGTCGAGCGTGACGAGCGTCTCGCCCTCCGCCGCGCGGCGGACCGTGATGCCGCCGGTGAGGGTCGCCAGGTCGTAGCCGTGGATCGGCTGGCCCAGCTCGATCATGACGTAGTTCGTGATGTCGACGAGCAGCGAGATCGAGCGGATGCCCGCGAGCGTGAGGCGCGCGACCATCCACGGCGGCGTCGGGCGCGTGGCGTCCACTCCGCGCACCACCCGGGTGACGAACTCCGTCGCGCCCACGTTGCCGCGGATCGGCACGTCGTCGCGGACGGTCACGGGGAAGCCGGAGGCCGCCGCGACATCTTCGCGCAGGCCCGGGTCGGTGAACCGCGCGCCGGTCGAGAGCGCGTACTCGCGGGCCAGGCCGCGGATCGACAGCGCGTAGCCGCGGTCGGGGGTCACGTTCACGTCGACGGCGACGTCGTCGAGCCCGAGCAGCGCGATCGCGTCGGTGCCCACCTCGGCATCGACGCCCCACTCCACGAGGCGGATGATGCCGGAGTGCTCGTCGCCGAGCCCGAGTTCCTTGGCCGAGGCGATCATGCCGTCGGAGACGTGCCCGTAGGTCTTGCGCGCGGCGATCGGGAACGGACCGGGCAGCACGGCGCCCGGCAGCGTCACGACGACGGTGTCGCCCGGGACGAAGTTGGACGCGCCGCACACGATTCCGCGCACGCCGCCGTGGGCCTCGCCCACGTCGACCTGGCACCAGCGGATCGTCTTGCCGTTGGACTGCGGCTCTTCGACGAACTCGAGCACCTTGCCGACGACGATCGGCCCGGTCAGGTCGAAGGAGACGATCTCCTCCTCCTCGAAGCCGACCGACACGAGCGCCGCGAAGACGTCGTCGGGCGTCGCGTCCTGGGGAACCTCGACGAACTCACGCAGCCACGAAAGCGGGACGCGCATCACACCACCATCCCGAACTGCTCGCTGAAGCGCACATCGCCCTCGGCCATGTCGCGCATGTCCTGCACGTCCGAGCGGAACATCAGGGCCCGCTCGATCCCGATCCCGAACGCGAAGCCGCTGTAGACCTCCGGGTCGATCCCCGCCGCGCGCAGCACGTTGGGGTTGACCATGCCGCATCCGCCCCACTCGATCCAGCGCGCGCCGCCCTTGAACGTGGGGTGCCACAGGTCGAACTCGGCACTCGGCTCGGTGAACGGGAAGTAGTTGGTGCGCAGGCGCGTCTTGGCCTCCGGCCCGAACAGCTCGCGGGCGAGGTGGTCGAGCGTGCCCTTGAGGTGCGCCATCGTGATGCCCTTGTCGATCACGAGGCCCTCGGCCTGGGTGAAGACGGGCAGGTGCGTCGCGTCGAACTCGTCCGTGCGGTACACCTTGCCGGGCGAGAGCACGTAGATCGGCAGCTCGCGCTCGAGCATCGAGCGCATCTGCACGGGGCTCGTCTGCGTGCGCATGACGAGGTGCCGCTCGATCGGGTCGACGAAGAACGTGTCCTGGAGCTGACGGGCGGGGTGGTCCTCGTCGAGGTTGAGCGCGTCGAAGTTGAACCACTCGTGTTCGAGCTCGGGGCCCTCCGCGATCTCCCATCCCATGCCGACGAAGATGTCGCTGATCTGCTCCTGGAGCAGGCTCATCGGGTGGCGGGCGCCGGTGCGCGTGCGGCTGGCGACGGCCGTGATGTCGATGCGCTCGGCCTCGAGCTGCGCGGCGAGCTCGGCCTGCGCCAGCTCCTCCTCGCGGGCCGCGAGCGCCTGGCTCACGCGACCGCGCGCCGAGCCCACGAGCTTGCCGAACTCGGCCTTCTTCTCGTTGGGGACGTGGCGCATCTGCGCGTTGAGCGTCGCGAGCGCGCTTCCCTCTCCCTGGTGAGCGGAGCGGGCGGCCTTGAGCGCGGCGGTGTCGGGCGCGGCGGCGATCGCGGCCAGCGCGTCCGCGACCGCGGCCTCGACGGCCTCTGGCGTGATTTCGGGTGCATCGGACACGAGAGTCGAGTCTAGTTCGTCGCCCCGCGCCTCCCCGCCGACGACGACGCCCCCGCGGACCGGAGTCGGCGGGGGCGTCGTGCGGGAGGGGTCAGAGGTGCATACCCGGCCCCGGTGTCTGGCTGTGGCTCGACTTGGCCGTCGCGTTCGCATCGGCCTGAACCATGGCAATCGCACTCGTCGGGTCGGCGAGTTCCTCCGGCGTGTTCGCCACGCGGCTGCCCGTGCGCTTCGTTCCGCGCCGCGCGAGCCAGCGTGCGAACCAGGACAGACTCAGGTTCATAACCAGGTAGATCGCCAGCGTGACGAAGAAGAGCGAGAACAGGTACCGGTTGCCATAGAACGCGTTCAGGTTCGTCATCGTCGTGCGGATGATCTCCTGGTACGCCACGATGTAGCCGAGCGAGGTGTCCTTGAGAAGCACCACGAGCTGCGCGACGATGATCGGCAGCATCTGACGGAACGCCTGTGGGAACTCGACGATGAGGCGCGACTGCAACGTGGTCATGCCGACGCTCAGCGCCGCCTCACGCTGCCCCTTCGGCAGCGCGACGAGGCCGGCCCGGAGGGCCTCGCCGATCAGCGTGCCGTTATAGAGGATGAGCGCGATAACGACCGCCCAGAAGCTCCCGGTAGAGGCGACGAGGAGGATGAAGAGCATCATCAGCAGCACGGGCATGCCGCGGAGGAACTCCTGGAGCCACGTGATCGGCACACGGATCCACGGGTTCGTTGCGCTGCGCAGCAGCGAGAACACGACACCCAGGATGATCGCGCCGACCGCAGCGAGAGCCGCAGCACGGAGGGTATTCACAACGCCGGAGCCAATGAAGGTCCACACCTCGGGGTCGGCGAAGATGTCCCACCGACTGCCGTCGAACATGCCGGGCAAGGTGATGCCGCCCGATTGGCGGGGCGCCGCCAGGATCGCGATCCCCCAGGCAAGCACAGCCGCGATCGCGAGAAGAGCGACGACCGACAGCGTGCGGGAGAGCGCCCGCGCGCGGGGACCAGGGGCGTCGAACAAGACGCTCGAACCGCTCATCGTCGCACCACCAGCTTCTTCTCGAGTGCGCCGGCGGCAACGCCCAGCGGCACAGTGATCACGAGATACAGGGCCGCTGCCGTCACGAGGATCGGGATGACCATGTTCCCGTTGTCGTTGGCGAGCTGACGCGTCGACGCGAAGAGCTCCACGATGAAGAAGCCGCCCGCGACCGAGGTGTTTTTCGTCAGCGCGATGAAGACATTGATCAGCGGCGGGATCGTCATGCGGAACGCCTGCGGAAGCACCACGAGGGTGACCGTCTGCGCAAAGCCCAGGCCGATGCTGCGCGCTGCCTCCGCCTGCCCGACCGGCACGCCGTTGATGCCGGAGCGCAGGGCCTCCGCGACGAACGGCGAGGTGTAGTACGCCAGCGCGAGGAATGCGAGCGGCAGGTAGTCCCACCGCAGCCCGAGGAACGGGATGACGAAGGCGAAGAAGATGAAGACGAGCGTCAGCGGCGTGTTGCGCGCCACCTCGGTCCACACGGCTGCGAAGCCGCGCAACGAAGCGATAGGCGAGATGCGCATCGCGGCGATGATCGTGCCGAGCACCAGCGAGGCCATGCCCGCGACCGCGAGCAGCAGCAGCGTGACGAGGAAACCGTCGATGAAGGCTGGCCAGAGCGAGAGGTACTGCTCCATGCGCCTTCCTTTCCGTTGATGTCAGGGGCGGTGCCCCGGGCTCCTGAGAGCCCGGGGCACCTGCTCACAGCTGAGCGGGATCGATCAGTAGCGGTCGACTGCCGGCGGCTCGACATACGGGAGCACGGTGCCGGCGGTGGCGTTCCACGCCTCCTCGTAGCGACCGTCCTCGTACGCCTCCTCCAGAACGTCGTTGATCCACATGCGGAACTCGGTGTCGTCCTTGGCCAGGCCGATGCCATAGGGCTCCTCCGTGAAGGGCTCGCCCACGACCTTGAACTCGCCCTCGTTCTGGGCGGCGAGGCCCGCGAGGATCACGTTGTCCGTCGAGACGGCCACGACCTGGCCGCTGCGCAGCGGCTCGAGGCAGTTGCCGTAGGCGTCGGTGGCGACGACCTCGGCACCGAGCGTCTCGAGGTTGGCGGCCGGCGTGGAGCCCGTCACCGAGCACACCGGCTGACCGACGAGGTCCTCTTCGCTCTGGATGTCGTCGTTGTCTGCGAGCACGAGGATCGACTGACCAGCCATGTAGTACGGGCCGGCGAACGAGATGACTTCCTTGCGCTCGTCGTTGATCGTGTAGGTCGCGACGACGATGTCCACCTCGCCGTTCTCGATGAACGGCTCGCGGTTGGCCGAGACGGTCTCGACCCAGTTGATGTTGTCCTCGGAGATGCCCAGCTCGGCCGCGATGATCTTGCCGATCTCGACGTCGAAGCCCTCGGGGGTGCCCGACGGGCCCTGCAGGCCGAACAGCGGCTGGTCGAACTTGGTGCCGATGGTGATCTCACCGGCCTCCGCGAGCTCGGCCATGGTGGTGCCGGCCTCGAACTCCGGGTTCTCGACGGGCTCGGTGCCCGGGTCCTCGGTGGCGGTGGAGCACGCGGTGAGCGCCAGGGCGCCGGCCGCGGCCAGTGCCAGGAGCGGGAGTCGCATACGCTTCATGGTTTTTCCTTTGCTGTGTGTCGCCGCCAGGCGGCGCCGGGTCCGACCTCGTGGATCGGGCGGTCTCAGTGGGTAAGGATCTTCGACAGGAAGTCCTTGGCACGGTCGGACTGCGGGCTCGTGAAGAACTGCTCCGGCTCGGCCTCCTCGACGATCGCGCCGTCTGCCATGAAAAGCACGCGATCCGCCGCCTTCCGCGCGAAGCCCATCTCGTGGGTGACGACGATCATCGTCATCCCGTCCTGGGCGAGGCCCACCATGACATCGAGCACCTCGTTGATCATCTCGGGGTCGAGCGCGCTCGTGGGCTCGTCCATGAGGATCACCTTGGGGTTCATCGCGAGCGACCGGGCGATCGCGACGCGCTGCTGCTGTCCGCCGGAGAGCTGGCTCGGCATCTTGTTCGCCTGATTGGCCACACCGACGCGATCGAGGAGCGCCATCGCCTTCGCCTCAGCCTCAGCCTTCTTCATGCCGCGGACCTTGATGGGGCCCAGCGTGACGTTCTCGAGGACCGTCTTGTGCGCGAAGAGATTGAACGACTGGAAGACCATCCCCACGTCGCTGCGGAGCTCGGCGAGTGCCTTGCCTTCTTCGGGCAGCGCCTTGCCGTCGATCGAGATCCGGCCGGAATCGATCGTCTCGAGCCGATTGATCGCGCGGCAGAGGGTCGACTTGCCGGAGCCCGAGGGGCCGATGACGACGACCACCTCGCCGCGGTTGACGGTCGTGTTGATGTCCTTCAACACGTGAAGGTCGCCATAGTGCTTGTTTACGTTCTCGACCACGACCAGTGGCTCGCCGCGGCGAACCGAGATGTTCGACGTAGGAGGCGCAGGCGTGGATGCGTCGCTTGCCATGGGATCACCCTAGGCGGCAGACGATCTCTCGGCCAACTGGCGTGAGCCGCTTTACCGAGACGTAACACGACGGCGTCGCCGGTCGAACCCGCAGGGCGCGAGCTCGCGGGGTCAGGAGCGCTGGGCGAACGCGCTCTCGTAGAGGCACACGCTCGCGGCGGTGGCGAGGTTGAGCGACTCGGCCTTGCCGAAGATCGGCAGGCGCAGCGCGCGGTCGACGAGCTCGAGCGCGCCGTCCTCGAGCCCCCGGGCCTCGTTGCCGAACACCCAGGCGGTCGGGCCGGCCAGCGCGCCCTCGGCGCGCGCGGTCAGGAGGTCGTCGCCCTTGACGTCGGCGGCGATCACGGTCATCCCGGCGGCGTGGGCGCGCTCGATCACGTCGGGGAGGGCCGCGCCCACCGCGTACGGCAGGTGGAAGAGCGATCCGGTCGTGGAGCGGACGACCTTGGGGTTGTGCGGGTCGACCGTGCGGCCGGTGAGGATGACGGCATCGGCTCCGGCGGCGTCGGCGGCGCGGATGATCGTGCCCAGGTTGCCGGGATCGCGCACCTCCTCGCAGATGGCGACGAGCCGCGGCTCCCCCGCGAAGATCTCGCGGACGGACGTGGGCGTCTGTCGCGCGACGGCGAGGACGCCCTGCGGGGTGACGGTGTCGGCCATGGCCGAGAGCACCTGCTCGGTGACGTACTCGGCCTCGACGCCGGCGTCGGTGGCGAGGGTGCGGATGTCACCGTGGCGCTCGAGCGCGGTGGGCGTGACGAAGAGGTCGACGATCGCGCCGGGCGCGTACTCGAGGCCCTCGCGCACGGCCTGCGGGCCCTCGAGCAGGTACAGACCGGTCTCGTCGCGCGCGTTGCGCTTGGCGAGCTTGGCGACGGCCCGCACGCGCGGGGATCGGGGGTTCTCGAGCACGTCTCCAGCCTAGGCGCGGCCCCGCCCCGGCCGGGTGCGACGCGCGCCCGCAGGAGCGCGGGAACGCGAAAGCGGGGCGCCCCCGAAGGGACGCCCCGCTTCACGAGGGTGATGCTTACGCGGCCTTGGGCGCGTTCACGTCGGCCGGCAGGGCCTTCTTGGCGACCTCGACGAGCGAGGCGAAGGCGGCGGGCTCGTTGACGGCCAGCTCGGCGAGCATGCGGCGGTCGACCTCGACCTCGGCCAGGGCGAGGCCCTGGATGAGGCGGTTGTAGGTGATGCCGTTCTGGCGGGCAGCGGCGTTGATGCGCTGGATCCAGAGGCGACGGAACTCGCCCTTCTTCTTGCGGCGGTCGCGGTACGCGTAGACGAGCGAGTGGGTGACCTGCTCCTTCGCCTTGCGGTACAGGCGCGAACGCTGGCCACGGTAACCCGAGGCGCGCTCGAGGATGACGCGACGCTTCTTCTGGGCGTTGACAGCCCGCTTGACTCTAGCCATTCTTCAGATTCCTAACGTGATCTCGCGTCGTCTCAGCGACCGAGGAGCTTCTTGACGACCTTGAGGTCGTTGCCCGAGATGACCTGGTCCTGGTTGAGGCGGCGGGTGCGACGGCTCGACTTGTGCTCGAGGTTGTGGCGCATGCCAGCCTGCTGCTTCTTGATCTTGCCGCTGCCGGTGATCTTGAAGCGCTTCTTGCTGCCCGAGTGGGTCTTCTGCTTCGGCATCTTCTCTTCCTTACGTTGGCGCCCCTCGGGGCGACGCTTTGTGCTTGCCCGCCGCGGCGGGAAGTGTGTGGGGGGGCTTACTCGGCCGAGGCCGCGTCGGCCTCCGCCTGCTCCGCAGCGGTCTTGGCCGCGCGAGCGGCCTCGCGGTTCGCGGCGCGGGCCGCGTTCTGCTCGGCCTTCGCGTCGGACTTGTTGCGGTGCGGGGCGATCACCATCGTCATGTTGCGGCCGTCCTGGGTGGGACGGTGCTCGACCGATCCGAACTCCGCGACATCCTCGGCGAACTTCTGCAGCAGCTTCACGCCCATCTCGGGCCGCGACTGCTCGCGACCGCGGAACAGGATCATGGCCTTGACCTTGTCGCCGGCCTGAAGGAACCCCTCGGCGCGCTTGCGCTTGGTGTCGTAGTCGTGCTGATCGATCTTGAGGCGGAAGCGGACCTCCTTGAGGACCGTGTTCGCCTGGTTGCGGCGAGCCTCCTTGGCCTTCTGCGCGGCCTCGTACTTGAACTTGCCGTAGTCCATGATCTTGACCACGGGAGGCTTCGAGTTGGGGGCCACCTCGACCAGGTCGAGATCGGCTTCCTGAGCCAGACGCAGGGCGGCCTCGATGCGGACGACGCCGATCTGCTCGCCGTTCGGTCCGACGAGTCGGACCTCCGGAACGCGGATGCGCTCGTTGGTGCGGGGATCGCTGATGCGGAACTCCTTGGGTGCGATGGCTGCGGCCACCGTGGCGCGACGTTCACGACACGGGCGGGAGAGAAACTCAGCATCCACCCGTGCACGACGAAGACGTCGGCTCACCCGAACATCCAGAACCCGCCGTTACTCGTTCTCTGGATGACTACCCGCTGATCGCGGGCGGAGTGTGACCCGGTAGCCTTAGACGGCAAGCGCGGGTGGGATGTGAATCCTCTTTCGTCCGGAATACATTCCGGAGCCGCCCCAAGACTACCAGAAAGCCCCGATGAGCACCATTCCGTCTCACAGCCACTCGTTCGACGCGGACCGCCACGCGCGCTGGGAGGAACAGGAGCAGGCCGCCGAGGCGGCGGGCGCCGCGCGCGACATCGCGGACGTGCCGGCCGTGGAGGTCATCGCCTCCGCCTGCATCCACCTCATGAGCGCCGCCGCCGTCAAGCTCGGCCTGGGCGAGGAGGAGAACGCCGAGGAGCTGACCGACCTCGACGAGGCGCGCAAGCTGATCAACGCCCTCGCGGGCCTCGTGACGGCCGCCGCCCCCGAGATCAGCGACTCGCACGCGCGCCCCATCCGCGACGGCCTGCGCTCGCTGCAGCTGCGCTTCCGCGAGATCTCGACAATCCCCGACGCGCCCGGCAAGGGCCCCGGCGAGAAGTTCACCGGCTCCGTCATCTGACGCCGTCAGCCGCGGGCGAGCGACACCTGGAGCGAATCGACGAGCACGGCGATCCGGTCATCGCTCGCCCAGCGGCGCGCGAGGCGCTGCAGCACGGCGTCGAGCTCGGATCGCTCCAGCCCGTCGACGAGCGTGAGCTGCACGATCAGCTCAGGGCCGCGCAGGCGCGCCTGGGGGTCGCCGGGCGCGACGCCCAGATCGAGCACCGCGAGCTCCTGCCCGATCGACTCCTGCAGCCCCCGGTAGACCTCGGGGCTGGTCCACGACGGCTCCCACGGCTGCGCCTGGGCGATCGCCCACACGGCGGGCCGGCGCACGACGAACTCCGTGTCGCTGGTGGGATCGACGACGACCAGGTCGGTCTGCTCCCCCGCCGCCGCCAGCGCCGCGCGGGTGCCGGCGACGGGGATCGGCCGCGCCTGCGGATCCCAGCGGCGCATCGTCTCGACGCAGGAGAACACCGGGAGCACCGTGCGGCCATCGGGGGCCGCCACCGTGACGATCGACAGCTCCTGCGTCTTGTCGACGGCCAGCCCGTGGGCGCCGATCCCCTCGTCACCCTTCTCGGCCACGAGGGGCACGAGCACGCGGGCCTCGCGCAGGGCGTCGACGACCGCGACGGGATCGCCGGTGCCGTCGCGGAAGCGCGTCAGCGCCTCCCAGAGCCGGGGGTCGGCCGATCCGTCATCGCCCGCCGCGGGGTTCGGGCGGAACGCGCGACCCTGCCACGGCACCCCCGCCGAGTCCTCGCGCGACGGGTCGTGCGATCCCTGCGGAGCGCCGTGATCGGGCATCAGTTCGAGGCGACGTCGAGGGCCTCGGCCAGCGTGAAGGCGCCGGCGTAGAGCGCCTTGCCGACGATCGCGCCCTCGACGCCCTCGGGCACCAGCTCGCGCAGGGCGATGAGGTCGTCGAGGCTCGAGACGCCGCCGGAGGCGATGACCGGCTTGTCGGTGCGCGAGGCGACCTCGCTCAGCAGCTGCAGGTTCGGGCCCTTGAGCGTGCCGTCCTTGGTGACGTCGGTGACGACGTAGCGGGCACAGCCGGCCTCCTCGAGGCGGTCGAGCACCTCCCAGAGGTCGCCGCCCTCCTGGGTCCAGCCGCGCGCCGCGAGGGTGGTGCCGCGCACGTCGAGGCCGACGGCGATCGCGTCGCCGTAGCGGCCGATGATCGACGCGGTCCACTCGGGGTTCTCGAGCGCCGCCGTGCCGAGGTTGATGCGGTGGGCGCCGCTGTCGAGCGCGGCCTCCAGCGACGCGTCGTCGCGGATGCCGCCCGACAGCTCGATGTTCACGCCGCGCACGTGCTTGAGCACCTTGCGGATGATGCCGGCGTTGTTGCCCCGGCCGAAGGCCGCGTCGAGGTCGACCAGGTGGATCCATTCGGCCCCCTGGTCGGCCCACTGCTCGGCGGCCTCGATGGGGTCGCCGTAGCTGGTCTCCGTGCCGGCCTCACCCTGGGTGAGTCGGACGGCCTTGCCACCCGCGACGTCGACGGCCGGAAGCAGGATCAGGCCGGGGGTGGACGCGAAATCGTTCATAGCTCCTCGTGCGGGCGGGGACGTTACCGCAGAACGCACAAGCTCCGAGGGTACGCGCGCAACGCCGATCGATCCAATCGGACGGGAATGTCGGTCAGGCTCGCAGCGTTTCGATCCAGTTACGCAGCAGCGCGATGCCCGCCGCGCCCGACTTCTCGGGGTGGAACTGCGTCGCCGTGAGCGGCCCGTTCTCGACCGCGGCGATGAAGCGCCCGCCGTGCGTGGCCCACGTGACCGCGGGCTGCGGGAAGGGCGCCTGCACGTCGAGCGTCCACTCCTGCGCCGCGTAGGAGTGGACGAAGTAGAAGCGCTCGTCGGCGATGCCGCGGAACAGCACCGAGTCCTCCGGCGCCTCGACGGTGTTCCAGCCCATGTGCGGCACCACGGGGGCCTCGAGCTCGGTCACCACGCCCGGCCACTCCCCCAGTCCCTCGGTGTCGGCCCCGCGCTCGATGCCGCGCTCGAACATCACCTGCATGCCCACGCAGATGCCCATGACGGGACGTCCGCCGGCGAGGCGGCGCTCGATGAGCTCGCCGCCGCGGACGGCCTCGAGCTGCTCCATCACGGCCTGGAAGGCGCCGACGCCGGGCACGAGCAGGCCGTCGGCCTCCAGCACGAGCGCGCGGTCGCGGGTGAGGCGCACGTCGCCGCCGGCGGCCTGCAGCGCCTTGACGGCCGAGTGGACGTTGCCCGATCCGTAGTCGAGGACGGCGACGAGGGGACGCTCGGTCACAGCGCGCCCTTCGTGGACGGGATGCCCTGCACGAGCGGGTCGAGCGCCTTGGCCTGCCGGAAGGCGCGCGCGAAGGCCTTGAACTCGGCCTCCGCGATGTGGTGCGGGTCGCGGCCGCCCAGCACGCGCACGTGGACCGTCAGGCCCGCGTTGAACGCGATCGCCTCGAAGGAGTGGCGCACGAGGGAGCCGGTGAAGTGGCCGCCGATGAGGTGGTGCTCGAAGCCCGCGGGCTCGCCGGTGTGCACGAGGTAGGGGCGGCCCGAGATGTCGACCACCGCCTGCGCGAGTGCCTCGTCGAGCGGCACGAGCGCGTCGCCGTAGCGGGAGATGCCGGCCTTGTCGCCCAGCGCCTCGCGGATGGCCTGGCCCAGGACGATCGAGACGTCCTCGGCGGTGTGGTGCGCGTCGATGTGCGTGTCGCCGGTCGCCTTCACGGTGAGGTCGGTCAGCGAGTGCTTCGCGAACGCCGTGAGGAGGTGATCGAAGAACGGCACGCTCGTGTCGATGCTGCTGTGCCCCGTGCCGTCGAGGTTCAGCTCGAGCTCGACGGAGGACTCGCTCGTGGAGCGGACACGGCTGGCGGTGCGCGCGGTCGTCATGACTCGAGTCTAGTTCCGCGCGTCGGGAGGCTCCTCGGAGTCGTCAGTTGCCGATCTCCGCGAGCGCCTCGAGGAACGCGGTCGTCTCCTCCTCGGTCCCCGCGGTCACGCGCAGGTGGCCGGGGATGCCGATGTCGCGCACGAGGATGCCCCGTTCGCGCAGCAGCTCCCAGGTGCGGGCCGGATCGGCGACGCCGCCGAAGAGCACGAAGTTCGTCCAGGAGGGGTAGACCGTGTAGCCGAGGGCCTCGAGCGTCGCCGACATCCGATTGCGCTGCTCCACGATCTCCTCGACCGTGTGCAGCATCGTGTCGGCGTGACGCAGCGCGGCCGTGGCCGCCGCCTGGGTGAGCGCGGACAGGTGGTACGGCAGCCGGACGAGCCGGAGCGCGTCGATGAACGCCGGATCGGCGGCGAGATAGCCCACGCGCGCGCCGGCGAACGCGAACGCCTTGCTCATGGTGCGTGACACGGCCAGCCGCGGGCGCCCCTCGAGCAGGGTGAGCGCCGACTGCTCCTCGCGCGGCGCGAACTCCCAGTACGCCTCGTCGACGATCACGATGCCGTCGGTGGCGTCGTAGACCGCCTCGATCACGTCGAGCGACAGGGGCGTGCCGGTGGGGTTGTTCGGCGAGCAGAGGAACACGATGTCGGGACGGGCGTCGGCGACCTGACGCGCCGCGTCGTCGGCGTCGATGGCGAAGCCGGGGCCGCGGGTGCCCGCGATCCATTCCGAGCCGACGCCGCGCGCGATCAGGCTGTACATCGAGTAGGTGGGCGCGAAGCCGAACGCCGTGCGCCCCGGGCCGCCGAAGGCCTGCAGGACGTGCTGGAGCACCTCGTTCGATCCGTTGCCGGCCCAGATCTGCTCCGGCGCCAGGCCGTGGCCGAGGTAGTCGGCGAAGCCCTGGCGCAGCTCGGTGAACTCGCGGTCGGGGTAGCGGTTGACGTCGCGCAGCACGCGCGCGACGGCGTCGGCGATGTCGTCGGCGACCTCGTCGGGGACCGGGTGGGTGTTCTCGTTGACGTTGAGGGCCACCGGGACCGGCATCTGCGGCGCCCCGTAGGGCTTCTGCCCGCGCAGGTCGGGGCGGAGGGGAAGGTCGTCGAGTCCGATCGCTCGATCGACGGTCACGGAAGCGGGATTGGCAGGGTCCGAGGTCACGGACACCATGGTAAGACCGCCGGGCTGTGCGCGCTCAGTGTCCGAACGCGGCCGGCACGGAGATCTGCTGCCCCGGGGTGAGCATGCCACCGGCGAGGTTGTTGAGGTTCTTGAGCTCGTAGATCACGTCGCGCGGGTCGTGCCCGGGGGCGACCTCCTGCGCGATGCTCCACAGCGTGTCGCCCGCGGACACCGTGACGATGTCGAACGCCTCGGCGCCCGCGCCGTCCTCGCGCGAGGCGAGCGCGGTGCCGCCGCCGATGATCGCGGCGGCCAGGCCGGCGACGACGGGAGCGGCCGCCAGGGCGGCCAGCACGCGGCGCCCGCGCGCCGTCAAGCGCAGGCGGGTGCGAGGCGCGGCGATGCGGGGTGCCGAGGGACCTGCCGAGAGGATCGCGGTGCTCATGTCGTGCTCCTTGTCTGAGAGGCCTCGCACCCGCCTCGGCCGGGAGGCGGGGTGCGAAGCTCTGTTCCGAGTATATCTTCGAGTGTTCGAACGTGTCAACGGTATTCGGAACCCCCGACATTCGGATCGGAACCGACACGCTCGAACAAATCTCCCGAAGACCCCGACGAATTCGCTACTGTCGAGGGCGAGGGACACGTAACCAGTGACCTCCGACATTCGAACGAGGAGCATGAGATGAGCGACGCCGCGGCCGACATCGCCGGCATCGACGACAAGCCGCGCACGCGTCGTCGCCGGAACCTCAGCGAGAAGCAGATGGCCATCCTCGAGGTGATCCAGCGCTCCATTCAGCGCAACGGGTACCCGCCGAGCATGCGCGAGATCGGCGACGCCGTGGGCCTGAAGTCGCTCTCCAGCGTCACCCACCAGCTCGGCCAGCTCGAGCTGAGCGGCTACCTGCGCCGCGATCCCGGCAAGACCCGGGCCATGGAGGTCCTCATCGACCTGCCCGGCCTGTCGGGCGAGAACGTCGACGCCGACGCCCCCTCGGTCGGCGACGCGGCGATGGTCCCGCTCGTGGGCCGCATCGCCGCCGGCGTGCCGATCACCGCCGATCAGCAGGTCGAGGAGATCTTCCCGCTCCCCCGCCAGCTCGTGGGCAAGGGCGAGCTGTTCATGCTGAAGGTGGTCGGCGAGTCGATGATCGACGCCGCCATCTGCGACGGCGACTGGGTGGTCGTCCGGGCGCAGAACACGGCCGAGAACGGCGACATCGTGGCCGCCATGCTCGACGGCGAGGCGACCGTCAAGGCGTTCCGGCAGCGCGACGGCCACACCTGGCTGCTGCCGCGGAACTCGGCGTTCGAGCCGATCCTGGGCGACGAAGCGACGGTGCTCGGCAAGGTCGTCGCCGTGCTGCGCGCCGTCTGAGCCCGGCATATCGCGACCTGCACCACGGGTGGGACTCGCCTAGGTTGGGACGCGTGACGATTGCACCCTACGGATCCTGGCCGTCCCCGATCAGCGCCGCCGACGTGGCGGGAGGGTCGCTGCGCCTCGACGGCGCGCGCTTCGTCGGCGACGAGATCTGGTGGAGCGAGGGCATCCCGGCCGAGCGCGGCCGCACGGCGCTGCTGCGCACCGGGAGCGATGCGCAGACGGGCGAGGCCGAGGTGCTGCTGCCGGCGCCGTGGAGCATGCGCTCGCGCGTGCACGAGTACGGCGGCGGCGCCTGGACGGCCGACGACCGCGGCACGGCCTACTTCGTCGAGCAGTCCGATCAGCGGGTCTACCGCTTCACCCCCGGCAACGAGCCGGTGCCGCTCACGCCCGCCGGCGGCGGCGCGCACGGCGACCTGACCCTGGCCGAGGGCGCGCTCTGGGCGGTGCGCGAGCGCGACAGCGGCACCGCCGTGCCGGCGCGCGACATCGTGCGCATCCCGCTCGACGGATCGGGGGCGGACGACGCCGACGCGATCACGAGCGTCGTCGCCGGGAGCGACTTCCTCGCCTACCCCGCGCCGCGGGCCGGCCGGCTCGCATGGATCGCCTGGAACCACCCCGACATGCCATGGGACGCCGCCGAGCTGCGCGTGGGCGCGCTCGGCGCCGACGGCCGCGTGGCGGAGCAGACCGTCGTGGCGGGCGGCCGCGCGGACGGACGCAGCATCTCGGCGCTCCAGCCCGAGTGGACCGGCGACCACGAGCTCGTCTTCGTCGCCGACATCCCGCGCGAGGGAGGGGACGCGCGCTGGAACCTGCACTGGGTCCGCTTCGACGGCCTCACGGCCATCGGGCCCGAGCCGATCATGCCGGCCGACGCCGACACGGGAGGCCCGCTGTGGAACCTCGGCGCCCGCTGGTACGGCGCCCTCGATGACGGCCGCATCGTCGCGGTCCAGACGAACGGCTCGGACGCGCTCGTCGTGATCGACCCGACCTGCGGCGGCGAGGACAGCCTCGTCACGCCGCTGACCGGAGACGTGCTCGTGCGCCACGTGCGCGGCGAGCGCCTGCTGCTCACGGGCGCCGGTGCGACGGTGCCGGGCGGGCTGTGGCTGCTCGACGTCGACGCCCACACGATCGTTCCCGTCCGCGGCGGGGTGCCCAGCGGCGATCTCGACCCGAGCTGGATGTCCGTCGCCCGCGCGATGACGTTCCCTGGCCCCAACGGACCGGTGCACGCGTTCGACTATCCCCCCACGAACCCCGAGGTCACCGCGCCGCCCGAGGAGCGGCCGCCGTACCTCGTGCTCGTCCACGGCGGGCCCACCAGCCGCGTCTCGGGCACGCAGTCGCTCGTGGTGTCGTACTTCACGAGCCGCGGCATCGGCGTGCTCGATGTGAACTACGGCGGCTCCAGCGGCTACGGCCGCGCCTACCGCGAGCGGCTGCGCGGCGCGTGGGGCGTGGTGGACGTGCAGGACACGGCGGCCGCGGTGACCGGCATGGTGGAGGCGGGCCTGGCGGACGGCGCGCGCGTGGCGATCAAGGGCGGCTCCGCCGGCGGCTGGACGGTGCTGTGCGCCGTCGCCGACACCGACGTGTTCGCGGCCGGGATCAGCCGCTACGGCGTCGCCGACCTGCGCCGGCTCGCCGAGGACACGCACGACTTCGAGGCCCGTTACCTCGACGGGCTCGTGGGCCCGCTGCCGGAGGCCGAGGACGTCTACATCGCCCGCTCCCCGCTGTCGCGGCCCGAGACGCTGCGCACGCCGCTGCTGATCCTGCAGGGCGCCGATGACCCGGTCGTGCCGCCCAGCCAGTCCGAGGCGCTGCGCGACGCGCTGGCCGGCAACGGCGTGCCGCACGCGTACATCCTGTTCGAGGGCGAGTCCCACGGCTTCCGCCGCGCCGAGACGCTGCAGCGGGCGTTCGAGGCGGAGCTGGCGTTCCTCGGCGCCGTGCTCGGCTTCTCCACCCCCGGCGTCGCGCCGCTGCCCCTGGACTGAGGCTCAGCCGCGGCGGCGCACGGCCGCCAGCAGCAGCGCGCCGGCGGCGGCCCCGACCGCGTACCACGCCAGGTCGGGGCCGTGAAAGGTCGTGCCGAGGATCAGCCGGGCGAGGGGGTGGCCCGCCAGCTGCGCCGGGATGCGGGTGAGCTGGAACAGCTCGACGGCGGCGCTCAGCGCGAACGCGATGACGCCCGCGAGCACCGCTCGGATCCGCGGCGCGACGAGCACGACGAGCCACAGCACGAGCACGGCGTACAGCGCGACCCCCGCGTCCTTGGCCACGTCGCCGCCGCCGAACGCACGCACGCCCAGGCCGGCCGCGATCGTGAGCGCCGCGGCCGCCGCGGCGGTCCACCGTGTGCGCTCGGCGCCCGTCGCCGCGGCCTCGACCGGCGCCGCGCGCTCGTCCCGCACCGACGGATCCCGGCTCAGAGCGTGAACGGCTCGAGCTCGGACGCCAGGCGAGCGCTCACCCGCGCGTGCACGAACGTGCCCTCCGACTCGTGCCGACGCTCGAGCAGCTGACCGGTCTCGTGGATCGCCGAGACGAGATCGCCGCGGCTGTACGGCACGACGGCGCGCAGCTCGACCTCGGGCAGCGGCAGCGCGTCCTCCACGACGCGCCGCAGCTCATCGATCCCCTCCCCCGTGCGCGACGAGACGAACACGGCCTTGGGCTCGAGCCCGTGCAGCACGAGACGGGTGGCCTCGTCGACGAGATCGGACTTGTTGAAGACGATGATCTCCGGCACCTCGCGCGCGCCGACCTCGCCCATGACGTCGCGGACCGTCTGGATCTGCCCGGCCGGGTCGGGGTGGTGGGCGTCGACGACGTGCAGGAGCACGTCGGCGTCCGCGACCTCCTCGAGCGTGGAGCGGAAGGCCTCGACGAGCTGGTGCGGCAGGTTCCGCACGAAGCCGACGGTGTCGGCGAGCGTGTACACGCGGCCGTCGCTCGTCTCGGTGCGGCGCACGGTCGCATCCAGCGTGGCGAACAGCGCGTTCTCGACGAGCACGCCGGCGCTCGTGAGCCGGTTCAGCAGGCTCGACTTGCCGGCGTTGGTGTAGCCGGCGATCGCGACCGACGGGATCGTGTTGCGCTTGCGCTCGCTGCGCTTGGCGTCGCGCGCCGGGGCGAAGTCGCGGATCTGGCGGCGCAGCTGCGCCATGCGCGTGCGGATGCGGCGCCGGTCCAGCTCGATCTTCGTCTCACCGGGGCCGCGCGATCCCATGCCGGCGCCGCCGGCGCCCACCTGGCCACCGGCCTGACGGCTCATCGACTCACCCCAGCCGCGCAGGCGCGGGAGCAGGTACTCGAGCTGTGCGAGCTCGACCTGCGCCTTGCCCTCGCGGGTCTTGGCGTGCTGGGCGAAGATGTCGAGGATCACGGCGGTGCGGTCGATCACCTTGACCTTGACGACGTCCTCGAGGGCACGCCGCTGCGACGAGGCGAGCTCGGTGTCGGCGATCACGGTGTCGGCGCCGAGCGAGGCGACGAGGTCCTTGAGCTCCTCGGCCTTGCCGCGGCCGAGGTAGGTGGCGGGGTCGGGGTGCGGGCGCCGCTGCAGCACGCCGTCGAGCACCACGGCGCCGGCGGTCTCGGCGAGCGCCGCCAGCTCGCGCAGGGAGTTCTCGGCGTCGACCTGCGAGCCCTGGGAGTACACGCCCACGAGCACGACGTTCTCGAGGCGCAGCTGCCGGTACTCGACCTCGGTGACGTCCTCGAGCTCGGTCGACAGGCCGGGCACGCGGCGCAGCGCGTGGCGCTCCTCGCGGTCCCACTGCTCGCCGTCGTCGGAGCCGTAGGCGGTCGCCTCGTCCTGCAGCGCCTGGGCCGCGCCGAACACCCGCACGCCCGATCGGGTGTCGGCGTGCGAGAGCACGCGCTCGACCGGATCGATCAGCTCCTCGTGAGTGGTGGACGATTCGGACGACGTGGATTCCGTCATGCGCTCCCTGTCTGTGTGCGATGCAAGCCCTTCAGGATATGCGATCCAGCTGGATAACGGCAGGTGGTGGTCTGCTCGGATCTGGGCGTAGGAGCGAGGCGGTGCTCTCCGGTACGGTGGACGCCTATGGCGGATCACTATTTCAGCGAGACGCCCGCCAGCGCCGAGAACCTTCGGCGCATCCGCATCCCGATCGCCGGCCGTGAGGTCGAGCTGACGACCGCGGCCGGTGTCTTCAGCCCCGAACGCCTCGACATCGGCACGAAGGTCCTGCTCGACAGCATGCCGGAGCCGCCCGCGGGCGGGGACTTCCTGGACCTGGGGTGCGGCTGGGGGCCGATCTCGCTCACGCTCGCGACGCTGTCGCCGCACGCCCGCATCTGGGCGGTCGACGTCAACGAGCGCGCGCTCGACCTGGTGCGGCGCAACGCCGACGAGCTCGGGCTGTCGAACGTCCGCGCCGTCCGGCCGGAGGAGGTCCCCTCCGACGTCTCGTTCCGCACGATCCGCTCGAATCCCCCGATCCGCGTGGGCAAGTCGATCCTGCACGAGCTGCTGGAGACGTGGATCCCGCGGCTGGCGGAGCGCTCCGATGCCTACCTCGTCGTGAAACGGGATCTCGGATCCGACTCCCTGCAGCGCTGGCTGGCGGCGACGTTCGCCGACGGGTACAGCGTGTATCGCACCGCGACCGCCAAGGGGTTCCGCGTGCTGAAGGTGCGCCGCCACGGCGATCCCGCCACGGCGCCGATCGAGACGCTCTAGCGTCAGCCCTCGAGCGTTCGGCGCGCGGCCTCAGGCCAGCGTGACCGTGCCGGTGTAGACGAGCGTGGCCGGTCCCGACAGGGCGACGTGCTCGCCGTCCTCGGCCGGAAACATGCGCACCCCGAGCCGCCCGCCGGGCACGTCGACGCGCCAGTGGCTCGGGGCGCCCTGCCCGGCCCACTCGCGCACGGCCAGCGCGGTCGCCGCGACGCCCGTGCCGCAGCTCAGGGTCTCGCCCACGCCGCGCTCGAACACGCGCATGCGCACGTGGCCGACGCCGTCGCGCACGAGCGGTTCCTGCGGCACGACGAACTCGATGTTGGCGCCGTGCTCGGGCAGGGGCTCGACGATCGGCTGCACCGTGAGGTCGAGGCTCGCCAGCTCGTCCTCCGAGGCGATCGCCACGACGACGTGCGGGTTGCCGACGTCGATGCCGAGGCCCGGTCGGGCGACGTCGATGCCGCGCGCGCGGACGGTCGGCTCCCCCGGCGTCGCGCGCCAGCGGCCGAGGTCCACCTGGAAGCCGGTCTCGCTCCGCGTGACGTCGCGGACGCCGGCGCGCGTGCCGATGGGAAGCGTCGAGCCGGGCTCGAGCGCGGCCAGGCCGGTGTCGAGCAGGTACTTCGCGAACACGCGGACGCCGTTGCCGCACATCTCGGCCTTCGATCCGTCGGCGTTGCGGTAGTCCATGAACCACTCCGCGGCCGGCTCCTCCTCGAGCGACGCGGCACCCTCGGGGATGTTCGCCGAGCGCACGACCCGCAGCAGGCCGTCTGCCCCGATGCCGAAGCGGCGGTCGCACAGCGCCGCGACCTGGTCGTCGCGGAGGTCGAGCTCGCCGTCGGGATCGGCGACGATGACGAAGTCGTTGCCCGTGCCGTGGCCCTTGGTGAACGCGATCTCGGTCATCGCCCCAGTCTACGGAGGCGCCGCGCCGCCCCGGCGCTCAGGACCGGGCGAGCGCGCGCGGGTCGGCGGTGCCCGCCTCGAGCCAGCGCACGCCCGCGTAGCGCTTGAACCAGCTCACCTGGCGACGGGCGTAGCGGCGGGTGAGGGCCTGCGTCTCGGCGATCGCCTCGTCGTGGGTCAGCTCGCCCCGCAGCTGCGCGAGCGCCTGGGCGTAGCCGATCGCCCGGCGCGCGGTGGTGCCCCGCTCCAGGCCGCGTTCGCGCAGCCGCGCCGTCTCCTGGAGCATGCCGTCGGCCCACATGCGCTCCACGCGGCGGTCGAGCCGCTCGATGAGCGCGGGCCGATCGAGCGCGAGGCCGATGACCGTCGCCTCGCGCCACGGCAGCGGCTCGTCGGGCAGCGCGGCCCCGTGCGTGCGCTCGCCCTGCGCGAGGATCTCGAGCGCGCGCACGATGCGCCGGCCGTTGCGCGGGTCCACGCGCTCGGCGGTGGCCGGATCGAGCTCGCGCAGGCGCGCGTACAGCGTGCCGGGGCCGCTGCGCTCCAGCTCGGCCTCGAGCTGCGCGCGCGTCGTCTCGTCGCGCGGCGGGAAGCGGAAGTCGAACAGCACGCTCGAGACGTACAGCCCCGAGCCGCCGACGAGGATCGCGTGGTGACCGCGGCCGAGGATCGCGTCGATCGCGCCGCGCGCATCGTCCTGGTAGCGGGCGACGGCGGCGTCCTCGGTCACGTCGAGCACGTCGAAGAGGTGATGCGGGATCCCGCGCCGCTCACCCGGCGGCACCTTGGCGGTCCCGATGTCCATGCCGCGGTAGAGCTGCATGGCGTCGGCGTTGACGATCTCGGCCGGCGTGCCGTCGTCGCCGAGGGCCTCGGCGAGGTCGAGGGACAGATCACTCTTGCCGGTCCCCGTGGCGCCGATGACGGCCCAGAGCCGCGCACCGGGCATCGCGGTCAGACGCCGACGCGCAGGGTCGGCAGGCCGAGCCTGACGGGGCCGCCCGCCGCACCCGATGGGTGGCCGTCGGCGGCGGGAACGCCGCACGACTCGGCCTGGGTGCGGTCCCAGGCGTCGCCGGCCCGCGTGCGGCGGATGCGCAGCGGGGCGCCGTCGATCGAGTCGGCCAGCAGGTGCGACGGGGCGGCGTGCGTGACGGTGACCGTCACCACGTCGCCCGGGCGCGGCAGGTCGCTGCCGGCGGGCACCTCGAAGTGCACGAGGCGGTTGTCCTCGGCGCGGCCGGTGAGGCGATGCGTCTCCGCGTCCTTCTTGCCCTCGCCCGTGGAGACGAGCACCTCGAGCTCGCGGCCGAGCTGCTTCTCGTTCTCCTCGAGCGTGATGCGCTGCTGGAGCGCGATGAGGCGGTCGTAGCGCTCCTGCACGACCTCCTTCGGCACCTGGTTCGGCATCGTCGCGGCGGGGGTGCCCTCGCGGATGGAGTACTGGAACGTGAAGGCGCTCGCGAAGCGGGCCTGCTCGACGACGCGGAGCGTGTCCTGGAAGTCCTCCTCGGTCTCGCCCGGGAAGCCGACGATGATGTCGGTCGAGATGGCGGCGTGCGGGATCCGCTCGCGCACCTTCTCGAGGATGCCGAGGAACTTCTCGCTGCGGTACGAGCGGCGCATGGCGCGCAGGATGCGGTCGCTGCCCGACTGCAGCGGCATGTGCAGCTGTGGCATGACCTGCGGCGTCTCCGCCATCGCGTCGATCACGTCGTCGGTGAAGGCGGCGGGGTGGGGGCTCGTGAAGCGGATGCGCTCGAGGCCCGGAATCTCGCCCGCGGCGCGCAGCAGCTTGCCGAACGCCTGGCGGTCGCCGAACTCGACGCCGTACGAGTTGACGTTCTGCCCGAGGAGGGTGACCTCGATGGCGCCGTCCTCGACGAGCAGCCGGATCTCGTTCAGGATGTCGCCGGGGCGGCGGTCCTTCTCCTTGCCGCGCAGGCTCGGCACGATGCAGAACGTGCACGTGTTGTTGCACCCGACCGAGATCGACACCCAGCCGCTGTAGACCGAGTCGCGCTTGGTGGGGAGCGTGGACGGGAAGGTCTCGAGCGACTCGAGGATCTCGAGCTCGGCCTCCTCGTTGTGGCGCGAGCGCTCGAGCAGACGCGGCAGCGAGCCCATGTTGTGGGTGCCGAACACCACGTCGACCCACGGCGCCTTGCGCTGCACGGTCTCCTTGTCCATCTGCGCGAGGCAGCCGCCGACGGCGATCTGCATCCCCTCGTGCTTGTCCTTGCGGGACTTGAGGTGCCCGAGGGTGCCGTAGAGCTTGCCGGCGGCGTTCTCGCGCACGGCGCAGGTGTTGATGATGACGACGTCGGCGTCCTCGCCCTCCGCCGCCCGCACGTAGCCGGCGCTCTCGAGCGAGCCCGCGAGCCGCTCCGAGTCGTGCACGTTCATCTGGCACCCGAAGGTGCGCACCTCGTACGAGCGGGGCCGTCCGTCGGCGGTGAGCGCGGCGGGCGACGCTTCGATGAGGGTGGGGGTGCTGGATGGAGTGCTCATGACCTGGTCATTCTACGGTCCCGCGGATGGGGCGAGCCGGGGAGTCATTCGAATCGCACGCCGCCCGACGGGCGCCGGGATTCGTCGAGCGCGCGACGGGCCGCCGACATCGCGAGCGAGCCGCCGAAGCCGCGGCGCGCGAGCTGCCCCACGAGGCGGCGCAGGGCGGTGTCGTCGTCGAACCGTGCCAGCTGGCCCGCCTTGGAGCGCGCGAACTCGAGCGCGCGATCGGCGTCGTCGTCGGGCAGCTCGGCCAGCGCGGCGTCGGCGACCTCGCGGGCGATGCCGCGGGCGACCAGGGCCTGCGCGATCGCGCGACGCCCCTGCTTCTTGCGCGCCGTGGCGGAGTGGACGAGCTGCTCGGCGAGCCGCGCGTCGTCGAGGGCACCGGTGCGCAGCAGGCGATCGATGATGTCGTCGACCAGCTCGGCCGGCACCTCCTGCTGGCGCAGCTTGGTGCGGGCCTCCGACACGGACAGCCCGCGCGAACCGAGGGAGCGCAGCAGGCGCCGCTCGGCGCGCGCGGCCACGTCGGCGGCATCCGCGCCGGATTCGTCGGGCGCGCCGGGGCCCTCGGCGAGCTCGACGAAGCGCACTCCCCCGCGGTTCACGGTGGTCAGCGCGGGCGCCGGCGCGGGGCCCGTGCGCTCCGGCGCCAGATCGCGCCAGGTCGTGTGCCAGCTCTCGGCTGCGGGCGTCTCCTGCCCCGGCGCCTCGGCGCCCGCGCGCGGCCCGTTCGGTGCCGGCCCGTCACCCGACACCGGCGCCGCCCCATCGCCGGTCGCCGCGGGCTCGTCCCCGCGGCGGCTCGGCCGGGAGCCGCCCGGTCCGAACAGGGGGATGACGGGGGCGATGTGCTCGCCCCCGTCATGCCCGTCGCTCGCGCCGGCCCGCGGCGGTCGCTCCGTGCCCGTCATGGCCTCAGGCCGTGCGGCGAGCCGCCACCTCGTCGACCGCGGCCTCGGTGGCCAGGTCTCCGCGCTGGCCGACGCCCAGCTTCACCTTGATCTTCGTCTCGATCTCGTTGGCGATGTCGGGGTTGTTGAGCAGGAAGTTGCGCGCGTTCTCCTTGCCCTGGCCAAGCTGATCGCCGTCGTACGTGAACCACGAGCCCGACTTCTTGACGATGCCGTGCTCCACGCCGAAGTCGATCAGGCTGCCCTCGCGTGAGATGCCGGTGCCGTAGAGGATGTCGAACTCGGCCTGCTTGAACGGCGGAGCCATCTTGTTCTTGACGACCTTGACGCGCGTGCGGTTTCCGACCGCCTCGCTGCCGTCCTTGAGCGTCTCGATGCGCCGGATGTCCAGGCGGACCGAGGCGTAGAACTTCAGCGCCTTGCCACCCGCGGTGGTCTCGGGCGAGCCGAAGAACACGCCGATCTTCTCGCGGAGCTGGTTGATGAAGATGGCGGTGGTCTTGGTCTGGTTCAGGCCACCGGTCAGCTTGCGCAGCGCCTGCGACATGAGGCGCGCCTGGAGGCCGACGTGCGAGTCGCCCATCTCGCCCTCGATCTCGGCGCGGGGCACGAGCGCGGCGACGGAGTCGATGACGACGAGGTCGATGGCGCCCGAGCGGATCAGCATGTCGGCGATCTCGAGCGCCTGCTCACCCGTGTCGGGCTGCGAGACGAGGAGCTGGTCGATGTCGACGCCGAGCTTCTTGGCGTAGTCGGGGTCGAGCGCGTGCTCCGCGTCGACGAACGCCGCGATCCCGCCGGCGCGCTGCACGTTGGCGATCGCGTGGAGCGTGAGCGTGGTCTTACCCGACGACTCCGGTCCGTAGATCTCGATGATGCGGCCGCGGGGCAGGCCGCCGACGCCGAGCGCGACGTCGAGGGCGATGGAGCCCGTCGGGATGACCTCGACCGGGGCGCGCTCGTCGCTACCCAGGCGCATGATCGAGCCCTTTCCGAACTGCCGATCGATCTGGGCGAGTGCCGACTCGAGGGCCTTCTCGCGGTCTGCTGCTGATGGCATGACGTGCTCCTTCTGCTCGTGATTCCGCCGCCTGTAGGCTGTCGCGATCCGGCCGGGTGGCCGGATTCTCCGACAAGGCGTGGTGGCTGTGTGCCTTCTGCCACGGTAGGAGGAGCCTCCGACATTCGAGCCGGGGAGCCTCAGACTGTGGAGGGGTCGGCACGCGATCCCACCTGTGAGCGAGCGTACGCGCCGACTCGAACAGATGTTCGACGACACGCCGAACGGGTGTTCGAGTGCGTCAGCGGCGCGCTTCGAGCCGCCCCGCGCCGTAGCGACGCGACTCCGGCACGTCGAGCTCCTCGCACAGCGCGAGCCAGATCTCGCGCGGCGGAACGCCGGCGTCGAGCGCGTCGAACGCGGTCCGGCCGATGCCGGGCAGCACCAGGTCGCGGGTGAAGCCGTCCGCGCGATCGCCGAACTCGTCGTCGACGGCGCGCAGGAACTCGCTGCGTCTCAAGACGTCAGCGCAGCGACAGTTCGGGGCCGACCTCGGCCATGAGGTCGTCGGGCACGACGTCGGGGAAGTGATCCACGCCCTCGAGCACCGCGATGCGGTCGCCGACCTCGCGCATGATCGTGGAGATGGGCACATCGAGGGCGTCGGCCACCGACGCGAGGATCTCGCTCGAGGCCTCCTTCTGCCCGCGCTCCACCTCGCTGAGGTAGCCGAGCGCGACGCTGGCCTTGCTCGCCACCTGGCGGAGGGTCTGGCCCTGCTGCTGGCGGAAGTCCCGCAGGACGTCGCCGATCTCTTGACGAACCAGGATCATCTCGGGCCCCCTCCTCTTACTGCAGCCTGTCGAATCTCTCGGGTGCACCACAGTACAACACCGTCGACGCCAATCTAATCCCGCTCAGACTGTGAATTCTCGGAATCGGGCAAGATTCATGCGCCCGTAACGCGGTCGCGCACCGCCTCGAGCGCGAACTCGAGCGCGCGGCCCGCCGCCTGGGCGCGGATCGCATCGCGATCGCCGCGGAAGACGTCTCGCTCCGTGTACGTCGCCCCCGGCAGCGCGACGGCGAGATCGACCGTGCCCACCGGCTTGCCGTCGGGCGAGACGGGCCCCGCGATTCCCGTGGTGGCGAGGCCCACGTGGGCCTCCTCGCCCTCGACGGCCAGCGCGCGACGCGCGCCGCGCGCCATCTGCGCCGCGACCTCCGGCTGCACGGGACCCCCGGCGTCGAGCAGCGCCTGCGAGACGCCGAGCACGGCGTGCTTGATGCGGGTGTCGTACGCGACGACGGCGCCGCGCAGGCTCGCCGAGGCGCCGGGGATCTCCACGATCGCCGAGGTGAGCAGGCCGCCGGTCAGCGACTCGGCCACGGCGAGCGACCAGCCTCGGGCCTGCAGCTCCGCAAGCAGCTGCGATGCGACGGCGAAGGTGCCGGGAACGGAGGGCGATGTCATCGTGCGACGCGCGCTCCGCGCACCTGGGCGATGAAGTAGTCGATGCCGCTGGCGATCGTGAGGACGACGACGACCCACATGAGCACCGTCGTCACGAGCGCCCACGGCGCCACGCCCATGAGCACGTGCAGCGGCAGCAGCGCCCACGAGAGCGCGACGCCCTGCACCGCGGTCTTGACCTTGCCCATCCACGCGGCGGCGACGACGTGCTCCTTGGCCACGACGAGGCGATGCGCCGTGATGCCCCACTCGCGCAGGAGGATCACGACCACCATCCACCAGGCCATCTCGCCCAGGATCGCCAGCCCCACGAACGCGAGGCCGGTCAGCAGCTTGTCGGCGATCGGATCCCACAGCTTGCCGAAGTCGCTGACGATGTCGTAGCGGCGGGCGAGGTAGCCGTCGACCCAGTCGGTCGAGATCGCCACGATGAACAGCACCGCGGCGGTCCACCGCGCCGGCAGGCTCGCATCGCCCTGGGGCCCGGCCAGGAGCAGGATCACGAGGAAGACGATCGCGAGCGGGATGCGCGCGACCGTGATCGCGTTCGGCAGCTGCCGGGGAATGGCCATGGGAAGAGTCTGTCAGTCGCGGCCGGTGAGCTGCCAGGCGTCCTCGTCGCCCTCGTCGTCCTCCACCGGGCGGCCGGCGAACTGCGCCTCGATCGGGTCGTCCGCGTAGCGGTCGTCGGCGTCCGGGGCCGCGGGTGCCGGCTCGGCCGGCGCAGCGGCGGGGACGTCCTCGCCCTTGATCTTGGCCAGCACCTCGGGCAGCTGCTCGGGCGTGACGAGCACGTCGCGGGCCTTGGATCCCTCGGAGGGACCGACGATCTCCCGGGACTCGAGCAGGTCCATGAGGCGACCGGCCTTCGCGAAGCCGACGCGCAGCTTGCGCTGCAGCATCGACGTCGACCCGAACTGGCTCGACACGACGAGCTCGGCGGCCGCGAGGAGCACCTCGAGGTCGTCGCCGATGTCCTCGTCGATCTCCTTCTTCTTCGCCTCGATCGCCTCGGCCACGTCGGCGCGGTACTCGGGGCGGGCCTGGCCCGTGACGTGCTTGACGACCCGGTCGATCTCCTCCTCCGTGACCCACGCGCCCTGCACGCGGAACGGCTTGGACGATCCCATGGGCGAGAACAGCGCGTCGCCCTGACCGATCAGCTTGTCGGCGCCGCCCTCGTCGAGGATGACGCGGCTGTCGGTGACGCTCGTGACCGCGAACGCCAGGCGCGAGGGGACGTTGGCCTTGATGAGGCCCGTGACCACGTTGACCGACGGTCGCTGCGTGGCCAGCACGAGGTGGATGCCGGCGGCGCGGGCGAGCTGGGTGATGCGGACGATCGAGTCCTCGACGTCGCGCGGGGCGACCATCATGAGGTCGGCGAGCTCGTCGACCACCACGAGCAGGTACGGGTACGGCTTGAGCACGCGCTCGCTGCCCGCGGGCAGCTGCACCTCGCCGCGCGCGAGGGCGGCGTTGAAGTCGTCGACGTGGCGGAAGCCGAACGACGCGAGGTCGTCGTACCGCATGTCCATCTCCTTCACGACCCACTGCAGCGCCTCGGCGGCCTTCTTGGGGTTCGTGATGATGGGCGTGATGAGGTGCGGCACGCCGGCGTAGTTCGTCAGCTCCACGCGCTTGGGGTCGACGAGCACCATGCGCACCTCGCTGGGCTTGGCGCGCATGAGGATGCTCGTGATCATCGAGTTCACGAAGCTCGACTTGCCGGAGCCGGTCGAACCGGCCACGAGCAGGTGCGGCATCTTCGCGAGGTTCGCCACGACGTAGCCGCCCGAGACGTCCTTGCCGACGCCGATCGTCATCGGGTGCGTGGACTTCTGCGCGGCGGCCGAGCGCAGCACGTCGCCGAGGGCGACCGTCTCGCGGTCGAGGTTGGGGATCTCGATGCCGATCGCGCTCTTGCCGGGGATCGGCGCGAGGATGCGGACGTCGTTCGATGCCACCGCGTAGGCGATGTTGTTGGCGAGCTGGGTGATCTTCTCGACCTTCACGCCCGGGCCCACCTCGACCTCGTACTGCGTGACCGTCGGGCCGCGCGAGAAGCCGGTGACCTTGGCGTCGACCTTGAACTGCTCGAAGACGCCCTCGATCTGCTTCACCATGCGCTCGTTCGCCTCGGACTTGACGATCGAGGGAGGCCCGGCCGACAGCGACGCGGGCGAGGGCAGCACGTAGGGGGCGGCGGGCGGCTGCGGGCCGCGGCCGCCGGGGCCGTCGGTGCCGAAGCCGCTCAGGCCGGGCAGCGACTCGCTGAGGTCGCCGGTGTCGTCGCCGTCGCCCATGAGGCCGGTCGAGCCGGTCTCGCGCAGATCCGCGACCACGCCGCTGATGCCGGAGAGCACCTCGGTCGCGTCGCTGCGCGGCTCCGGCTCGACGACGAGCGCGTTGTGGTAGCCGCCGTCGGTCTGCGTGCCCAGCAGCTCGGTGAGGTCCTGCGGCTCGGAGATGACGTCGGTCTCCTCCTCGCGGCCCGTCTTGTTGCGGCGCCACCACGGCAGGTCGTCGTCGCCGTCGGCCTCCGCCTCGTCGTCGGCGTCCGCGCCCTTCTTGCGGCCCTTGCCGAGGACCTTGGTCGGCGCGGTCTCCGCGGCGTCCTCGACCACGCGCTCGGTGCCGAACATCCAGGCGTACAGGTCGCCGAGGCGGCTGACGATGCGGTTCGGCGGGGTCTTGGTGAGGATCAGCAGGCTGAGCGCGGCGAGCACGCCCAGCAGCACGTTGGCGCCGATCGGCGTGAGGCCCATCGCGAGGGGCTCGCCGACCATCCAGCCGAACAGGCCACCCGCCTCGCTCAGGGCGGGCATGCCGGCCGAGGGCTGCGGGCGCCCGCCGGCCACGTGGCAGAAGCCCGCGATGACGACGGTGAGCAGGCCGAAGCCGATGCCGATGCGGCCGTTGTCGTGCACGGACGACGGGTGGCGGAACAGCCATCCGGCGAGCAGGAGCAGCAGCACCGGGAAGACGAACGCGGCGCGACCGATCAGCATGCCGAACGTGTAGGCGCTGACCTGCACGGCGATCTCGTTGCCGATGAAGAACCACTCGGTGACGGCGCCGGCCACCGCCAGCAGCACGAGCAGCAGCGGGAACCCGTCGCGGCGGTCGTCCTTGCTCAGCGTCTCGGGGCCGAACGCCCGGAAGAGCCCGCCCACGGCGTGCCCGAGGCCGTTCCAGACGCGCACGGGCACCGGCGGCTTGTCGTCGCCGACGTACTTCTTCGGCGCGGGAGCGGGCTTGCTCGCGCGCGACGAGGACCGCGAGCGGGCGCTCTTGGGCTCGGTGGACGTGCGTGCCATGCCGTTCAGGCTACGTCCGCCCACCGACAACGCCCGGAAGCGACCCGGGTTTGCGCGGATCTCCCGGGCGCGTCGGCGCGCGTCAGGCCTCGATCACGACCGGCACGATCATCGGCCGGCGGCGCAGCGAGTTGCCCACCCAGCGGCCGATCGTGCGGCGCACCGTCTGCGAGAGCGCGTGGTTGTCGCGCACACCGTTCTGGGCGGCCTCCTCGAGGGCGGCGGCGATCTTCGGCTTGACCTTGTCGAACACCGCGTCGTCCTCGGCCACGCCGCGTGCCTGGATCTCGGGGCCCGAGATGATGCGGCCGGTCTGGGCGTCGACGACCACGATGACCGAGACGAAGCCCTCCTCCCCCAGCACGCGGCGGTCCTTGAGGTCGGCATCGGTGATCGCGCCGACGCTGGAGCCGTCGACGTACACGAAGCCGAGGTCGAGCTGACCGGCGACCGTGGCCACGCCGTCCCTGAGGTCGACCACGGTGCCGTTCTGGCCGATGATCGTGTTCTCCGCGGGGATGCCCGTGTCCTGCGCGAGCTTGGCGTTGGCCATGAGGTGGCGGTACTCGCCGTGCACCGGCAGCACGTTCTTGGGCGTGAGGATGTTGTAGCAGTACAGCAGCTCGCCCGCCGCGGCATGGCCCGACACGTGCACGCGCGCGTTGGCCTTGTGCACGACGTTGGCGCCGAGCTTGGTGAGCCCGTCGATCACGCGGTAGACCGCGTTCTCGTTGCCCGGGATCAGCGAGGACGCGAGGATCACGGTGTCGCCCGGGCGCGGCTCGATCTCGTGCTCGAGGTTGGCCATGCGGCTGAGCACGGCCATCGGCTCGCCCTGCGAGCCCGTCGACATGTAGACGATCTCGTTGTCGGGGATGTCGCGCGCCTTCTTGTAGTCGATCAGCACGCCATTGGGCACGTTCAGGTAGCCCAGGTCGGCGGCGATCGTCATGTTGCGCACCATGCTGCGGCCGAGCAGCGCGACCCGGCGGCCGTTGGCGGCGGCGGCGTCGAGCACCTGCTGCACGCGGTGCACGTGGCTCGAGAAGCTCGCGACGACCACGCGCCCCGGCGTCTGGTGCATGACCTGCTCGATCACGGGCCCGATCGCGCGCTCGGTGGGCGTGAAGCCCGGCACGTCGGCGTTGGTCGAGTCGGGCAGGAAGAGGTCGACGCCCTCCTCGCCCAGCCGGGCGAAGGCGCGCAGATCGGTGATGCGGCCGTCGAGCGGCAGCTGGTCCATCTTGTAGTCGCCCGTGTGCAGCACGAGGCCGGCGGGGGTGCGGATCGCCACGGCCAGCGCGTCGGGGATGGAGTGGTTGACCGCGATGAACTCGAGGTCGAACGGGCCCACCGTGATCCGCTCACCCTCGGTCACCTTCTGCGACACGGGGCGCAGGCGGTGCTCCTTGAGCTTGGCCTGCGTGAGCGCGAGGGTGAGGCCGGAGCCGATGATCGGGATGTCCTCGCGCACGCGCAGCAGGTACGGCACGGCGCCGATGTGGTCCTCGTGGCCGTGCGTGAGCACGACGCCGACGACGTCGTCGAGGCGATCGCGCACCGGCGAGATGTCGGGGAGGATCAGATCGACGCCGGGCTGGTGCTCCTCGGGGAAGAGCACGCCGCAGTCGACGATGAGGATCTTGCCGTCGAACTCGTACGTGGTCATGTTCCGGCCGACCTCGCCGAGGCCGCCGATCGGGGTGACGCGCAGAGTGCCCTTCGCGAGGGGCTGCGGGTCGTAGACAGGTGTGGACATGTGGGTCCGCCTTCGTGTTCTGTTGTGCGGTGCGGGCCCTCGCCCGCGGACGTCTGTCAGCGCGTGGTGCCGGGCACCTTCGGGAGCGCACCGCCCGCGGCCGCGTTGCGGTCGGGGCGGAAGTTGGAGAAGTCGACGCCCTCGACGCCGGCGACGAGCGCGAGCTCGTCCTCGATGATCGCGGCCTCCCATTCCTCCGGGCCGACGAGCGGCAGGCGCACGCGCGGGCTGGAGATGCGGCCGAGGCCGTGCAGGATGTACTTGGCCGAGACCGTGCCCGGCACGTGGGTCATCACGGCACGCACGAGCGGCTCGAGCTTGCGGTGCTGCGCGGTCGCCGCGGCGAGGTCGCCGCGGTTGACCGCGTCGACGATCGCCCGGTACGGACCGGCGGCGATGTTCGCCGTCACACCGATCAGGCCGGTGGCGCCGATGGAGAGGTGCGGCAGCACGTTGGCGTCGTCGCCGGAGAAGTACATCAGGCCGGTCTGGTTCAGCACCCGGCTGACCTCGCTGAAGTCGCCCTTGGCGTCCTTGATCGCGAGGATGTTGGGGTGCTTGGCGAGGCGCAGGATCGTCTCGTACTTGATCGGCACGCCGGTGCGGCCCGGGATGTCGTAGAGGATCACCGGCAGGTCGGTCGCGTCGGCGACGAGGCGGAAGTGCGTGAGGATGCCCGCCTGCGTGGGCTTGTTGTAGTACGGCGTGACGATCATGATGCCGTCGGCGCCGGCCTTCTCGCTCTTCTGGTAGAGCTCGATGGCGTGCGCGGTCTCGTTCGAGCCGCCGCCCGTGATGATCTTGGCCCGGCCCGCGGCGACGTCCTTGCCGACCTCGACGAGCCGGATCTTCTCCGGATCGGTGAGCGTGGAGGTCTCGCCCGTGGTGCCGGTGACGACGATGCCGTCCGCCCCCGCGGTGATGACATCGTCGATGTGCTTCTCGACGCTGGGCCAGTCCACTTCGCCGTCGGCCGTCATCGGAGTGACGAGCGCGACGAGCACCTGTCCGAAGGGGTTGCCCGAGTGCGTCATGCCTCCCAGGTTATCGGTTCCCCCTGAGCGCGCACGCCGGGCGATCAGGCGCGGGCGTAGACGAGGAAGCGGTACGCCAGGCCGGTGCGGCTCGTGTGGCGGCCCTCGGCCGGGTCGGCGCGGACGACGCGCCACTCGGGCCCGATCGGCGGGGCGAACGCGTCGCCGTCGACATCGATCTCGATCTCGGTCACCCACAGCTCGTCGAGGATCGGCATCGCCTGCTCATAGATCTGCGCTCCCCCGATGATCCAGGCGTCGTCGGAGGCCGCGCGCGCCGCCCGCACGCCCTCGTCGAGCGAGGGCACGATCGTGGCGCCCGGCGCGTCGAACTCGGCATTGCGCGTGACGACGATGTTGGTCCGCCCCGGGAGCGGTCGCCACTGCGGCGGGAACGACTCCCACGTGCGCCGCCCCATCACGACGGGCGCCCCGAGGGTCGCGGCCTTGAAGTACGCGAGATCCTCGGGCAGCTCCCAGGGCATGTCGCCGGCCGCGCCGATCGCCCCGCCGCGCGCCTGCGCCCAGATGGCCCGCAGCGTCATCAGACCGCGACCGGCGCCTTGATCGACGGGTGGTGCTGGTAGTCGCGGATCTCGAAGTCCTCGTACGCGTAGTCGAAGATCGACGCCGGCTTGCGCGCGAAGTGCAGCGTCGGGTACGGGTACGGGTCGCGCGTGAGCTGCTCGGCCACCTGGTCGCGGTGGTTGTCGTAGATGTGCACGTCGCCGCCGGTCCACACGAAGTCGCCGAGCCCCAGGTCGGTCTGGTGCGCCACCATCGCCGTCAGCAGCGCGTAGGAGGCGATGTTGAAGGGCACGCCGAGGAACATGTCGGCGCTGCGCTGGTACAGCTGGCAGCTGAGCTTGCCGTCGGCCACGTAGAACTGGAACATCGCGTGGCACGGCGGCAGGGCCATGCCCTCGATCTCCGACGGGTTCCACGCCGTGACCATGTGGCGGCGCGAGTCCGGATTGCGCTTGATCTGCTCGACGACGTTCGCGATCTGGTCGATCTGCTGGCCGTCGGGGGCCGGCCACGACCGCCACTGCACGCCGTATACGGGGCCGAGGTCGCCGTTCTCGTCGGCCCACTCGTCCCAGATCGTCACGCCCCGCTCCTGCAGCCAGCGCACGTTGCCGTCGCCGCGCAGGAACCACAGCAGCTCCAGCGCCACCGACTTGAAGTGCACCCGCTTGGTCGTGATGAGCGGGAAGCCCTGGCTGAGGTCGTAGCGCAGCTGCCGGCCGAACACGCTCGTCGTGCCGGTGCCGGTGCGATCGTCCTTGTGCGTGCCGTTGGCGAGGACGTCGCGCAGCAGGTCCTCGTAGGGTGTGGGGATGGCGGCGGTCATGGCATCAAGGGTACGTCCGCGGGGGCCGCCGACGGCCCTCGGCGCGCTGCTCACGCGGCGCGGCCGACGAGCCCGACGCGCTGCAGCCCCAGGTACATCTGGCAGCCCAGGCAGAACGCGAACGCGGCGTTGAGGAAGGCCGCGATGAAGGCGGCCGCCGACGCGATCGGCAGCGCCAGCGGCACGCCGAGCAGGTGCAGCACGAGGCCCACCCCGGTGACGAACAGGCCGACGCCCTGGGCGAACCGCGGCGGGCGGGGATCCTCGAGCTCCGCGGGCGGGGCGAGGCGCGGCCGCACGAGGCGGCGGAAGACGACGCCCCACGGCGCGGTCCGCGGCGAGACGACGCCCCAGAGGAACAGCAGCGCGACGACGAGCACGGCGAGGAAGCCGGGATCGGCGATCCGCTCGGTCAGGCTCGCGACCGGCAGCGCCCAGGTCGACGGCGCCCCGTCGGGAACGGCCTCGCCCTCCTGGCCCAGCCAGCCGAACGTCAGCACGGTGCGCCAGGTCGAGATGCCGATCAGCGCGAGGAACGTGGCCACGAGCAGCAGCGCCGCGGTGATGGCGGCGGCGAACCGCGGTCCGCGCGGGTCGATCCCCGCGGGTGCGTCAGACATGGACCCCTCCGATCCGATCGAGCTCGGCGATCACCGTGGCGCGCGGCGGCGCTCCGCCGATGCGGGCGTGCGGGGCCCCGGCGCCGTCGAGCACGAGCACGGTCGGCGTCTGCAGCACCCGGAACCGCCGCGCGAGATCGGGCCGATGCGTGAGATCGACGTCGACGTGCCGCACCCCGGGGCGCGAGGCCGCCACATCGGCCAGCAGCCGGCGGGTGGCGGGGCACTTGGCGCACACCTCGGTGCTGAACTGCAGGAGCGTCGCCCGCTCGCCGAACGCGCCCGCCTCGATCCCCAGCTCGCGCGAGGAGATCGCCCCGTGTCCCCCGCGGCGCGCCCGCCCCTGCCCGCGGCGCAGCGCGAGCCCGGCGAGCACCGCGACGAGCGCGATGCCGGCGAGCACGAGCGCTGCGGCGAGGGGCGACATGCTCCGATGCTGACACGATCCCGGCCGCCGCGGGCCGATGCGAAGAACTATGACGGCGAGACCCCCTGCTGCGGGGCCGCCGGGATCACTAGGCTGGCGACGAACCCGCAATCGAGGAGGACACATGAGCGTCACGAGCAAGGCCACCACCACCTGGAGCGGTTCGCTCTTCGAGGGATCCGGCACCGTCGCACCCGGATCGGGCATCGGCACCTTCCCCGTGAACTGGAAGGCCCGCAGCGAGGGATCGGAGAGCACCACCACGCCGGAGGAGCTCATCGCGGCCGCTCACTCGTCGTGCTTCAGCATGGCCCTCTCCAACGCGCTCGCGCAGAACGGCACCCCGCCGGAGCGCATCGACACGACGGCCGCTGTCACCTTCGTGCCCGGCACCGGCATCACCGGCAGCCACCTCACGGTCGAGGCGTCGGTCCCCGGCCTCGACCCCGAGAAGTTCACCGAGCTCGCCGAGGGCGCGAAGGCGGGCTGCCCCGTCTCGCAGGCCCTCGCGGGCATCGAGATCACGATCGAGGCGACGCTGTCCTGATCAGCGCGCGCGCTTCTCGAGCGTGATCGACTCCCGGATCGCCGCCCGCGCGCGGCGGCGATCCCCCGCCGCGTCGTAGGCGAGGCCCAGCCGGTACCACGCACGCCAGTCGTCCGGGTGGGCCTCGACCACGGCGCGGTACCGGGGGAAGACGGCGTCGCCGTCGGCCTGCACGATGCGGCCGCTGGGGCGCACCGCCACCTCGTCGGTCGGCAGCGCGCCCTCCCGCTCCAGGCGCGCGCCCACCTGCTCGGCGCGGGCGCCGAACCACAGCTCGCGCGCGATGGCCCACGCCGCGATGGCGGGGAGCACGAGCATCGCGACGCCCATGGCGACGCCGACCGGCTGGCCGGAGCGGAGCAGGGCGATCGCCTCCAGGGCCACGACGGACAGATACAGGACGAGGGCGAGCGCGATCACCGCGACGCCGATGCGGACCTTCACGAGGTGGCGATCGTTCCGGTCGTCGCGGCGACCTGGCCGCCGACCTCGCCCTCGGCGACGGGACGCGTCTCGCGCTGCCGCGGCGTGCCGATGCCGATGTCGATGAAGTTCTCGAGGCCGATGACGACGCCGCGGGCCTCGCGCGCGTTCTCGAGGGCGATCCGGATGCCGGGCGCGTACGCGGCGGCGGGATCGCTCGTGTCGTGGACGATCGAGAGCGTCTCGCCCGGCCCCGAGAGGATCGCCTCCTGACGGGCGATCACGCCCGGGCGACGCAGGGAGTGCACCGGCACGCTCGCCACCTGCTGCCCCCGCGCGCGCTGATCCACATGCGGCGCCTCGACGGGCCCCCGCCGCGCAGCCGTGATGAGCTCGGCCGTGCGCACCGCGGTGCCCGACGGCGAGTCGATCTTGGTGTCGCGGTGGGCCTCGACGATCTCGGCGAACGGGAAGAAGCGGCTCGCCGCGGCGGCGATCGCGGTGCCGAGCACCGAGCCCAGCGAGAAGTTGGGGATGAACACCGCCCCGGTGCCGGCGGCCTCCACGAGCGGGCGCACGAGCGCGATGCGCTCGGCGGACCAGCCGCTCGTGCCCACGAGCACGTTGATCCCCCGCTCGGTCGCGGCGCGCACGACGTCGATGCTGATCGCCGGCGTCGACGCGTCGACGACGAGGTCGGCGCCGTCGAGCTCGGCCAGGTCGCTGCTCGAGCCGAGCACCGCCGCGACCTCGAACCCGTCGAGCTCCTCGACGACCTCGCGGATGATCGACCCCAGCTTGCCGGTTCCGCCCACGATGGCGACGCGCGTGCTCATGTGGTCCATCCTACGGCGGTCCCGGCGAGCGCCCCCGGGACCGCCGCGAGGGGACGGTCAGTGCCCGGCGACGTACGGCTTGCCGGTGGCGGCGGGGCCGATCGCGCGACCGATGAGGCCGGCGACGGCGATGAGCGTGACGACGTACGGCGTCGTCGCGATGAGGTCGGCGGGGATGTCGCTGCCCGCCTGGTTCGCGACCACGGCGAGGTTGCGGGCGAAGCCGAACATGAGCGCCGCGAGGGCGGCCATGACCGGGTTCCAGCGCCCGAGGATCACGCAGGCCAGCGCGATGTAGCCCTGTCCGTTCGACATCTCTCGCACGAAGGCGTTGGACTCGCCGAGGGTCAGCACCGCCCCGCCCAGGCCGGCGATGAGGCCGGCGACCGTGACGGTCCAGAACCGCGTGCGGTTGACATTGATGCCCACGGTGTCGGCCGCGAGCGGGTGCTCGCCGACGGCGCGGATGCGCAGGCCGATGCGGGTCTTGAACAGCACGAACCACACCACGGGCACGAGCACGTACATGAGGTAGGTCGTGATGCGCTGGTCGAACAGCGTGGGGCCGATCACCGGGATGTCCGAGAGGACCGGGATGGCGACCTTCGGGAACGTGCCGGGGAAGTTCAGCTCCTGCGCGTTGGCCGACAGCACCGCGGAGAAGAAGAAGTTCGTGATGCCGATCACGAGCACGTTCAGCACGACGCCGACGATGATCTGATCCACGAGGTAGGTGATCGAGAACGCCGCGAGCACGAGCGAGACGAGCGCGCCGCCGATCATGCCGGCGAGGACGCCCGCCCACAGGCTGTCGGTGATCGAGCCCACCACGGCGCCCAGGAAGGCGCCCATGAGCAGCTGACCCTCGATCGCGATGTTGGCCACGCCGACCCGCTCGCCGATGACGCCCGCGAGCGCGCCGTAGATGAGCGGCGTCGCCAGGCTCAGCGCGCCGGTGGTGAGCAGCACGATCGACAGCGTGGTGCCCTGGCCGATCTGCCCGAGCAGGGCCGCCAGCCACACCACGCCGAAGCCGACGACGAGCCACAGCGACACCCGGACGCGGCGCTGCACGAGCACCGCGCTGACGACGGTGACGATCGCGAGGATCACGGTGGCGACGATCGCGAGCGCCTTCGCCGAGAGCACCGTGTCGGGCACCTGCAGGGCGTCGCGGGTCTGCGACCAGCGGAACGCGACCTCCTCGCCGCCCGTGCCGAGCACGAACCACAGCAGCGCCACGACGGTGAACGCGGCCATGACGATCGGGGTCTTCCAGGCGCGCGGGGCGTCCTTGGTGACCACCACGTCCGCCTGGGGAAGGACGACGGCGCCGCTCACTTCGCCACCTCCTCGGTCTCGGCGGTGCGCGTTCGCGCGAGGACCGCGCGCACTCCCGCACCGGGGGCGGGCAGCCGGAAGATCGCCCGCACGAGCGGCGGAGCCGCGATGAACAGCACGATGACGCCCTGGACGACGCTCATCACCTCGGGCGCGACGCCGACGAACTGCATCGTGGACGAGGCGGCCTTGAACGCGCCGAAGAGCAGGCCCGCGAAGACCACGCCGCCCGCGCGCGAGCCGCCCAGCAGGGCGACCGTGATCGCGTCCCAGCCGATGCCGGCGTCGATCGACGGCGTGAAGCCGGCCGTGCGGCCGAGCGCCTGGTTCACGCCCGCGAGCGCGACGAAGGCGCCCGAGGCGGCCATCGTGTAGACGAAGATCCGCTCGACGTTGATGCCGGCGGTCCGGGCGGCGTCGGGGTTGAGGCCGACGGCGCGGAACTTGAAGCCCAGCGACGAGCGCTCCATGAGCCACCAGAACAGCACGGCGGCGGCGATCGCGAGGACGAAGCCGAGGTGCAGCTGGAACGACGGGCCGAGGATCGCCGGCAGCTGGGCGGTCTCGGCGGGCGCCATCGAGGTGGGGTCGTTGCCCGAGCCGGGGTTGTGCATCGGCGAGGTGCGCAGCACCCACGTGAGCACGTTGACGGCCACGTAGTTGAGCATGATCGTGACGATCACCTCGTGGGCGCCCGTCTGCGCCTTGAGGAAGCCGACGACGGCGCCCCAGACGGATCCGCCGATGAGGCCGAACACGATGGCGACGAGCAGGTGCAGCCCGCCTGGCATCGGCCACTGCGTGGCGGCCCACATGGCGCAGCCGGCGGCGACGAGCAGCTGGCCCTGGCCGCCGATGTTGAACATGCCGACGCGGAAGCTCAGCGCCACGCCGAGTCCGGCCGCGATGAGCGGGCCGGCGAAGCGCGCCGTCTCGGTCAGCGATCGGATGCCGGCGACGAACGAGTCGGCCTCGGTGTTGTAGATCGCGCCGCGGAAGAGCGCTCCGTACGCCTCGGCCACGGCGCCCCAGGCCGCGGAAAGGGTGTCGAGCGGGCGGGCGAAGAAGTAGCCGGCGGCCGAGATCACGTCGTCGTTTGTGCTGACGATGAGGATCGCGCCGACGACGAAGGCGATGAGGATCGCCAGGGCGCCGCGCACGACGCTGCCGGCGAGGATCTCGCGCAGCGCGTCGCGCAGCACCGAGTCGACGCGCGAGGGCGTCTGCGGCGGGCGCCGCGTGGTCACAGGGGTGGTCTCGCTCATGCCGCGACTCCCGCCATCATCTGGCCGAGGGTCGCGCGCGGCGTGTCGCCGTCGACGATCCCGACGATCCGTCCGTGGTACATGACCGCGATGCGGTCGGCCAGCCCGATCACCTCGTCGAGCTCCGTCGACACGATGAGCACCGGAATGCCCGAGTCGCGCGCGGCGACGATACGGTCGTGCACGAACTCGATCGAGCCGACGTCGAGGCCGCGCGTGGGCTGCGACGCGATGAACAGGCGCAGGTCGCGGCCCAGCTCGCGCGCCAGGACGACCTTCTGCTGGTTGCCGCCCGAGAGGCGCCCGGCCGCCTGGTCGATGCCCTGGGCGCGGATGTCGAACTCCTCGATCGCCTGCTCCGCGAAGGCGGCGATCGCCCGCTCGTCGACGGTGCCGAAGCGCACGAACGGCGCGCCGTCGCTGCGGTCGAGCATGAGGTTCTCGGCGATCGAGAAGTCGCCGACCAGGCCGTCCTTCTTCCGGTCCTCCGGCACGAAGCCGACGCCCGCGTCGATGACCTGCCGCACGCTCTTGCCCAGCAGCTGCCGGCCGTCGAGCAGAATCGATCCCCGCGCGTGTTTGCGCAGGCCGAGGATCGCCTCGGTCAGCTCGGTCTGGCCGTTGCCCTGCACGCCCGCGATGGCGAGGACCTCTCCCCCGCGGACCGTGAAGCTCACGCCGTCGAGCAGGTGCTCGCCCGAGGCGCCGACGAGCGTGAGGTCGTCGACCTCGAAGCTCGAGTCGGTGTACGTCGGCGGCTGCTTGTCGACCTCGAGGTCGACGTCGCGGCCCACCATGAGCGAGGCCAGTTCGGCCGGCTCGGCGCTGGGCTCGGCCGTGGCGACGATCTTGCCGCGGCGGATCACGGTGATCCGGTCGGCGACCTCGCGCACCTCGCGCAGCTTGTGGGTGATGAAGACGATCGACGTGCCGCTGGCGGCGAGCTCGCGCATGATCTGCATGAGCTCGTCGGTCTCCTGCGGCGTCAGCACCGCGGTCGGCTCATCGAGCACGAGCAGCTTGGCGTCGCGCGCGAGGGCCTTGACGATCTCGACGCGCTGCTGGGCGCCGACGGGCAGCTCCTCCACGCGCGCGTCCGGGTCGATGTCGAAGCCGAAGCGGTCGGAGATCTCGCGCACCCTCGCGCGCGCGGTCTCCATCGACAGCACGCCGGCGCGGGTGGGCTCGTGGCCGAGCATGACGTTCTCGGCCACGGTGAAGACGGGGATCAGCATGAAGTGCTGGTGGACCATGCCGATGCCGGCGGCCATCGCGTCGCCGGGGCCGGCGAAGTGCACGGGGGCGTCGTCGACGAGGATCTGCCCCTCCTCTGCCTGGTACAGGCCGAAGAGCACGTTCATCAGGGTGGACTTGCCCGCGCCGTTCTCGCCGAGCAGGCAGTGGATCTCGCCGGGTTCGATCGTCAGGTCGATCGCGTCGTTGGCGACGAAGGATCCGAATCGCTTCGTGATCCCGCGGAGTTCGAGTTTCATCGTTCCGGATTCTTCCAGATGGCAGGTCGGATCACACGATGAGCGCCGGGGCGGCGTCTGATGCCGCCCCGGCGCTCACGGTGCGTGGCTTACTCGGCGCCGGTGACCGGGATCTCGATCTCGCCGGCGATGATGTCGGCCTTGAGCTCGTCGAGGCGCGTCTTCAGCGCGTCGTCGATCTGGGCGTCGAACTCGCCGAACTCGCTGAGCGCGGTGCCGTCGTTCTCGAGGGTGCCGACGTACGGCTCCGTCGTGAACTCCTCGCCGTCGACGAGCATCTCGATGTTGTCGTACACCGCCTGCGTCATGCGCTTCTCGACCGACGTCAGGATGATGTCGGCGTACTGCGGCTGCGTGGTGGCGATGTCGCGGTCGACACCCAGGACCACCGCGGGAGCGCCCTCGGTGCGGATGACCTCGATCGTCGAGGCGAACAGGCCGCCGGCGACCGGGTAGAACACGTCGGCGCCCTGCGAGAGCTGGCTCGCCGTGATGCTCGAGGCGCCCGCGGTGTCACCGAAGTTGCTCGTGAAGCTGCCGCCGGCGGGGTTGGCCGGGTCCCAGCCGAGGACCGTGACGTCCTCGCCGTTCTCCTCGCCCCACGCGGTGGCGCCGTAGTAGAAGCCGTCCATGAACTTCGTGACCGACATCATGTTCGACCCGCCGTAGGTCGCGACGACCTTCGAGGTGCTGTAGCCGGCCGACAGGTAGCCGGCGAGGTAGCTCGACTGCTCCATCGCGTAGTCGATGACCTTGACGTTGTCGAGGCCGAGGTCCCAGCCGTCGATCCACACGAAGTGCGTGTCGGGCGAGGCGGAGGCCACCTGCTCGAGGGCGCCGGTGTCGCCGAAGCCGAAGCCGACGGCGAAGATGACGTCGCAGCCGCCGTCGACCATCGTCTGCAGGTTGGGGGCGAAGTCCTCGGTGCTGTTCGACTCGGCGTCGTTGATCTCGATGCCGAGCTCCTCCTCGGCCATCTCGAGACCGGCGTAGGCGGCCTCGTTGAACGACTGGTCGTTCCAGCTGCCCTCGTCCGAGACGGCGCAGGCCATGAAGTCGGCGGCCGCGTCGCCGCCGCCGTCGCCCGAGCCGCCGGCGTCCGGCGCCGCGCCGCAGCCCACGAGCACGAGGCCCGCCGCCGCAGCCATTCCGAGGCCAGCCAGGCCGCGCTTGAGTGTGATCGTCTTCAAGGAAGTCCTCCAGATGCACGCCGCGGCGAACCGGGCGAACGGGTAGATGGGCACAACGATAAACCGGCGCTCCGGCGAGTTCTCACATAAAGACCCGTGATGAACAAGGCGTTATCGAACTGCGACCCAGTGGTAACGACGAGGAAACGCCCGGGCTCCCGGTGCCGGTGGCAGGCCGGCCGATCAGAGCGCGGGGGTGAAGGGGCGCGGCGGCTGGGTGAGCTGGGAGACGAGGTCGCAGATGTAGCGGAAGAACGCGTCGCCGTCGACGGCCTCGATCACCCGCGCGTTCGGCTCGAGCCCGTGCACGCCCCACGACATCGCGGAGTAGCCGCGCGTGAGCTCCGAGGAGGTCTCGATGTCGACCGCGTACGGCGCCTCGGCGGTGATGAGCTCGGGGTGCAGCAGGAGCGCCGCGGTGAGCGAGTCCGGGTGCGTCGATCCGGGGATCCCGACCGACTCGTCGAAGGCGAGCGTGCCCCGGCACACGCGCTCCACGAACCGCGCCAGCGGCGTGCCGATCCCGGCCAGCTGCGCGATCCGGTCCTTGGTGAACACCGCGTCGCGCAGCGTGAGCGGCGCCCACGGCACCACGACGACGTCGGCGAAGCCGGCCTCGAACACCGTGCGGGCCGCCTCGGGGTCGACGTAGAAGTTGAACTCGGCCGCGGCGGTGATGTTGCCGCGGCCGTTGTTGGAGCCGCCCATGATGTACAGCGACTTCACGCGCTTCGGGAACTCGGGGTCGCGGATCGCGGCGAGGGCCACGTTGGTGAGCGGGCCGATCGCGACGATCGACACCTCGCCCGGCTGCTCGGCCGTGATGCGCAGCATCGCGTCGACGGCGTTCTCGGCCTGCGCCTCGAGGCCGGAGTCGTCGATCGAGAGCCCGCCCGAGCCGTCGCCGTGCACGTTCTCGGCCGAGACCCACTCGCGCATGAGCGGGCGCTGCGCGCCGAGGAAGATCGGCACCGCGTCGAGGCGGTCGGCCACGTTCAGCGTCATCCACGCGTTGCGGACCTGCTGCGCGAAGCCCACGTTGCCGGCGACCATCGTGATCGCGCGCAGATCGGCGGCGGGATCGAGCAGGCCCACGAGGATCGCGACGCAGTCGTCCTGGGCGGTGTCGGTGTCGAGGATGAAGGGGGTGCTCACCGATCCAGTCTAGGTCGGCGGCCCGCGGCGCTCAGACGAGGACCTCGAGCTCCTCCGGCAGGCCCGTGCGCAGTTCGACGGGAAGGTGCGCGACGTCGTTGTGCGTCACCAGCGTCCAGGGGCGCCCGGGCTTCTGCGCGATCACCGAGAGTCCGCCGTGCGCCTGGTTCAGCGTCATCCAGCGCCACTCCGGCGCGTCGAGCACCTCGCGCACGAACCACGCGATGACGAAGTTGTGCGTGATGAGCAGCTCGTGCACCTCGTCCTGCTTGCGGACGAGGAACTCCCCCATCGCGTCGGCCATCTGGGCGCGGCCGGCCTCGATCTGCTCCTGGGTGACGGCGCCGAAGAACGGCTCGTAGGCGGCCGGGGTCTCGTCGGTGAGCCCCGTGGGCACGCAGTCGAACAGCAGGGCGTGCGGGAGCGGCTCGACGGCCGGCATCCGCTCGGCGATCAGCCGTGCGGTCTCGCTGGTGCGCTGCAGCGGCGAGTGCCAAACCGCGTCGAAGGGGATGCCGGAGAGCCGATCGGCAAGCGCCCTGGCCTGCCGCCGGCCGCGTGACGAGAGCGGCCCGTCCTCGACACCGTGCTCGGCGTCCTGCTGCTCACCGTGCCGGACGAGATAGATGTAGTGCGTCATCGCTTCCCTTTCCGACGTCGGTCACAGCCTATGTCACGGTCGCATCACGGGCACGGGGTGGCCCGTCGGCGCGGCGGACCCTCCGCTCCGCCGCACGGCGCGTCCTCAGGCCACGGCGCGGGCGAGCTCGATCACGTGCGCGCGGCTGAGGGTGAGGGCGACGCCCTGCACCATCTCGTCGACGTGCTCCGGGTCGAACGCGTTCGCGATGGGGGCGACGATCCCCCGCTGCGCGTGCAGCCAGGCGATCGCGATCGCCGCGTGCGGCACACCGAGTTCCTCGGCGATCTCATCCATCGCCTTGAGCAGGCGGGTGCCGCGCCGATTGATGCGCTCGCTCAGCTGCGCGCCCCGCGCGGACTTGGCGGCCTGCGCGCGCGATCGGTGCTTGCCGGTGAGGAAGCCGTGCTCCAGCGGGTGCGACGGCGTGACCGCGATGCCCTGGGCGGAGACGACGAGCCGCAGGTCGCCCTCGAGCACGCGGGGACGCAGCAGGTTGTACGCCACGTCGACGGCCTCGATGCGCGGGTAGCCGGCCGAGGCGAGGATGCGCGCCTCCACGAGCTGCTCCGGCGTGAATCCGAAGGCGCCGAGCGCGCGGATCTTGCCGGACTCCACGAGCCATTCGGCCGTGGCGAGCGCGTCCTCGATCTGCGGGGCGTCGCGGCCGGTCGCGTCGAGATAGAGCACGTCGATCCGGTCGGTGCCGATCCGCTCCAGCGACGCCTCGACGGCGCGCACGAGGTCAACGGAGCCGAGTCCGGGGTGGTCGGGGTGGCCGCCGACGCGGACGGCCAGCACGATGTCGTCGCGCACGCGCCGCGAGCGCATCCAGTGGCCGATGATGTGCTCGCTGCGCCCGCCGCCGAAGCGGTCGGCGGTGTGCACGGCATTGCCGCCGTACTCGGCGTAGCGGTCGAGCACCGCCTCGCTCATGCGCTGATCGACGGTCCAGCCGAACTCGCCGCCGCCGAGGATGAGCGGGAAGATCCGCTGCCCTGTCTCACCGAGCGGCTCGCGGATGCCGGCCCCGATGCCGGGTCCCTGGACCGGGATGGGCGCGGACGGGTGCGTGGCGATCTCCGCCTCCGGCGACTGCGTCGCCCTGCCCCAGGTCCACTCCACGTCGTCCTCCCCGACGCGATCCACTGTACCGACGGTCTACGCGGTATTCCGCGCCGTGACGCGAATGTGACGTGGGAAGGACTGCCCGCGGACGGCGAACGGCCCGGCCGCTCCCCGAGGGGGGCGACCGGGCCGTTCGTGAGGGGATCAGGCCTCGGCGGGAGCCTCGACGGTCTCCTCGGCCTTCTCCTCGAGCACCGGCTCGAGCGCGAGCTTGCCGCGGTCGTCGATCTCGGCGATGCGGACCAGGATCTTCTGGCCCACCGAGACGACGTCCTCGATGTTCTCGACGCGCTTGCCGCCGTTGAGCTTGCGGATCTGGGTCACGTGCATGCGACCGTCCTTGCCCGGCATGAGCGAGATGAAGGCACCCGAGGGGATGATCTTCACGACCGTGCCGAGGAACTGCTCGCCGACCTCGGGGTTCGAGGGGTTGGCGATCGCGTTCACCTGCGCGCGTGCCGCCTCGGCCGAGGGGCCGTCGGTCGCGCCGATGTAGACGGTGCCGTCCTCCTCGATCGAGATCTGCGCGCCGGTCTCGTCCTGGATCGCGTTGATCGTCTTGCCCTTGGGGCCGATCAGCTCGCCGATCTTGTCGACGGGGATCTGCACGCTGATCACGCGCGGAGCCGTCGGCGCCATCTCGTCGGGGCCGTCGATCGCCGCGTTCAGGACCTCGAGGATGCGCAGGCGCGCGTCCTTGGCCTGGGTCAGCGCACCGGCGAGCACCTCGGAGGGGATGCCGTCGAGCTTGGTGTCGAGCTGGAGCGCCGTGACGAACTCGCTCGTGCCCGCGACCTTGAAGTCCATGTCGCCCAGGGCGTCCTCGGCGCCGAGGATGTCGGTCAGCGCCGCGTAGCGGGTCTGGCCGTCGACCTCCTCCGACACGAGGCCCATGGCGATGCCGGCCACGGCGGCGCGCAGCGGCACACCGGCGTTCAGCAGCGACAGGGTCGAGGCGCACACCGAGCCCATCGACGTCGAGCCGTTGGAGCCGAGAGCCTCGGACACCTGGCGGATCGCGTACGGGAACTCCTCGCGGCTCGGCAGCACCGGCACGAGCGCGCGCTCGGCGAGGAAGCCGTGCCCGATCTCGCGACGCTTGGGGCTGCCCACGCGACCGGTCTCACCGGTCGAGTACGGCGGGAAGTTGTAGTGGTGCATGTAGCGCTTGCTCGTCGTGGGCGACAGCGAGTCGATCTGCTGCTCCATCTTGAGCATGTTCAGCGTGGTGACGCCCAGGATCTGGGTCTCGCCGCGCTGGAAGATGGCCGAGCCGTGCACGCCCGGGATCACCTGGACCTCGGCGTCGAGCGGACGGATGTCCGCCAGGCCGCGGCCGTCGATGCGGGCGCCCTCGGTGAGGATGCGGCCGCGCACGATCTTCTTCGTGACGGACTTCCACGCGGCCGAGAACTCGAGCGGCGCGGCGGCGGGAAGCTCCTCCGCCTCGACCTTCTCGATCAGCTCGGCCTTGACGGCGGCCTTCAGCGCGTCGTCGGCGTCCTGGCGCTCCTGCTTGTCGGCGATCTGGTAGATCTTCGACAGCTCCTCGAGCGCCTTGCCCTCGACGAATGCGTAGGTCTCGTCGCTGTAGGCGGGGAAGACCGGGAACTCCAGCGGCTCCTTGGTCGAGCCGGCGGCCATCTCGGCCTGCGCCGCGACGAGCTGCTTGATGAAGGGCTTGGCGGCCTCGAGGCCCTGCGCCACGACATCCTCGCTCGGCTTGACGGCGCCGCCCTGGATGAGGTTCCAGCTGTTCTCGGTGGCCTCGGCCTCGACCATCATGATCGCGACGTCGCCGTTGTCGAGCACGCGCCCCGCGACCATGAGGTCGAAGACGGCCTGCTCGACCTGCTCCTGGTTCGGGAAGGCGACCCACTGGTCCTCGTGCGATCCCATGCCGGGGATGAGCGCGAGGCGCACACCGGCGATCGGGCCGGAGAACGGCAGACCCGAGATCTGCGTCGACGCCGAGGCGGCGTTGATCGCGAGGGCGTCGTAGTACTCGCCCGGGGCGATCGACAGCACGGTGACGACGATCTGGACCTCGTTGCGCAGGCCGTCGACGAACGACGGGCGCAGCGGGCGGTCGATGAGGCGGCAGACGAGGATCGCCTCGGTCGAGGGGCGGCCCTCGCGGCGGAAGAACGAGCCGGGGATCTTGCCGGCGGCGTACGAGCGCTCCTCGACGTCGACGGTCAGCGGGAAGAAGTCGAAGCCCTCGCGGGGGTGCTTCGACGCGCTGGTCGCCGAGAGCAGCATGGTCTCGTCGTCGAGGTACGCGGCGACCGCGCCCTGCGCCTGCTGGGCGAGACGGCCCGTCTCGAAACGGATGGTGCGGGTGCCGAAGCGGCCGTTGTCGAGAACGGCCTCGGCGGCAGTGATTTCAGGACCTTCCAAGAGGTCTCTCTCCTTGCGTGTAGCCCGCGCGGAACGCGCGGAAGACGAAAGGAGCAGGAACAGTCAGATATGGGCGCGCAATGGCACTCGCTCGAAAGCGATCAGCTCGCCTGCGCTGGCCTCCAGGAGAAATCCACCGGCTCGCGTCGATCCGGGAGATCACTTCAGGGGACCAGCTTCCTGCCAGCCTGCTCCTCAGGTATGGAATTGTGAACGCCGCAGAGTGCGGACGCGGTCAGCCTATCAGCGCGGGATGTGCGATGTCTGCCCTCTGCCCCGCTCGGCGTGTGGCGGCTACCGTCGGGCGTGACCGACACCGATCGGCACGATCCAGATGGGAGCGTCGATGAGCGACACCGAGAGCCTGTTCCGCGACCCCGATCCCGACGAGGAGCGCGAGGTCGACCTGGACGAGGAGGCGGAGTTCGAGCTGCCGCCCGCCACGGTCGATCCCGACGAGCGCATCGAGGCCGACGTCGATCCCCTCGCCGACGACATGCTCGACGAGGCACGCGGCACGGGAGAGCTGGACCGCTGAGCACGACGGAACGGGCCGTGTCCCGCAGGTGAACACTCGCGGGCGGCCGGTGAACAGTCGCCGAATCGAGCTCGGATCTGCGGTTTCCGCGCGTCGGGCGGCGCGACGCTGGAGCCATGCGAGTCGCGATCGTCGCGGAGTCCTTTCTTCCGCACATGAACGGAGTCACGGGCTCCGTGCTGCAGGTCGTCCGTCATCTCGAGGCCGCCGGCCACGAGACGCTCGTCGTCGCCCCGCGCGCCCCCGGTTCGGGTGACGCGGACGGCGCGACGCTGCTCACGTCGATCCCGCTGCCCTCCTATCCGGAGGTTCGCGTCGCGGTGGCGCCGGTGGCGCGCATCCGCCGCGTGCTGCGGGAGTTCCGGCCCGACGTCGTGCACCTCGCCTCTCCCGCCGTGCTCGGCTGGCAGGGCCTCGTGGCTGCCGAGCGCAACGGCGTGCCGTCCGTGGCGGTCTACCAGACCGACGTGATCTCGTACGCCGAGCGCTACGGGGTCCCGGGCGCCGCCCCGCTCGTCGCGTCGCACATCGCGCGGCTGCATCGCCGCGCGACCCTGACCCTCGCGCCGTCGTCGCACGCGGAGCGGCAGCTCACGGAGCTCGGGGTGGACCGCGTGCGCCGCTGGGGGCGCGGCGTGGACGCCGAGCGGTTCGCGCCACACAAGCGCAGCGAGGCGTGGCGCCGGCGCACCGCCCCGGGCGACCTGGTGATCGGCTACGTCGGCCGTCTCGCGCCGGAGAAGCAGGTGGCCGACCTCCGCGCGATCGCCGACATCCCCGGCACGCGGCTCGTCATCGTCGGCGACGGGCCCGAGCGCGCGCGGCTCGAGGGTCTGCTGCCCGGCGCCGTCTTCACCGGCTTCCTCGAGGGCGAGGAGCTGGCCGAGGCGATGGCGAGCTTCGACATCTTCGTGCACCCGGGCGAGAGCGAGACGTTCTGCCAGACCGTGCAGGAGGCGCTGTCCTCCGGCGTGCCGGTCGTCGCGACCGGCCGCGGCGGCCCCGTCGACCTCGTCCGCTCGAGCGTGGACGGCTGGCTGTACCGGCCCGGCGACCTCGACGACCTGCGCGCCCGCGTGCTCGACCTCGTGGGCGACGACGCCAAGCGTGCCGCGTTCGGGCGCGAGGCCCGCGAGAGCGTGGCCTCGCGCACCTGGGCGGCGCTGACGGATCAGATCGTGGAGCGCTACCGCGAGGCGATCCGTCTGCGCCGGTACGACGTGGCCGCGATGGCCCGCGGGGCCGTGCGGGTGAGCGACCCCGAGCCGCCCGTGGACGCGCGCCGCTGGTCCCGCTACGTGGCGCTGGGCGACTCGCTCACCGAGGGGCTGTGCGACGGCTCGCGCATGCCCGACGGGCAGTACCGCGGCTGGGCCGATCGCCTGGCGATGCTGCTGGCGCAGGACGGCTCGCGCACCCGCAACCGCACGTTCCGCTTCGCGAATCTCGCGGTGCGCAGCCGGCGCGTGCGCCACCTCGCGAGCGAGCAGGTCCCCGTCGCCCTCGCGCTGAAGCCGGACCTCGTGTCGATCCTGATGGGCCACAACGACCTCGTGGGGCACGGCGCCGACCCGCTGGCGCTCGCCGCGGAGCTCGAGAAGTCGGTGCGCCGCATCCGCGAGAGCGGCGCCGACGTGCTGCTCGTCACCCCGTTCCTGCCGAACCGGGCGATCGTGCGCATCTTCGCCCGGCGGTTCGCGATCTACTCGAGCGAGCTGCGGCGCATCGCCGCGGCGCACGGCTGCTACCTGCTCGACGTCGACGCGCTGCCCGAGCTCGGCGAGCTGCCCAACTGGGCCCAGGACAAGGTGCACCTGAGCTCCCCCGGCCACCGGCTCCTCGCCTACCGCGCGGCCGAGGTCCTCGGCGTGCGCGACGCGGACCAGCTGGCGGCCCTCGACGCGGCCTTCCACGAGGACTACGCCGAGCCGGAGGGCGCCTGGATCACGCGGCACGCGCTGCCGTGGGTGTGGCGCCGGCTGCGCGGCCGCACCGCGGGCGACGGGATGTTCGCCAAGCACGCCGACTACGTCGCGATCCGGGGGCGCCGCACCTCGGCCTCCGAGGGCGCCGACGCGCCGAGCACGCCGGCCTGACCGCCCAACCGCGTCGGCGGGTGATGCCGGGCGGCCGCTCGGGTGCGCCGGCGTCGGATCCCGCGGCGGGCCGAACGCGCCGGCGTCGGATTCCGCGACGGGCCGGCGCGCCGGCGTCGGATTCGGCGACGGGCCGGGCGCGCCGGCGTCGGAGGATCCGCCCGGTCGGCCCTCTCGGACGGGGTTTGCCCGGGTTCCCGGCACCAATCTCCGGCGCCGGCGCAGTCCTCCCCTCGGCCGATCCGACACCGGCGCAGTGCTCCCCACCGTCGATCCGACGCCCGCGCGGTGCCGCGGCGACGGATCCGAGGCCGGCGCGGACGGTGAGCGCCCGTCCACAGGCCGCTTTGGGCACCCGGTTGTCCACCGGCGCCGGATCCGGCGGCCGCGGGCGGTCGGGACGGGCCAGCATCGTCGCCATGCGGAACTCCGAGATCGTCGCCCTGCTGCGTGCCCGGGGTGGCTGCGCCCGGTCGTCGGATCTGTTCGCCGCGGGCGCGACGAAGAACGATGTCCGGCGCTCGGCGGCGGCGGGCGAGATCGTCATGGTCCGCCGGGGCCTGTACGTCCTCCCCGGTCTGCCGCCGACCCTTCGCGACGCCGCGCACCACGGCGGCGCGCTCACCTGCCAGAGCGCGCTGCGGCATCGCGGTGTCTGGGTGCTCGATCGCGAGGGGCCGCCCCACGTCTGGCTCGGTGCGCACGGCCGCGAGCACTCCCACCCCGGATGCCGCTGCGTCGTCCATTGGAGGGACGGAGCCCCGGCCCTGGGCGTGCTCGACGTCGCCTCCGCTCTCGTGCACTACTACCGCTGCGGCGGATCCGAGGCCTTCTTCGTCGCGCTCGAGTCGGCGCTGCGACTCGGACAGATCGGTCCGGCTCAGCGCGCCTGGATCCGCCACCGCCTCCCCCGCTCGGCACGCTGGCTGGTCGACTTCGCCGTGCCGACCTCCGACAGCGGGCTGGAATCGCTCGTGCGGTTGCGACTTCGCGCGCTCGGAATCGAGACGGCCGCACAGGTGCGGATCGCGGGCGTCGGTCGCGTCGACCTGCTCATCGACGGCGTCATCATCATCGAGCTTGACGGCGAGGAGAACCACGCCGATCCGGCCAAGCGCCATCGTGATCTCCGCCGCGACGCCGCCGCGACGGCGCGCGGATACACGCCCCTCCGGTTCGACTATGCGCTCGTCGTCCACGACTGGCCGACGGTGGAGGCCGCGATCCTCGGCGCACTCCGCACGCGCGGGCGTCGGATCGGTCGGGACGGCGATGCGCCGGCGTCGGAGGAAACACCGGCCGGCCCGGTCCTGCCCGGCGCGTCGCGGCGCTGAGACCGATTCCTCCGACGCCGGCGCGGGCTTACCCGGCCGGACCCGACGCCGGCGCACGCTCGGCCGGTCGGGCGGCTCAGCCGCGGGTCGGCGGACCGGATCCGACGCCGGCGCGGGAGCCGACAGACCGGACCCGACGGCGCCGGCCGGGCGGCTCAGCCGCGGGTCGGCGGGTTGTTGAGCAGGTCCTCGAACGATCCGCCGGCGCCCAGGTACGACGCGGGGTCGAACGGGTCGGCGGGCTTCGCGGAGGCCGCCGTGCCGGCGATCGCGTCGGCGAGCTCGCGTGCCCCGCGCTCCACGCGAGCCTGCAGCGGCGCGACCGTGTCGGCCTCCGCGCCCCAGTCGCTCGAGGCGGCGAAGACGCCCGTCGACACGGGACGCGCGTGCAGGTATGTGAACAGCGGCCGGATCGCGTAGTCGATGGCCAGTGAGTGCCGGGGCGTGCCCGCCGTGGCACCGATCAGCACGGGCTTGCCCTCGAGCCCCTCGCGGTCGAGCACGTCGACGAACGACTTGAACAGGCCCGAGTAGCTCGTCGTGAAGATCGGCGTGACCGCGATGAGGGCGTCCGCGGCGGCGATCTCGGCGAGGTCGTCGGCGAGCGCCTTCGGAGCGAAGCCGGTGAGCAGGTGATCGGTGATGGCGTGGGCGTGATCGCGCAGCTCGATCATGCGCCCCTCCGCCTCCACGCCCCGCGCCCGCAGCTCGTCGATCGTGGCGCGCAGCAGGCGGTCGGCGAGCATCCGCGTGGACGACGGGTTCGACAGCCCCGCCGAGACGACCGCGATGCGCCGGGTCATCGGCGTGCCCGATCCGCGGCCGCGCCGAACGCGCCCGGCTGGACCGGCTGACGGTCCGGGGCGTCCTGGTACGGCGAGCCGCCCGTGACGTTGTCGCCGCGGTTGGCGTTGGGGCGCGGCTGGCGCGGCTCGGCGTCGCCGTACTTCGCCGCCACGCGGGCGGCGTGCGTGGGGGCGTCCGGCACCTCGGCGGCGCGGTTCACCTGCAGCTCCTTGCGCAGCACGGGCACGACGTCCTGGCCGAGGAAGTCGATCTGCTCGAGCACGATCTTCAGCGGCAGTCCGGCGTGGTCCATGAGGAACAGCTGACGCTGGTAGTCGCCGAAGGTGTCGCGCATGGCGGCATAGCGGTCGATCACCTGCTGCGGCGAGCCCACCGTGAGCGGCGTCATCTCGGTGAAGTCCTCCATCGTCGGACCGTTGCCGTAGACGGGGGCGCTGTCGAAGTAGGGACGGAACTGGTTGACCGCGTCCTGCGAGTTCTTGGCCATGAACGCCTGGCCGCCCAGGCCCACGATCGCCTGCTCGGGCGTGCCGTGGCCGTAGTGCGCGTAGCGCTGGCGGTACAGGTTGATGAGGCGCTGGTAGTGCTCCTTGGGCCAGAAGATGTTGTTCGCGAAGAACCCGTCGCCGTAGTAGGCGGCCTGCTCGGCGATCTCGGGCGTGCGGATCGAGCCGTGCCACACGAACGGCGGCACGTCGTCGAGCGGGCGCGGCGTCGAGGTGAAGCCGTGCAGCGCCGTGCGGAAGCTGCCCTCCCAGTCCACGACGTCCTCGCGCCAGAGCCGGTGCAGGAGCTGGTAGTTCTCGATGGCCAGCGGCAGGCCCTGGCGGATGTCCTTGCCGAACCACGGGTACACCGGGCCGGTGTTGCCGCGGCCCATGATGAGGTCGACGCGGCCGCCGGCGAGGTGCTGCAGCATCGCGTAGTCCTCGGCGATCTTCACCGGGTCGTTCGTGGTGATGAGCGTCGTGGCGGTCGAGACGATCAGCCGCTCGGTCTGGGCGGCGATGTACGCGAGCGTCGTGGTCGGCGAGGAGGAGAAGAACGGCGGGTTGTGGTGCTCGCCAAGGGCGAAGACGTCCAGGCCCGCCTCCTCGGCGTGCTTGGCGATCGTCACGATGTCGCGGATGCGCTCCGCCTCGCTCGGCGTGTAGCCCGTCACCGGGTCGCGGGTGATGTCGCTGACCGAGAACAGGCCGAACTGCATGCCCTGCCAGGTGGTGTCGCTCATTGCGGAGGCTCCGATCCGTTTTGTATGCGTCTGAATATACCTGTGGAACGCCCTCCCGTCGAATCTATTCCCGCGGCGCGGTCCGCGGTCGAGAGGCGGGACGGTTACGAACCGGTAACGTCGAGGGGATGAGCACCGCACCGACCACCGCCACGGGGCAGATCCCCCGCCCGAAGCGCCGCGTCCCGTTCTGGGACAACGCCCGCTTCGCCTGCATCGTGCTCGTGGTGCTCGGTCACGCCGTGCAGCGCCTCATCTACGACTCCGACATCGCCTACGCGCTGTACCTGACGATCTACGCGTTCCACATGCCCGCGTTCGCGATCATCTCGGGCTACTTCTCCACCTCCGAGGCGCCGAATGCCCGCCGCATGGCGCGCGTGATCACCGACATCCTCGTGCCGTACGTGATCTTCGAGCTGCTGTGGTCGCTGACGCAGTGGGCGGTCGAGGGCGAGGCCGATCCCAACCTCACCGAGCCGTCCTGGACGCTGTGGTTCCTGCTCGCGCTGGGGATCTTCCGCCTCGTGCTGCCGTATCTCGCCCTGCTGCGGTGGCCGCTGGCCTGGACGCTGGCCGTCTCGATCGGCGTGGGCTATCTGCCCAACGTCGACAGCACCTTCTCGCTGTCGCGCACGCTCGGATTCCTGCCCTTCTTCGCGCTGGGCTGGTGGCTGCGCGAGCACGATGTCGTGGCGCGCCTCCGGCTGCTCGACTGGCGCCCGTGGTGGCTGCGGGCGGCCGCGGTGGCGCTGTTCGCCGCCACGGGGTGGCTGGCGTGGTTCGGCATCGAGTTCTGGAGCGCCATCGAGCTGCGCTTCTGGTTCTTCTACGACGACGACTACGGCGGGCTCATCGACGGCGCCCCGTGGTGGGGCGGTCTCGCCCGGCTGGCGATCATCGCGATCGGCCTGCTGCTGTCGGCGGCGTTCCTCGTGCTCATCCCCCGCCGCAGCACGTTCTTCACGCGCTTCGGGCAGTACACGATGTACATCTACCTGCTGCACTCGTTCGTGCTGTACCCGTTCCGCGAGAGCGGCCTGCTGCGCCACCTCGAGCCGACCTGGCTGTGGCTGCCGGCGGTCTGCCTGCTGTCGGTGGCGATCGCCTTCCTGCTGGGTACCAAGCCGGTGCGCACGCTCTTCCGCCCGCTCGTGGAGCCGCGCGCCACCTGGCTCTTCGCCGACCCGAGGATCGCGCCGCGCACGCGCCGCAACGACCCGACCGGCTCGCGCCGCCCGCGCGACTGAGCGGGCCTGCGCCCTCGCCCGGAAACGGCGGAAGGCCCGTCCCACACCTGGGACGGGCCTTCCGGAAGACGATTGAACGCTGGTGCGCGTGCCTTATCGGCGCAGACCGAGACGCTCGATCAGCGAGCGGTAGCGCTCGATGTCGATGTCCTGGAGGTAACCGAGCAGACGGCGGCGCTGACCGACGAGCAGGAACAGGCCACGGCGCGAGTGGTGGTCGTGCTTGTGTGCCTTGAGGTGCTCGGTGAGGTCCTTGATGCGCTGCGTCAGCATCGCGACCTGCACCTCGGGGGAACCGGTGTCACCGGGGTGCGTCGCGTACTCTTCGATGATCGCCTTCTTGACGTCTGCTTCGAGTGCCATAGAACCGATCCCCTTTCTCTTCGTTGCGCGGCGCCCGACGCCTGATGCGACGAGCTCTCTTTCTCCGCGGCCGATCGAACGGCAACCACAAGAGTCTACCCCACTCGCCGGGAGTCCGAGCCCGGGACCGGGAAGGGGCCTCGCCACCCGGCCGTAGGATCTCAGGGTGACCTCCCCCGCTCCGCATCAGGAACACCGGAGCGCGCTGATCGACCTGCGTCCCCTGACGCAGCACCCGGCCTTCGCGCGCCTCTGGATCGGCAACCTCCTGGGCGGCCTCGGCGGGCAGCTGACGATCATGGCCGTGATGCTGCACATGTACGCGCTCACGGGCAGTGACATGGCGGTGGCGATGATCGCGTTCGCCGGGCTGCTGCCGATGATCGTCGCCGGGCTCTACGGCGGCATGCTCGCGGACTTCTTCGACCGGCGCATCGTGGCCCTGTCGGCGGCGAGCGTGACGTGGGTCTCCACGGCGATGCTGGCCCTGCTCGCCTGGACCGGCGGCGTGAACGAGTGGTGGCTGTACGCGCTGTCGATCGTCAACTCGGCCGCGAACTCGATCGTCGGCGCCACGAAGTCGGCGATGACGCCGAAGCTCGTCGGCAAGGAGCTGGTGCCGGCCGCGGCGGCCCTCAACGGCATGACCATGGGCCTCATGGTGATGGCCGGTCCGGCGCTGGGCGGCGTGCTCGTCGCCCTGTTCAGCTACCCCGTCACGTACACGATCGACGTGATCCTCATGCTGTCGCTCTTCCTCGGCCTGTGGACGCTCCCGAGCCTCAAGCCGGAGGGCTCCGCGGCGACGCCGGGGCTGAAGTCGCTCAGGCAGGGCCTGGCGTTCCTCCAGGGCGCCCCCAACATCCGCATGCAGTACGTCATGGACATCGTCGCCATGACGTTCGGCCACCCCGTGGCGATCCTCCCGGCGGTCGGCGTGCTCGTGCTCGGCGGCGGCGAGATCACGACGGGGTTCCTGACGGCGGCGATCGCCATCGGCACGGTGCTCTCGAGCGTGTTCTCCGGGCGGCTCGGCGCCGTCCGGAGGCAGGGCGTGGGCATCGCCCGGGCGATCCAGGTGTTCGGCGTGTGCACGCTGCTGTTCGGGCTGACGCTGCTCGCCGCGCGCTTCGGGTGGTTCGCCGACGGGCCGATCGACGCGCAGCACGCCAACGTCACGCTGATCGTGCTGGCGTGCATCTTCCTGGCGGGCACGGGCGCCGCCGACAACGTCAGCGCCGTGTTCCGTCAGACGATGATGCAGCAGGCGGTGCCCGACGAGTTCCGCGGTCGCCTGCAGGGCGTGTTCATCGTCGTCGTCGCGGGCGGTCCGCGCGTCGGCGCGCTCTACTACGGCACCCTCGCGACGCTGTTCGCGCACTGGGTGCCGGCGGTGGCGGGCGGCATGATCATCGTGGCGCTCATCGCGCTGCTGCTGCGGGCGTCCACGACGTTCCGCGCCTACGACTCGCTCGAGCCGCGTCCGTAACCGGACGAGAAAGACCCCGGTGGCTCTCGCGGGATCCGCGGCCACCGGGGGTCTGGGTCATCGGGCCCCCACCCGATGAGGCTTACTTCTGCAGCACGCCCTGCAGGTCGAGGGTGATCTTGACGTCCTTGCCCACGAGCACGCCGCCGGTCTCGAGCGCGGCGTTCCAGGTGAGGCCGAACTCCTCGCGGTTGATCGTGGCCTGGGCGGTGGCCCCGACCTTGAAGTTGCCGAACGGGTCGGTGCCGAAGCCGCCGAGCTCGAGGTCGAACGTGACGTTCTTGGTGACGTCCTTGATCGTCAGGTCGCCGTCGACGAAGAACTCGCCGCCCTCGACGCGCACGCCGGTGCTGCGGAAGGTGATGGTCGGGTACGTCTCGGCGTCGAAGAAGTCGGCGCTGCGCAGGTGCGCGTCGCGACCCTCGTCCTTGGTGTCGATCGAGGCGACGTCGGCGGTGGCCTCGACGGTGGCCTCGAGCACGTTCTCGGGCAGCACGATCGTGGCCGACTTCACGGCGAACAGGCCGCGGACCTTCGAGATCATCATGTGGCGGACCTCGAAGCCGACCTCGCTGTGCGCCGGGTCGAGGACGTAGGTGCCGGGGGTGTAGCCGGGGATGTCGATCGTCATGGTGTGTGCGTCTCCTGAGACTCTGTGTTGAGGGGCAGGCACCGCGACCGGGCCTGGCCCCTCACCATAACCCATTCACGTGCATAGATTCCAGGTTGTGACGATATGTCACGCGATGTTCACCGACAACGAACGCGCCGCACCGCCCCGAGGGGCGATGCGGCGCGTGGATCTCGGCGTCGTCAGGCGACGTCGATGAGGTCGATGATGAAGATGAGGGTCTTGCCGCTGAGGAAGTGACCGGCGCCCGCGGGACCGTAGGCGAGGTGCGGCGGGATGACCAGCTCGCGACGGCCGCCCACCTTCATGCCGGGGATGCCCTCCTGCCAGCCCTGGATCAGGCCGCGCAGCGGGAACTGGATGCTCTCGCCGCGGTTCCACGACGAGTCGAACTCCTCGCCGGTCTCGTACTCGACGCCGGCGTAGTGGACGGTGACGGTGTCGCCCGGCTTCGCCTCGGCGCCGTCGCCCACGATGATGTCGCGGATGACGAGCTCCGTGGGCGCGGGGCCCTCGGGGGCGTCGAACTCGGGCTTGGTGCGATCTGCGCTCATGGCTCCATCCAAACACGTTCGGCGCGCGAGCGACACCGGCCCCGACACGCGCCGACATCGAGCCGGAGACAGCATTCGGCGCCCGGGCCGCGACGATGTCTGCGAGTCAACCGGGCGCCGAATGGGACCTGATCTCAGGATCCCCGCTCTGCGGGGACGTGTCAAGACCCCGGGATCTCAGGGGGCGAGCAGCGCCTGTCGCGTGGCCGAGGCGCGGTGCAGCAGCAGGTGCTCGTCCTCCACCGCCCCCGGGTCGCGGCCGGTGAGCGCGCGCTGCCGGGCCATCGCGAGCGCGGTGGCGTCGGCGACGAACGACTTCATGAGCGCCGAGCGATTGCCGCGCAGGCTCGCCGCCCACCGCTTGCCGATCTTGCGCCCCTGGGGCGTGGCGAGCATGTCGACCTCCTGGCGCGTGAACCAGCCGGCGTCGGCGTACTCCCCCAGCCGCTCCTTCGTCAGGCGCATCTCCTCCTTGCGCAGCTGCACGACGCAGACGATGAACAGCACGAAGATCGGCACCTCCACGAGCGCGTAGACGGTGTAGAACGCGTTCGGGAAGAAAATGTCCAGCGTCGACGAGGCGTTCCACAGCGCGTGCAGCGCGACGCCGATGACGTAGCCGATGAGGGTGAACAGCGGGATGCTGCGTCCGCCGCGCTTGGCCAGGCCGATCATCAGGCCGATCGCCCCGGTGAACATGGCGTGGGCGAACGGGCTCATCACGCCGCGGAGGAAGAAGTTGGTCGCGAGGCCGTCGATCCCGCCGAGGTAGAGGGCCTGCACGAAGTACTGGATGTTCTCGGTGAAGGCGAAGCCCGCGCCGATGAGCATGCCGTAGACGAGCCCGTCGACCGGACCGTCGAACGCCTTGCGGCCCATCCAGAGCACGAGCAGGATGCCGAGGAGCTTCCAGCCCTCCTCGACGATCGGGGCGCGCACGATGATCGAGAGGATCTCGTGCAGCAGCGGATCGGTGCCCAGGAGCATCGCGATGAGGTCGAGCACGATGATCGTCAGCAGCGTGAGGGCGATCGAGGCGACGGCGCCCCACGCGAGCGCGAAGACGATCAGCGAGCGGGGCTCCGGCTCCCAGCGGTCGATGAGCAGCAGCACCGTGAGGATGATGCCCACGAACGGGAACAGCGCCAGGAAGCTCGTGATCGCCACGCCGACGACGCCGAGACCCGTGATGTAGTAGCCGATGACCGCGACGGCGAGCACGCCGAGCACGATCCAGATCCACAGCCACGGGGCGCGCCCCTTCGAGGGCACGGGCGGCAGCTGAAGGTGCGGCTCCTGCGGCGCTGCCGGGGCGATGTGCGCCGGCTGAGCGTGCGCCGGATGCGCGAGCGGCGACGCCCATCCCTGCTGCGCGTCGCCGACCGTGCCCGTGTGGAAGTTCCCGCCCCCGTAAGTCATGCCCACACTCTATTGGCGCGATCCGACGGCAGACATGGGGACTTCTGTGCGACTTCCACGACAGGGGCGCGTCGATTCGCGCTCATAGACTGGGACGATGCGTTTTTCCCACCTCGTGCTGCCCGGACAGTCCGCCCCCACGCTCGTCGTGAAGGAGGGGGACGAGGCGATCCCGGTCGCCACGCTGGTGGAGGACGCCCCGCGATCGCTGGACGAGCTCATCGCCGCCGGCCCCGAGGCCCTCGACGCGCTCCGCACCGCGCTGGCGGACGGTCGCGGCGAGCGCATCTCGTTCGCCGACGCCGGCTACGCCCCCGCGCTGCTGCGCCCGCCGGCGATCATGGCGGTCGGCCTCAACTACGCCGCGCACTCCGGCGAGCTCAACCTCAAGACCGACTCCACGCCGACCGTGTTCACGCTGTGGCCCAACTCGCTCGCGGGCCACGAGGGCACCACCACGTGGTCGCGCAGCGTGACCGGCGCTGTGGACTACGAGGCCGAGCTCGGCGTCGTGATCGGCCGCCCCGCCCGCGACGTCACCGAGGACGAGGCGCTCGACCACGTCTTCGGCTACACCGTGGTCAACGACATCTCGGCGCGCGACATCCAGTACTCCGAGGCGCAGTGGAGCCGCTGCAAGTCGCTCGACGGCTTCACGCCCGTCGGCCCCGACGTCGTCACGGCCGACGAGATCCCCGACCCGCAGAACCTGCACATCTGGACGCGCATCGGCGACGAGCTGCTGCAGGACGGCTCGACGGGTCAGATGGTCCGCTCGGTCGCGACGCTCATCGCCCACCTCTCGCAGGGCATCACGATCCTGCCCGGCACGCTCATCTCCACGGGCAGCCCCGGCGGTTCGGGCTTCTCGCGCACGCCGCAGGTGCTGCTGAAGGACGGCACGACCGTCACGGTCGGCGTCGACGGCATCGGCGAGCTCACGACCCACTGCCGCATCGTCGACTGACGGCGGCTCCCCGCCCGCCACCGGCGTGCACTGGTCGCTTCATCTGCGCGGCTCCGCCGCTCCGTTCCCCAACCGGGAGGTCGAACTCGCCGGTTGCTGAACGGCTCCCGCCTTACGGCAGGTCCTCGGGGGCGATCACCGGGATCGTCTGCGTGATCGGCTCGATGCCCGAGAGGCGCTCGGGCCGCAGCTGCTTGCTGACCTCCTCGCGCGACATCAGCCCGGCCTCGACCACGAGGTCGGCGACGTTGCGCCCGGTCAGGAGCGCGGTCTTGGCGAGCGCGGCCGCCGCGGAGTAGCCGATGAACGGCGTCAGCGCCGTGATCACGCCGACCGACGAGCCGACCATCGCGCCGAGGCGCTCGCGGTTGGCGGTGATGCCGTCGACGCAGTTCACGCGCAGGGTGCGCATGGCCTGACGCATCCACGTGATCGACTGCAGCAGCGAGTGCGCGATGACGGGCTCGAAGGCGTTGAGCTGGAGCTGACCGCCCTCGACGGCCATCGTGACGGTGGTGTCGGCGCCGGCGACCGAGAAGGCGACCTGGTTGACGACCTCCGGGATGACGGGGTTCACCTTGCCCGGCATGATCGACGATCCGGCGGCGCGGGCCGGCAGGTTGATCTCGGCCAGGCCCGCCTGCGGGCCCGACGAGAGCAGGCGCAGGTCGTTGCAGATCTTCGAGAGCTTCATGGCCGTGCGCTTGATCGCGCCCGAGAACGACATGAACGCGCCGGTGTCGCTCGTGGACTCCACGAGGTCGGTCGCCGTCTCGAGCTCGAGGCCCGAGATCGCGGCGAGGTGATCGCGCACGCGCCGGGCGTACTCGGGGTGCGCCGTGATGCCCGTGCCGATCGCGGTGGCGCCCATGTTGATCTCGAGCAGCAGCCGGGCGTTGTCGCGCTGGCGCTGCAGGTCCTCGGTGAGGGTGCTGGCGAAGCCGTTGAACTCCTGACCGAGCGTCATCGGCACGGCGTCCTGCAGCTGGGTGCGGCCCACCTTGAGCACGTCGTGGAACTCGCGCCCCTTGGCGCGGAAGGACTGCTGCAGCAGGTCGAGCTCGTCGATGGCCGTGAAGTGGGCCATGATGATCGCGATCTTGATCGCCGTCGGGTAGACATCGTTGGTCGACTGGCTGCGGTTGGTGTGATCGATCGGCGACAGGTAGGCGTAGTCGCCCTTGGGCCGCCCCGCCAGCTCCAGCGCGACGTTGGTGATGACCTCGTTCGCGCACATGTTGGTCGAGGTGCCGGCGCCGCCCTGGATGACGCCGACGACGAACTCGTCGTGGAAGCGACCGTCGATCACGAGCTGCGCGGCGCGATCGATCAGATCCGCCCGCTCGGGGTCGAGTACGCCGATGTCGCGGTTCGCCCGGGCGGCCGCCTGCTTCACCATCGCCAGCGCGCGCACGAGCTCGGGATACACCGAGATGGGCCGCTTGGTGATGTCGAAGTTCTCCAGCGCCCGCGCCGTGTGGATGCCCCAGTAGGCGTCGGCGGGGATCTCGAGGGAACCCAGGGAATCGGTCTCGGTGCGCGTCGGTGCCGTCACCCTCATCAGCCTAGGCGTCCCGCCCGCGTTTGCCTCGCGACGGGCCGGTGCACGCGCGGGCGGCACGTCATCGCTTGCGGGAGAAGGCCTCCAGGCGCTCCTGCGGGGTGAGCACGGCCATGCGCTCGTAGAACTCCGGGGCGAAGAACGTCGCCGGCTCCGCGGCGGCCACCGGCACGACCGTGTGCGTGATCGTGTCGTCGTACACGTGCACGAGGTGGAACGACTGGCCCGCGTCCATGCCGTTCACGCGCAGCGCGGGCCGGGCCACGTCCATCGTGTAGCACGTGGCGGCCGCGACGCTGACGGGGACGCCGGCGAACGTGCCGTTCATCGAGTAGTGCAGGTGACCCGCGAGGATCGCCCGCACGTCCGATCCGCGGATCGCCTCGGCGAGGAGATCCTGATCCTTCAGCTCGAGGATGTCGAACAGCGGGACGTGGCTCGGCAGCGGCGGATGGTGCAGGGCGAGGATCGTGCCGAGCGGCGCCGGCTCGGCGAGCTCCGCGCGCAGCCACTCGCGCTGCGCCGCGTCGATCTCGCCGTGGTGCCACCCCGGCACGGTGGAGTCCAGCGCGATGAGGCGCAGCCCGCCGAGATCCCACACACCCGTGACCGGCTCCTGCGTGGGCTCGAGGCCCAGCAGGTCGCGGCGCATCTGCGGCCGCTCGTCGTGATTGCCCGCCACCCACACGATCGGGGCGCCGAGCCGCTCCGCGACAGGATCGACGATCGCGCGCAGCCGCGCGTACGCGTCGGGCTCGCCGAGGTCGGTGAGATCGCCCGTGAACACGAGCGCGTCCGGCCGCTGCTCGAGCTGCTCCACACGCGCGAGCGTCTCGCGCAGGTGCTCCTCGACCGCGTAGCGGCCCCCGAGCGCGGCGCCGCCGGCGAGCAGATGCGTGTCGCTGAGGTGGACGATCGTGCGCCGCGCGGGCGCGTGCTGGCCGAACTGCATGCGGCCAGGCTATCGGCGCTCAGCCCAGAACGATGAGCAGGATCCCCGCGAGCACCGCGAGCACGACCACGGCGAAGCACGCGAAGGCGCCCACGAGCGCGAGCTGCCTCTGCCCCTCGGTGAGCGGGCTGCGTCGGGCCGCCTTGTCGGCCTGCTTCTGCGCCTTGGCGATCTGCTTGGGCGTCATCACCGCGATCGCGTCGGTGAACACCGCGGGTGCCACCACGGGGATGCGTCCCGAGCGCGCCAGCAGCCGCAGCCCGGTGGCGTAGAACCCCACGACCACGACGCCCGCGACGAGGGCCGCGGCGAACACCTGCAGGAACGCGAGCCAGTCGATCGTCATCTGCCGCTCCCCTTCTTCTTCGGCGTGCGCTGCGCCGCGATCCGCGCTGCCTCCTCGGCCGCGACCCTGGCCGCCTTCGCCGCGGCGGCCTCGGCTGCCTTGTCGGCCGCGGCCTTCGCGGCCTTGTCGGCGGCGCGCGCGAGCTCCTCGCGCACCGCCTGCTGCGCGGCCAGCTGTGCGGCGCGCCGCACCTCCTCGAGCTCCGCCCGGCGCGCCGCGTCGCGGGCGGCCTCGCGGCGCTGCCGGCGCGTGGGCGGCGGGGTGCTCGTCGTGCTCACCGCCAGGTCGGACTGCGCCACGTCGTTCATGGCGTTGCCGGCGTGCACGTTGTCCTTCCGCGACCGCAGGAACAGCACGAGGATGATCACGATCGCGAGCACGGCGTCGATCGCGACACCGCCGATCCCCAGCCACACCACGAGCAGGGCGGCGAGCGCGCCCACGACGCCCGCGGCGGGCAGCGCGAGCACCCAGCCGACGAAGATCCGCCCCGCCGTCTTCCAGCGCACGGACGAGCCGCGCCGCCCGAGACCGGAGCCGATCACCGAGCCCGAGGCGACCTGCGTGGTCGACAGCGCGAAGCCGAGGTGGCTCGAGGCGAGGATCGTGGCCGCCGTCGACGTCTCGGCCGAGAAGCCCTGGGCGGGCTTGACCTCGGTGAGGCCCCTGCCCATCGTGCGGATGATGCGCCACCCGCCCACGTAGGTGCCGAGCGCGATGGCGGCGGCGGCCGAGACGATGACCCACAGCTGCGGCTCGTGGTGGGCGGCGGACTGCCAGCCGACCGAGATCAGCGCGAGCGTGATGACGCCCATGGTCTTCTGCGCGTCGTTGGTGCCGTGCGCGAGGGCCACGAGCGACGAGGTGAAGATCTGGCCCCAGCGGAACCCGTCGCGCCCGTCGGGCCTGCCGTCGTAGCGGCGCGTGACGGAGTAGGCGATGCGGGTGAGCACGAAGGCGATGATGCCGGCCGTGAGCGGCGCGAGCAGGGCGGGCAGCACGACCTTCGAGACCACCACGCCGAAGTCGATGCCGGCGGCCCCGAAGCCGACCAGGGTCGCACCGATGAGGCCGCCGAAGAGCGCGTGCGACGAGCTGGACGGCAGCCCCAGCAGCCACGTGAGCATGTTCCACGTGATGGCGCCGATGAGGCCGGCGAAGATGAGCGGCGGGAACAGATCGCCCGCGATCTGATCCTCGCGGATGATGCCGCCCGAGATGGTCTTCGCGACCTCGGTGGACAGGAAGGCGCCCACGAGGTTGAGCGCCGCGGCGAGGCCCACAGCCGTCTTCGGCTTCAGGGCGCCGGTGGCGATGGGGGTCGCCATCGCGTTGGCGGTGTCGTGGAAGCCGTTGGTGAAGTCGAAGAACAGCGCCAGGGCGACGACGAGGATGATGATGAGCGTGGCGATCTCCACGTCCCCAGGCTAGCCGTTCACCTGCCGTTCACCCGGAGCGGGCTCGGAAGCCAGTGGGTACCGTGGACGGGTGACCTTCGAGCCCACGACCTCCGCCGTCCCGCCCGCCCCGATCGCCGCCCGCCGGCCCGTCGCCCGCACGCACCACGGCGACACGTTCGAGGATCCGTACGAGTGGCTGCGCGCGAAGGACGATCCCGAGGTCATCGCGCTGCTCGAGGCCGAGAACGCCCACGCCGACGCCGTGCTGGCCGGGCTCGAGCCGCTGCGCGAGCGGATCTTCCAGGAGATCAAGGGGCGCGTGCGCGAGAGCGACCTCAGCGTGCCCAGCCGCAAGGGCGAGTGGTGGTACTACGGGCGCACCGTGGAGGGCAAGCAGTACGGCATCCAGTGCCGCGCGCCGCTCGCCGGCCCGGACGACTGGACCCCGCCGGTCCTCTCCCCCGACGTCGAGGTCCCCGGCGAGCAGGTGCTGCTCGACTCCAACGTGGAGGCCGAGGGCCACTCGTTCTTCTCGCTCGGATCGTTCGACGTCTCCAGCGACGGATCCCGCATGCTCTGGGCCGTCGACGTCGCGGGCGACGAGCGCTACACGATCCGTGTGCGCGACCTCGTCACGGGCGAGACGCTCCCGGACGTCATCGAGGGCGCCTTCGGCGGCGCGCAGTTCCTGCCCGACGGGCGGCACCTCGTGTACACCACCGTCGACGAGGCGTGGCGCCCGAACCGCGTGTGGCTGCACCGCGTGGGCGAGCCCGACAACAGCCGCGACATCGAGCTCTACGGCGACGACGACGAGCGTTACTGGGTGGGCGCGGGCGTGACCCGCAGCGATCGCTTCCTCATGGTGGAGTCGGGCTCGAGCATCACGAGCGAGGTCTCGATCCTCGACGCCGCCGATCCGACCGCCGGCGCGCGGGTGGTGTGGCCGCGGCGCGAGGGCGTCGAGTACGGCGTCGACCACGCGATCGTGGACGGGCAGGACTGGCTCTACATCCTGCACAACGACGGCGCGCTGGACTTCGAGCTCGTGCGCGTGCCGCTGGCCGACCCGAACGCCGTCGAGGTGGTGCTGGCCCACGAGCCGGGCCGCCGGCTGCTCGACATCGACTGCTTCCGCGACTTCGCCGTCGTCGAGTACCGCCGCGAGGGCCTGCCCCGGGTGGCGCTGCTGGAGTACGAGACCGGCGTGCTGACGGAGCTGGAATTCCCCGACCCGCTCTACGCCGTGGGCGCGTCGGGCAACGCCGAGTGGGCTCCGCCGGTGATCCGCCTGGGCTATGGGTCGTTCACCACGCCCGGCACGGTGTACGAGTACGAGGTGGCCACGGGCGAGCTGCACCTGCGCAAGCAGGCCGAGGTGCTCGGCGGCTACGACCCGGCCGACTACGACCAGGCGCGCCTGTGGGCGCCGGCCGCCGACGGCACACGCATCCCCGTCTCGCTCGTCTGGAAGCGCTCGTTCGGCACGCCGGGCGACGCGCCGCGGCCCGTTCACCTGTACGGCTACGGCTCGTACGAGCACTCGATCGACCCCGGCTTCTCGGTCGCGCGCCTGAGCGAGCTGGACCGCGGCGTCGTGTACGCCGTGGCGCACGTGCGCGGCGGCGGAGAGCTCGGCCGGCAGTGGTACGAGGACGGCAAGCTGCAGGCCAAGCGCAACACGTTCACCGACTTCGTCGACGTGGCCCGCTTCCTCGCCGCCGAGGGCTACACGAGCCCCGATCGGATCGTCGCCGAGGGCGGATCGGCCGGCGGGCTGCTCATGGGCGCCGTCGCCAACCTCGCCCCCGACGCGTTCGCCGGCATCCTCGCCGACGTGCCGTTCGTCGACGCGCTGACGACGATCCTCGACCCCTCGCTGCCGCTCACGGTGATCGAGTGGGACGAATGGGGCGACCCGCTGCACGAGGCCGACGTGTACGCCTACATGAAGTCGTACACGCCGTACGAGAACGTGCGCGACGGTGTGGCCTACCCGCGCATCCTCGCGATGACGAGCCTCAACGACACGCGCGTGCTGTACGTCGAGCCCGCCAAGTGGGTGCAGCGGCTGCGCGAGGCCGGGGCCGACGCGCTGCTGAAGTGCGAGATGGTGGCCGGGCACGGCGGCGTCAGCGGTCGCTACAACTCCTGGCGCGAGCGCGCGTATCAGCTCGCCTGGATCCTCGACGTGCTCGGCCTGGCCGACTGAGGCGCCCTCAGGTCTCGACTCCGCGGCTGCGCCGCTGCGCTCGACCCGTCTCCGCTCCGGCGCTGCGCGCCTCCGGTCGACGAGCCGTGCCGCGAGGCCTCGCCGACTGAGGCGCGCCTACTGCTTGTAGCTCGAGAGGAAGTTGCCCAGGCGCTCGACGGCCTCGGCGAGCACGCGCGGCTCGGGCAGCGTGACGACCCGCAGGTGGTCGGTCGTAGGCCAGTTGAAGCCCGTGCCCTCCACCATGAGGATGTGCTCCTGCACGAGCAGGTCGTAGATGAGCTTCTTGTCGTCGTGGATCTCGTGCACCTCGGGATCGAGGCGCGGGAACGCGTACAGCGCCCCCTGCGGCTTGACGCACGAGACGCCCGGGATGGCGTTGAGCCCCTCCCACGCGATGTCGCGCTGCTCGTGCAGGCGGCCGGTCGGCGCGATGAGCGCGTCGATCGACTGCACGCCCGTCAGCGCGGCGAGGATCGCATGCTGCGCGGGCACGTTCGCGCACAGGCGTGTGGAGGCCAGCAGCTGGATGCCCTCGAGGAAGCCGTTCGCGTGCGTGCGCGGGCCGGTGATGACCATCCAACCCGACCGGTAGCCGGCGACGCGGTAGGTCTTGGACAGGCCGTTGTACGTCAGGCACAGCAGGTCGGGCGCGACCGACGCCATGGGGATGTGCCGGGCGCCGTCGAAGAGGATGCGGTCGTAGATCTCGTCGCTCAGCAGCAGCAGCGAGTGCTCGCGCGCGATCTGCGCGATGCCCTCGAGCACCTCGCGGCTGTACACCGCGCCGGTGGGGTTGTTGGGGTTGATCACGACGATCGCCTTGGTGCTCGGCGTGATCTTCGCCCGGATGTCCTCGAGGTCGGGCTGCCACCCGTTCTGCTCGTCGCACAGGTAGTGCACCGGCGTGCCGCCCGCGAGGCTCGTCATGGCGGTCCACAGCGGATAGTCGGGCGCCGGAATCAGGACCTCGTCGCCCTCGTTCAGCAGCGCCTGCATCGTCATGGTGATGAGCTCCGACACCCCGTTGCCGAGGTAGACGTCATCGACGTCGAACTGCGGGAAGCCCGGCTCGTTCTCGTAGCGGCTCACGATCGCGCGGCGGGCCTCGACGATGCCGCGGCTGTCGCTGTAGCCGTGCGCGTTGGGCACGGCGCGGATCATGTCGCGGACGATCTGGTACGGCGCCTCGAAGCCGAAGATCGCCGGGTTGCCCGTGTTCAGCTTCAGGATCGTGTGGCCCTGCGCCTCGAGCTTGGCCGCCTCTGCCAGTGCCGCTCCGCGGATCTCGTACAGAACGTTCTTCAACTTCGCCGACTGATCGAGGGGACGCAGACTCATCGCCTCAGAATACGCGGACGGCCCGGCTCCCCCGCGCGGGGAGCCGGGCCGATCCGAAAGCGTTACTTCTTCTTCGCGCGGCGCGCGGCGCGGTTCGTGCCGGCCGCGTTGTCGGCGGCGGCGCCGAAGGCGCTCTGCGGGGCGGTGCGCGGTGCCTTCGCCTCGCTCTGCGCCGCGCGCTGCACCTGTCCGCGGTCGTTGCGCACCTCGATGTCGCCGTCCTCGCTGGGGGCGGAGTACTCGAGCTGCTGCGGGCCCTGCTCGCCCAGGCCCTGGGCCTCGACCTCGGCCGCCTCGCCGTCGCCGGCGCGGCGCACCTGGACCTCGAGGTGGAATAGGAAGCCGATGGCCTCCTCCTTGATCTGGTCCATCATCGACTGGAACATCGCGTAGCCCTCGCGCTGGTACTCGATGAGGGGGTCGCGCTGGGCCATGGCCCGCAGGCCGATGCCGTCCTTGAGGTAGTCCATCTCGTAGAGGTGGTCGCGCCAGCGGCGATCGAGCACCTGCAGCACGACGCGTCGCTCCAGCTCGCGCATCGCGGTCTCGCCCAGCTCCTGCTCGCGCTTCTCGTAGGCGATCTTCGCGTCGCTGATGAGCTCGCGCTTGAGCGCCTCGGCCGTGATGCCGCCCTTGCGCCCCGCCGCTTCGGCGACGACCTCGTCGATCGTGACGCCGATCGGGTACAGGGTCTTCAGCTCGGCCCACAGCGCGTCGAAGTCCCAGCCCTCGCTGTGGCCCTCGGACGTGTGCTGGTCGACGACCGACGTGATCGCGTCCTCGAGGAAGTGCTGCACGCGATCCTTGATCTCGTCGCCCTCGAGGATGTGCCGGCGGTCGCGGTAGATCGCCTCGCGCTGGCGGTTGAGCACGTCGTCGTACTTGAGGACGTTCTTGCGCGACTCCGCGTTGCGCGACTCGATCTGCGACTGCGCGCTCTTGATGAGGCGGCCGACGATCTTCCAGTCGATCGCGACGTCCTCCTCGACCCCGCGCGCGAGCAGCGCGTCGGTGCCGCCGCGCTGGAAGCGGCGCATGAGGTCGTCCTGCAGCGACAGGTAGAAGCGGCTCTCGCCGGGGTCGCCCTGGCGGCCGGAGCGTCCGCGCAGCTGGTTGTCGATGCGGCGCGATTCGTGGCGCTCGGTGCCGAGCACGTAGAGCCCGCCCGCCTCGCGCACCTGCGCCGCCTCGGCCTCGACCTGGGCCTTGACCTGCTCGAAGACGGCGTCCCACTCGGCCTCGTACGCCTCGGGCGTCTCGTTGGGGTCGAGCCCCTTCTCCTTCATCTGCTGCACCGCGAGGAACTCGGCGTTGCCGCCGAGCATGATGTCGGTGCCGCGGCCCGCCATGTTCGTCGCGACCGTGACCGCACCGAGGCGGCCGGCGCGGGCGACGATCTCGGCCTCGCGCGCGTGGTTCTTGGCGTTGAGGACCTCGTGCCGGATGCCCTTCTTCGACAGCAGGCGCGAGAGGTACTCGCTCTTCTCGACGCTCACGGTGCCGACGAGGATCGGCTGACCCTTCTCGTGGCGCTCCGCGATGTCCTCGACGACCTGGGCGAACTTGCCCTGCTCGGTCGCGTAGACGAGGTCGGGCTGGTCCTTGCGGGCCATCGGCTTGTTCGTCGGGATCGGGATCACGCCGAGCTTGTAGGTCGACATGAACTCGGCGGCCTCGGTCTCGGCCGTGCCCGTCATGCCCGAGAGCTTCTCGTAGAGGCGGAAGTAGTTCTGCAGCGTGACGGTGGCCAGCGTCTGGTTCTCGGCCTTGACCGGCACGCCCTCCTTGGCCTCGATGGCCTGGTGGATGCCCTCGTTGTAGCGGCGCCCCACGAGGATGCGGCCCGTGTGCTCGTCGACGATCATGACCTCGTCGTTCATGACGACGTAGTCGGTGTCGCGCTTGAACAGCGCGAGCGCCTTGATCGAGTTGTTCAGGAACGAGATCAGCGGGGTGTTGGCCGACTCGTAGAGGTTGTCGATGCCGAGGTAGTCCTCGACCTTCTCGATGCCCGCCTCGAGCACGCCCACCGTGCGCTTCTTCTCGTCGACCTCGTAGTCGACGCCCTCCTCGAGCGTGCGGGCGATCTTGGCGAACTCGTTGAACCAGCGGTTCGCGTCGCCCTGGGCCGGGCCGGAGATGATCAGCGGGGTGCGGGCCTCGTCGATGAGGATCGAGTCGACCTCGTCGACGATCGCGTAGAAGTGGCCGCGCTGGACGATGTCCTCCTTGCGCCAGGCCATGTTGTCGCGGAGGTAGTCGAAGCCGAACTCGTTGTTCGTGCCGTAGGTGATGTCGGCGGCGTACTGCTCGCGGCGCTCGGCCGGCTTCTGGCCCGACACGATGATGCCTGTCGTCATGCCGAGGGCGCGGTAGACGCGGCCCATGAGCTCAGCCTGGTACGAGGCGAGGAAGTCGTTGACGGTGATGACGTGGACGCCCTTGCCGGCGATCGCGTTGAGGTACGCCGGCATGGTCGCCACGAGGGTCTTGCCCTCACCGGTCTTCATCTCGGCGATGTTGCCGAGGTGCAGGGCGGCACCACCCATGACCTGCACGTCGTACGGCCGCATGCCGAGGGTGCGCTTTGCCGCCTCGCGGACCGCGGCGAACGCCTCGGGCATGAGCTGGTCGAGCGTCTCGCCCGCCTCGTACCGCGCGCGCAGCTCGGCGGTCTCGTTCCGCAGCTCCTCGTCGGTGAGCGACTCGTAGTCCTCCTCGAGCGCGCCGACCGCTCGCACGACCTGCTGCAGCCGCCTGCGCACGCGCCCTTCACCGGCGCGGAGCAGCTTCTCGAAGGGGTTCGCCACGTGACATCTCCTCGTAGGTCGCGACGCGCTGCGCGCCGCCGCCCGCGCCAGCCGGCACCGGGCATACAGAGGCCATCGTATCCGCCCGTCCCGGGGGCGGCGTCAGCCCCTTCTCAGCGGCACGGGATTCCCGGACGATCGGGAAATATGCACGCAACATCGATCGTTTACCATCTGTACGTTCACCGTTCCCCTCCGCGTCGCCGACGCGGAGCGCGGGAATGGCCTTCCGGGCCCGCCTTCCGGCCCCCGCTTCCGGCGCAGCGCGGCGCCGGAGCACTGTCGATCGCGGCCCCGGCCGCCAGCAGATCTCCGAGGTGATGTGATGACGTTTCTGAACACCGAGCACCCGTCGCAGGACGACGTGACCCGCCGAGCGACCGCCGCGGGCGCCCACCCGCGGCCCGTGACGGGGCTGCCGCACCTCGTCGAGTCGATCACGCCCGCCGAGGCCGAGGCGGCCGATCTCCTCGCCCTCGCCGAGATCCTCGAGCACGCGGGCCTGGCGCCGCTGCTGCTGCGGCGCTCCAGCGGCCGCCCGGCCCTGGCCGTCGCCCACGCCGACCGCGACACGGCGCTCGCGGCGCTCGACCGCGCGGCGGCCGAGGCCCCGTGGGCCGCGCGCCGCCCCGGCGGCCGCCTGCTGCCCCTCGGCGGTGGCGCCGCGCGCGCGTTCGGCCGGCACGACGTGGCCACGCTGTTCCGCCCGCGCGTGGTCCCCGGCGCGCGGCCCGAGACGGTGTCGCCCGCCGGCATGCTGCGCTACGGGCACGAGACGGGCATCCGCCTGGAGTTCTGGCGGTTCGAGGGCGACCAGGTCATCGCCCCTCGGCCGAACGCCCTCACCCGCCGGCACATGGACGCCGAGGACCTGGCGTTCGAGACCGTGGAGCGCTACGGGCGGTCGTGGCGCACGATGCGCGGTATGTTCACACCCCTGGCCCACGAGTTCACCGAGGACGTCGACATCGTCTTCTCGTGGGTGGACGGATCCTCCAGCGAGTTCCAGCGCAAGCGCGCCGAGCGGATGGGCGCCTACGTGGTCGGCGACGGCGACGACCACGCCGCGCGGTTCCGGCAGGTCGACGAGCTGCGCTACGCCCTGCGCAGCGTGCACATGTTCGCGCCGTGGATCCGCACCATCTGGATCGCGACCGACAGCCCCGCGCCCGCATGGCTGAAGGAGCACCCGAAGGTGCGCATCGTGCGCAGCGAGGAGTTCTTCGCCGACCCGACCGTGCTGCCCACGCACAACTCCCACGCGGTCGAGGCGCAGCTGCACCGCATCCCCGGCATCGCCGAGCACTTCCTCTACTCCAACGACGACATGTTCTTCGGCCGCCCGGTGCGACCCGAGCTGTTCTTCACCGCGTCGGGCCTGACGAAGTTCGTCGAGTGCGACGTGCGCATCGGCATCGGCCCCTCGCGCACGCACCGCAGCGGTCACGACAACGCGGCGCGGGTGAACCGCGAGGTGCTCGAGAGCCGCTTCGGCCGGGTGATCACGCGCGACCTGCAGCACTGCGCGACCCCCCACCGGCGCAGCGTGATGTTCGAGCTCGAGCGCGAGTTCCCCCAGGAGTTCCGCCGGACGGCGGCCGCGCGCTTCCGCAGCGCGACCGACGTGTCGGTCACGAACTCGCTGTACCACTACTACGCCGCCTTCACCGGTCGCGCGCTCGCCACCACGGTGCCGCGCACCCGCTACATCCAGACCACCCGCGCCTCGGCGCTGGCCCGGCTGGAGCAGCTGCTCACGCGCCGCGACGCCGACATGTTCTGCCTCAACGACGGCAGCGTTCCGGAGATCCCCGAGGAGCTGCGCGAGCGGGTCGTGCGCGACACCCTCGAGGCGTACTTCCCCGTCAAGGCGCCCTGGGAGCGCTGAACCTCAGCGCAGGACGGGGATCGGCTCCGTCGGCGGCGCGATCTGGTCGGCGCGGACGCGGGCCGTGGACTCCGGGATCACCACGCCCGCCTCGGCCAGGCGCCGGCGCGTCTCGGCCGCGGGCGTGAACTCCGCGGCGGGCGCGTCGCTGAACGGGACGACCGAGTGGACGACGGTCTCGTCGTAGACGTGCACGAGGTTGTAGGACTGCGCGCCGTCGCGCGGGGCCATGCCGCCGTCCGCGACGCCGAGGTCCTGCGTGTAGCAGCTCGAGGAGGCCACGGAGACGGGGATGCCCGCGAACGTCGCCGTCGTCGAGAAGTGCACGTGACCGGCGAGGATCGAGCGGACGTCCGTGCCGCGCAGGACCCGGGCCAGCCGGCGCTGATCGCGCAGCTCGACGACCGTCGCCAGGTCGAGCACGCAGGGCACCGGCGGGTGGTGCATCGCGAGGATCGTGCCGTGGGGCGCCGGGATCGCGAGCTCCAGCTCGAGCCACTCCAGCTGCGCGTCGCTCACCTCGCCGTGATGCGCGCCGGGCACCGAGGTGTCGAGCACGATCAGCCGCAGCCCGTCGATGTCGTGGACGGCGTCGACCGGGTCGGTGCCGGACTCGCCCAGCAGCTCGCGGCGGAAGCCGTCGCGGTCGTCGTGGTTGCCCATCACCCACACCAGCCGCGCGCCGAGGCGGCGGGCGGCCGGCTCGACGATCGCCCGCAGCTGCGCGTACGCCTCGCGCTCCCCCAGGTCGACGAGGTCGCCGGTGAACACGATCGCGTCCGGCCGGGCGCCCGACGCTTCGACCTGATCGAGGATCCGCCGCACGTGCGCCGCGGCGTCGATGTCGAACACACCGCCCTGAGCGCGCAGGTGCGTGTCGCTCAGGTGGACGAGCAGATGACTCGGGTGCGAGTACTCGGCGATGCGCGCCGAGGCCATCTCAGCCATGGCCCCTAAGGTACCTGCGCCCGGCGACATGGTCGCCGACGCGCCGCCGTCTTTGCGTGAACATCCGGCGAACTCTGCGCGGCGGACGTCCCCTCCCCGCGATGTGCCTATGCTCGACACATACATACCCGGAAACCCTTTGCGAAGGAGCGCCATGTCGGTGCGTCAGAGCCTGCTCGCCATCCTCGACCAGGGGCCGTGCTACGGCTATCAGCTGCGGGCGGAGTTCGAGCGCCGCACGGGCGCGACGTGGCCGGTCAACGTGGGCCAGATCTACAACACCCTCGAGCGCCTCGAGCGCGACGGCCTGGTCAGCCGCGACGAGGCCGACGATCAGGGGCACGTCTTCTGGCGGATCACCGCCGACGGGCGGGCGGCCGTGGCGGCCTGGCTCTCGGCGCCCGTCGTCCGCGCGCCGGGCGCGCGCGACGAGCTGGCCGTCAAGCTCGCGCTCGCGGCGACGCTGCCGGGGGTCGACGCGGCCGAGATCATCCGGACGCAGCGCCGAGCCGCCGATGCCCAGCTGGCCGCGCTGCGCGACGAGGGCCGCAGCGACGCGTCGCCGGACGGCCCGGAGGCCCTGGCCCGCTCGCTCGTGACGGACGCGATGATCTTCGCCGCCGAGGCCGAGGTGCGCTGGCTGGATCACGCGGAGCAGCGGCTGCGCGCGCACCCGCGGCACGCGTTCGAGCTGGCGCTGGCGAGCGAGCGGCCCCGGCGGGGACGGCCCGCGAAGGTCCGCGCGTGACGCCGCGCCCGGCCCGCGTCCGCGGCGCCCATCAGACCCACAGCCCGGCGGCGGATCGGCACCCATAGGATCGAGCCATGGCGGGTTTCTGGGGCAGGCGCAGGCGCGAGGCGGACGAACAGCAGGCGGCCGAGGACGCCTCGCTGGCGCGGCGCGCGCAGGCGGCGCTGGTGGCGACGGATGAGCGCATCCGATCCACATCCGATGAGGTGGCGTTCGCCGTCGCCGAGCTCGGCGAGGGGCCGACGGTCGATGTGCGCGCCGGTCTCGAGGCGGTGCGCAAGCACATGGCGGAGGCGTTCCAGCTGCATCAGCTGAACCACGACGACATCCCGGACACCCCCGAGGAGCTGCGCACGCGCAACGCGCGGATCGTGCAGCTGTGCGAGTGGGCCGAGGACGTGCTCGACGAGCGCACCGAGAAGCTCAAGGCGGCGATCGACAAGGTGCGCCAGGCGCCGCAGATCCTCGACGGCGTGGTGCGGGAGGCCGAGGAGCTGCGCGCGCGCATCCCGGCCACGCGCAGCACGGTCGAGCGGCTCTCGTCGCGCTACAGCGCCGGCGCCCTGCAGCGCATCGCGTCGAACCCCGACGAGGCCGAGCAGCTGCTCGAGTTCGCCGTGCACACCGCCGACGTCTCCCGGCGCCGCCGCGAGGCGCGCCGCACCGAGGAGGCGCTCGTCGCCCTCGAGACGGCGACCGAGGCCGTCCGCCGCGCCCGCACGATCATCGAGGGCGTCGAGGACTTCGAGATCGAGGCCATGCGCGCCCAGTCGACGCTGGCCGACGTCGTGGCCGACTCGCGCGGCGACCTCGTCGACGCGCGCACCGCGCCGCAGCGCCCCGAGGTCACGGCGGCCATGGCCGCGCTCGAGCAGGCGCTCGCGGCCCTTCCCGGCCCCGGCACCCCGAGCGACCCGTTCGAGGAGCTCGGCAAGCTGCGCGAGGCGAACGCGGCACTCGAGGCGGCGGTCTCGAAGGCACGCGAGCGCGCCGCCCGGCCGGTGCCGTCGGTCGAGCACGTGCGGCACGAGCTCGACTCCGCCGACCGCACGATCGGCGTGGCGAACAGCCTCATCAGCGGCCACCGCGGCTACATCGGCGCCGACGCGCGCACCCGCCTCGCAGAGGCGCAGCGGCTGCGCCTCGACGTCGACCGGCTCATTCCGTCCGAGGACACCCGCGAGGAGGCGCTGAACCTCGCCCGCCGCGTCGGGCAGCTCGCCCAGGAGGCGCTCCAGCTCGCGCAGCGCGACATCGATCAGGACCGTCCCGACGAGTGGGGCGGCTGGGGCGGTCGCGGGGGCGGACGCCGCGGCGGCTACGGCGGGGGCGGTGGCGATCTCCTGGGTCCCGTGGTCGGCGGCCTGCTGCTCGGCGGCCTCATCGGCGACATCTTCGACTGACGCGCGGCCGTCAGCTCTGCGGGCGGAGTTTGGCGACGCCGTGGCGTGCCGGTTCCCCCGGCTCCGCCGCGGTGTCCGGCGAGACCCGCGATCCGCCTTCGGTGTCGTCGGAGCCCGGGTAGTCGGGCTCGTCGATCTCGTCTCCCTCGCGCTCCTCCTTCGGGGGCAGGTGGTCGAGGGGCTTCTTGATGTGCTCTCGATCGGTCATGCCGCCAGGCTCCGTCATCCGGACGCTCCCCGTGAGGGGCTTGCGCTGGGCGCCCCGCCGTGCTCGCAGGTCGTCATGCACGGACGGCACGTTGCCCTCGATGAAGCGTCTCTTCTTCTCGTGGCTCCACCCCTGGATGCGCTTCTCCCACGCGAAGGCCTCCTCGACGCGTTCGAAATGCTCGCAGAAACGGCATCTGCGCCGCTCCGTTCGGACACCGAGTGGTGGCACGCACGGGCGGAGCCCCGGGCCGGTGACCGGGTCGGTCAGCCGCGTCCGGGGCTCCGGGTCGGTGGACGTCAGATCATGACGCGAGGCGCTCCTCCTGCGGCGGCGCCTGGGTGGTGAGCGAGATGACGCCGTAGTCCCAGCCGCGGCGGCGATAGACGACGCTCGGGTGATCGGTGCGGGCGTCGATGAACAGGAAGAAGTCGTGGCCGACGAGCTCCATGCGATCGACGGCCTCCTCGACCGTCATCCACTCCGCCTCGAAGTTCTTCGTGCGGATCACGACGGGCGAGTACTCCTCCTCGGTCTCGCCCTCGACCACCGGGATCTCGCCCGTCGCGACGGCGTGCAGCACGTCGGCGGGCACGGGCTGGACATCGAGCCCCGCGAGCGATCCGGAGTTCTTCTCGAAGTGCGCGCCCTTCGGCCGCGCGCGGCCCGTGACCCTCTTGTCCTTGGCGCGTCGGACCTGCTCGACGAGCTTGTCGAGCGCCTGATCGAGGGCGACGAACTTGTCACCGTCGCGCGCCTCCGCGCGGGCCGTGGCCGTCTTGCCCGTGAGGGTGAGCTCGACCTTCTCCTCCTCGACCCGGCTGCGATGCACGTCGTGGGTGACCTTGACGTCGAGGGTCAGCGCCCTCGGGGCGATGTTCGCGATGCGCTCGGACTTCTCCTCGACCACCGTCCGGAAGCGATCACTGATGCTCACGCCGACTCCCGAGATGTTGATGTCCATCTGAGCCTCCCTCTCCGGCCGAGCCCCGCGGGGCACGGCCCCTGTCTGGTGCCCCCACGGTAGCCCCGGGCCGACGCGATGTCACCACCCAAAAACCGATGCGTCTCCGATGAATCCGCCGCGTTCCGGGCCCGCCGAGGCGAGGGCGGCCGCCCCGACGACGCGCGCCCCGGCCGAACTGAGTGCTCGCGCCGCCTCGGTGAGTGTCGCGCCCGTGGTGACGACATCGTCGACGAGCACCACCGCCGGAGGCGCCGCGCCGCGCACGCGCATGGCGCCGGCGACGTTGTCGAGGCGCTGCGCCCGCCCCAGGGCGCGCTGATCCTCGACGCGGCGGGCCCAGGCGAGCGCGCGCACGGTCGGCACGCCGGCGCGACGCGCCAGCAGCTCGGGCACGCGATACCCGCGCCGACGGAACGCCGCGCGCGAGGTGGGCACCGGCACGGCGACCACCGGCCCGCCCGGCGCCGCGGCCGCGAGCGCCGCGCGCATCGCCGGCGCCAGCGCGCGGGCGAGGTCCGTGCGCCCGCGCTCCTTGAGCGCGCCGATCGCCGCCGCCGCGACGTCCTCGTACGCCAGGCCCGCGTGCACCTCGAGCCCGCCGGGCAGCCGCCGGCGGGCGACCGCCGGAGCCAGCGCCGCCCGGCAGGCACCGCACAGCGCGAGGCCGGGATCGCCGCAGCCGGGGCAGACCACGGGCAGCAGCAGCGACAGGGCCCCGTCGAGGGCGGAGCGCACGGCGGAGGAGGCGGTCACCCCGCCAGCCTGAACCCGCGTCGGCGCCGCGTCACGGGCTGTGGACGGCCCGGACCCCCGCCACGGCCTGTGAGCGACCGCCCCGCTGGACGAGCCGCGCGTCAGTCGGTCGGTGCCCCCACGTCGGTGGCGAGCACCGCGATGCCGGGCTGCGCCTCCACCCACGCCGACACCCGGCGCGTGTAGAGCACGCCGTTCGCGTCGAGCAGCCGGATCGGCGACCCCGACGTGCCCGTGGAGATCCCGGCCGAGGTCGCGGGGCCCGACATGCGGGTGCCCGGCCCACCGATGCGCTGGTCGATGATCTCCCGCTCCGCGCCGTCCTGGGCGACGATGCCGACGGAGGTGTCGTCGAGCCACTCCACGTCGATCCCGGGGCCGTCCAGCACCGTGAGGAGCGAGGCGTCGCCGAGCGCCGTCGGCACGCCCTCGCCGTCGCGGACGATCGGCGCGATGAGGGCGAGCGGGGTGCCGCCCGCGGCGGTGACGAGCATCGCCATGCGCGTGCCGTCGCGCGAGACGGCGATCGACTGCACCGTCGCGCTGGTGACGGTCTCGGTGCGCGGGAAGTCGGCCTCCAGCACCACCGTGCCGTCCGAGGCGTACACCCGCAGTTCGTCGGGGGCGCTCGCGGGCACCGCCCACGCATAGCCGTCGGGGTCGAGCGCGGGCTCGATCACTCCCTGGCGCTCGTCGAGCACGTGCACCGAGCCGTCCGCGATCACGCTGCGCACGATGCCGTCGGCACCGTGCACGAGCGCCCACGACCGGTCGACCGACACGGCGATCGATCGGGGCGCGGGGCTGCCGTCGAAGGCGCCCACGAACCCCTCGACGGCGTCCGAGAGCCCGTCGATCCGCTCGATCTCGCCGCCCTCGAGGAATCCGAAGGCGCCGTCGAGCTCCTCGCCGCCCAGCACGAGCGCGCGCGCGTCGGGGCGGGTGGGCTGCGGATCGAACTCCTCGGCGGACAGCTCGGCGGTGCCCACGCGGATGCGCACGGTCTGTGCCCCCAGCCCCGCGAGCGTCGCGGTCAGCTGCGTGCGCATGTGCGAGATCCGCTCCGCGTCGACGTCGCCCAGCCGCGGCCCCTCGAGCGCGACGTCGGCCATGCCGTCGTCGTCGATGAGCGCGCCGCCCTCGGCGAGCGAGGTGCCCTCCGGGAACGCCGTGCGCGCCGCGCCCTGCAGCCGCGCGCCGGGGCCGAACAGCAGCTCCGAGGCGAGCTTCGAGGGCCGCATCGACGCCTCGGGGTACCAGCGCACGTCGGGCACGAGGTAGCGCCCCGTGGCGTCGTAGTAGTACAGCGCGTAGTCGCTGTAGACGTTCGGGAAGTAGTCGCGGTCGAGCACGATGCCCTCGGGCGCCTCGGCGATGCGCCATTCGCCGTCGGAGCGCTGCTCGAGCCGGTACTCCTGCACCTGCGTCGGCGTGAGCGACGTCACATAGCTGCCGCGCGCGTCGACTGTGGCGACGGCCTGCGTGCGCAGGCTCACGACGTTCTCGGACTCCAGGCGGTCCGCGTCGTACACCCGGGCGCTGGGGACATCGATCACCACGGCCGTGCCGGGCGACCAGTCGTCGGCGAAGTCGGCCGTGAGGAACTCGCGCGCCGTGGCCCAGTCGCCGGCCGGGCTCGTGGCGGCCTCGACGAAGCCCTGCACGATCTGCTCCGGGGTCGCCTCGGGCGCCGGGCCCTCGGGGTAGTACAGGAAGTCGTCCTCGGGCACCTCGTCGGCCGCGAGGCCCGGGTTCACCGGCCCGCTCGTGGGCAGGCCGGCGCACGCGGTCAGCAGCAGCGCGGCCGTCACCAGCCCGGCGGCGGCGCGGATCATCCGGCGCATCACGACTCCTCCCCCGCGACATCGGGCACGACCTCGTCGTCGCGCGGCTCCAGCGGCACGGGCGAGGACAGCAGCTCCACGCCCGGGGTGCGCGGCAGGGTCAGCACGAAGTTCGTGCCCCGGCCCAGCGCCGACCACACCTCGAGCGCGCCGCCGTGCAGCTTGGCATCTCCCAGGGCGATCGACAGGCCCAGGCCCGTGCCGCCGATCGTGCGCTGGCGCGAGGGGTCGGCGCGCCAGAAGCGGTCGAACACGCGCTGGCTGTCGTCGGGCGACATGCCCATGCCGTAGTCGCGCACGCCCACGGCCACGGCGTCCTCGTCGCTGTCGACGGTGATGACGATGGGCCGCCCCTCGCCGTGCTCGATCGCGTTGCCGATGAGGTTGCGCAGGATCCGGCGGATGCGGCGCGGGTCCATGTCGACGGGCGTGAAGCCGCCGGGGGTAACGACGCGCAGCTCGGTGCCGTGCTGCTCGGCCAGCGGACGCATCGACTCGACGACCTCCTCGGTCAGCTGCGCGAGCGAGCGGGCCTCGGTCGCCAGCTGCGCCGATCCGGCGTCGTAGCGGCTGATCTCGAGCAGGTCGGTGAGCAGCTCCTCGAAGCGCACCACCTGCGTGTGCATGAGCTCGGCCGAGCGCGACTCGAGCGGCCCGAACTCGGAGCGGGCGTCGTTGAGCACGTCGGCGGCGAGCCGGATGGTCGTCAGCGGCGTGCGCAGCTCGTGCGACACGTCCGACACGAAGCGCTGCTGCACGAGCGAGAGCTCGGCCAGCTCGGCGATCTGACGCTCGATGCTGTCGGCCATCTGATTGAACGAGCTGCCCAGCACGGCCAGCTCGTCGTCGCCGCGCACCTCGATGCGGGCCTTCATGTCGCCGGCCGCGAGGCGCTGCGTCGTCTCGGCGACCTCGACGATCGGCTCCGTCACCGAGCGCAGCACGAGCCACGTGACGAGCCCCATGATGAGCACGAGCACGATGCCGGCGATCCACAGGGTGCGCTGCACGAACGTGAGCGTCTGGGCCGACTCGCTGAGGTCGTAGCCGAAGTACACGCCGTAGCCGCCCACGCCCGGCAGCACCAGCTGCTGGCCCACGACGAGCCCCGGCACGGCGTCTCCGTTCGCGTCGCGCAGCTCCACCGACTGCCACCACTGCCCCGCCGCGGAGCTGTTCACCCGCTCGCGCAGGCCGTTCGAGATGAGCTCGGGCGGCAGGTCGCGGGCGGCCTGGTTCTGCGGCGCGATCTGCGAGGGGGTGTTGTCGACGCGGAACCACGCGATCGTGGAGGTGCCCGACTGCTCGATCATCGTCTGCTTCGCGCGCGACATCAGGCCCTGCAGCGCCGAGCGCTCCAGGTCGACCTGCTCCGCGTCGAGCTCGGACTGGGCCGCCGTGATCGCGCGGCTGGCGTCCTCGAGCGCCTCCTTGCTGCGCGACTCGAACAGATCGGTCTGGATCTGCGCCGCCATCCAGACGCACGCGATCGTGATCGCCACGACGGTCGCCGCGACGGCCACCGTGGTCGTGCGGAACTGCAGCGACCCGCGCCAGAGCCGCCGGATCGTGGCGCCCCACACGCGCGGCCGGCGCACGCTCGCGACGACGGTCGACGCGGTCTCGACGATCCGCGTCGCACCGGTCTCGGCGGCGCCGACGGGGGCGGAGGGCGGGTTCACGGGCATGTGCGCGCCCGCCCGATCAGGTGACGGCGCCGGCGCGGTATCCGACGCCGCGCACCGTCATGACGATCTTCGGGTCGTCCGGATCGATCTCGACCTTCGACCGCAGGCGCTGCACGTGCACGTTCACCAGGCGCGTGTCGGCCTTGTAGTGGTAGCCCCACACCTGCTCGAGCAGCATCTCGCGCGAGAACACCTGGTTCGGCTTGGTGGCCAGCGCCACGAGCAGCTCGAACTCGAGCGGCGTGAGGGGGATGAGCGTGTCGCCGCGGCGCACCTCGTGCGCGGCGACGTCGATCACCAGGTCGCCGACGCGCAGGTTCTCGGTGGTCGGCTCGGCCGTCGGGCGGAGGCGGGTGCGGATGCGCGCGACGAGCTCCTTCGGGTTGAACGGCTTGACGATGTAGTCGTCGGCGCCGGCCTCGAGTCCCGACACCACGTCGGCCGTGTCGCTGCGGGCGGTGAGCATGATGATGGGGACGCCCGACTCGCGGCGGATCTCGGTGCAGATCTCGATCCCGTCCTTGCCCGGCAGCATGAGGTCCAGCAGCACCAGATCGGGTCGCTCGTCGCGCCACGCGTCCACGGCCTGCGTGCCGTCGGCGCAGAAGGCGATGTCGAAGCCCTCGGTCCGCAGGACGATGCCGATCATCTCGGCGAGGGCGGTGTCGTCGTCGACCACGAGAATTCGGGCTGTCACCCGGCCAGCGTATCCGACGGCCCCCCGCATCCGACGGCATTGTGAAACGATGGGCATGCAATCGAGGTGTGACGGGGAGGCGCCGTGAGCGGCACGACATCGTGGACGCCGGCGCCGCGCGGCGGACTCATCCCGCTGCAGCCGCTCGGCTTCAGCACGATCCTGGGCAAGTCCTTCGCCGCGCTGCGGGGCAACCCGAAGGTGCTGCTCGGCTTCGCGATGCTCGTGCAGATCGTCTCGTCGGTCGTGGCGATCGTCGTGATCGGACTCGTCACGTACGCCACGTTCTCGCGCATCGACACCGCGGCTCCCGAGGACGTCTCCGCCATCGCCGCCGGGTCGACGCTCATCACGGGGGCCGTGTCGATCCTCGTGACCCTCGCGATGGGCTTCCTCAGCGTGGCCGTGCAGGCCGTCGTGATCGGCGAGGTGTCGTTCGCCGCCCTCGGCGAGCGCGCGACGCTGGGCGCGATCTGGGCGCGCGTGAAGCCGTCGTTCTGGCGGCTCGTGGGGTACTTCGCCCTCACCCTGCTGGCGGTCCTGCTGGCCAACGGTCTGGCGATCGCGCTGATCGTCGGGCTGGCCGCGGCGGGCGGCGGGGCCGGGGCGCTCACGGGCGTGGGCGTGCTCTTCATCATCTCGCCGGGGCTCATCGCGCTCGCCGTGTTCGTCGCCGTCAAGCTCACGGTGGTACCGTCGGCGATCGTGCTCGAGCGCGTGGGCGTGTTCCGCGGCATCGCCCGCTCGTGGGCGCTCACCCGCGGCCGGTTCTGGCCGACGTTCGGCGTGGTCGTGCTCATCTCGCTCATCATGGGCATCGCCTCCTCGATCGTCACGACGCCCCTGTCGATCCTGGGCGGCCTGCTGGGCACGCTCATCGCGCCCACCGGCGGCGAGGAGGCGATCATCGTCTCGACGGCGGTGGGGACCTTCGCGGGCGCGGCGCTCGTCTTCCTCATCGCGTCGATCAGCCTCGTGGTGCAGGCCACCTCGGCCTCGCTCATCTACCTCGACCTGCGCATGCGCAAGGAGGGCATCGACCTGCGCATGCAGCGCTACATCGAGCGGCGCGACGCGGGCGACTCCGTGCTGGACGACCCCTACGCCTACGACCCGAACGCGGTCGCGCCGTGGCGGCCGCCGACGACCGCGCCCGCCGGCCCGGCCCCGGGCTACCCCGGCGCGGCACCGTACGGGCAGCAGCCGTACGGGCAGGCCCCGGCGTACGGGCAGCAGCCGTACGGACAGCAACCGGGGTACGGACAGCAGCCGTACGGGCAGCAGCCCGTGTACGGACAGCCGCCGGTCCCCGCCGGCCCGGTTCCGCCCTACGCCCAGCCGTACGCCCCGCCGGCGCCGCAGCCTGCCCAGCCGTACGCCCCGCCCGCGCCGCAGCCGCCGGTGCCGTACGGGCAGCCGCAGCCGGCCGCCGCTCCGCCGTACGGGCAGCAGCCCCCGGCTCCCCCGGCCCCACCGCTGGCGCCGTTCGTGCTGCCGCCGCTCGACGGCGACCCCCAGCGCGGCACCTCGAGGGGTGACGCCTCGTCGTGATGCCGTTCGAGATCCCGGTGACGCCCGGGCCCGACGAGGCCCGCGAGTGGGCGGAGCGCGAGCTGGCCGATCCGGTCTACGACGCCGCGCAGCCGACGTTCATCGATCGCATCGCCCAGGCCATCGGGGATTTCCTCACGCAGCTGCTCAGCGGCCCCGTCGGCGGCGGCTGGAGTCCCCTGCTCGGGCTCATCGTGCTGCTCGTCATCGCGGGGCTCGTCGTGGGCGGCCTGCTCATCTGGGGCCGCCCGCGGCTCGCGCATCGTGTGAGCGACGGGTCGTCGGCGCTGTTCGGCGACGACGAGACGCGCACGGCCGCGCAGCTGCGGGCCTCGGCCGCCGCCCACGCCGAGGCGGGGCGCTGGGACCAGGCCGTCGCGGAGCGGTACCGCGCCCTCGCACGCGGCCTCGAGGAGCGCGACGTGCTCGACGCCCTTCCCGGCACGACCGCCCGCGCCCTCGCGACGCGCGCCGCCGAGTACTTCCCCGGCCAGGCCGCGGGCCTGCAGGCGGGCGCCGCCGCCTTCGACGACGTGCGCTACCTGCGCCGCCGCGGCACCGCCGAGATGTACGCGGCCGTGGCGGCGACCGACGACGAGATCGCCCGCACCCGCCCGTCCCACCTGCCCGACGCCCTGGCCCCCGAGGGGGTGGGCGCGTGACGGCGCTGGAGGCGCCCGCCGAGCCCGGCGCGCCCTCGCGCGCCCGGCGGGCGTGGGCCTGGGTCGTGCTCGTCGCCGGCGTCATCGTGATCGGCAGCCTGCTCGCGCTCATCACCGTGCCCGAGTGGCGCGACAAGGGGGTGCTCGATCCCGAGGGCCCCGGTCCCGACGGGGCGATGGCGCTCGCGCGGATGCTCGAGGACCAGGGCGTGGATCTCACCGTCGCGCGCACCCGCGGCGAGGCCGCGGCCGCGCTGACCGGCGGGGCGACCCTCGCGATCGGCCCGACGCTCTTCCTCTCGGACGCGGCGCTGCGCGACATCGCCACCTCGGCCGAGCGGACCGTGCTCCTCGACGCCGGCGCCCGCGACGCCGAGCTGTTCTTCGGCGCCACCGATCCCGCGGGCGCAGCCGCCGGCGCCGTCGCGCCCTCGTGCGACCTGCCCGCGGCCGAGCGCGCGGGCGAGGTCGAACCGGGCCGCCTGTTCGCCCGCGGCGACGCGGCGACGGCCTGCTACCCGGGCGGCGACGGCGGCTTCGGGATGCTGGCGGGCGAGGCGGACGGGACCGACATCGTCCTGCTCGATGCGGCCTCGCTCTTCGCCAACGATCGCCTGGCGACGGGCGGCAACGCGGCGCTCGGTCTGAACCTCCTCGGCGAGGACGAGCGCCTCGTCTGGTACGTGCCGAGCATGGTCGACATCGATCCGGCCGACGCGCCCGACACGCTCGGCTCGCTCACGCCGCGGTGGCTCACCCCCGCGATCGTGCTGCTCCTGGCCGCCGTCGTCGCCGCCGGCGTGTGGCAGGGGCGCCGCTTCGGGCCGCTCGTGGCCGAGGACCTGCCCGTCACCGTGCGCGGCAGCGAGACCCTCGAGGGCCGCGCCCGCCTGTACCAGCGGGCCGCCGACCCGCGCCATGCCGCCGATCTGCTGCGCCGCGGCGCGATCGCCCGCCTCGCCAAGCGCCTCGCGCTGCCGGCGAGCGCCACCGCCGAGGAGGTCGCCGCCGCCGCCGCGCTGCGGATCGGCCGCCACCCGTCCCGCATCCTCGAGACGCTGTCCGAGCAGCCCGCCTCCGACGCGGACCTCGTGGCCTTCGGCGAGCGCCTGCGCGAGCTGGAGACCGCCGTGGAATCCCCTGGCCCCTCCGAAAGGAACGCCCGATGACCGACATCCCTCCCCGTCCCGACCTGCCGCCCGCCCAGGCCGCTCCCCGCGACGAGCAGACCGACCTGCGTCAGGCGATCGCGCGCGTGCGCGACGAGGTGGGCAAGGCCGTCGTCGGTCAGGAGGGCGCGGTGAGCGGGCTGCTCATCGCGCTCCTCGCCCGCGGCCACGTGCTGCTCGAGGGCGTGCCGGGCGTGGCCAAGACCCTCATGGTGCGCACCTTCAGCCGCGCCCTGGGGCTCGACACCAAGCGCGTGCAGTTCACCCCCGACCTCATGCCGGGCGATGTGTCGGGCTCGCTCATCTACGACGCGAAGTCGGGCGAGTTCGAGTTCCGCGAGGGGCCCGTGTTCACGAACATCCTGCTCGCCGACGAGATCAACCGCACGCCTCCCAAGACCCAGTCGGCGCTGCTGGAGGCGATGGAGGAGCGCCAGGTCTCGGCCGACGGCGTGACCCGCCCGCTGCCCGACCCGTTCCTCGTGTGCGCGACCCAGAACCCCATCGAGCACGAGGGCACCTACACGCTGCCCGAGGCCCAGCTGGACCGCTTCATGATCAAGCTCGTCATCGACGTCCCCCAGCGCGACGCGGAGGTTGCGGTGCTGCGCAGGCACGCCGACGGCTTCTCGCCCCGCGCCCTGACCGATGTGCGCGCGGTGGTGTCGGCGGCGGAGATCCGCGCCGCCCAAGACGCCGCCGCTCAGGTGACCGCCACCGACGACGTGCTCGCCTACATCGTGGACCTCGCCCGCGCGACGCGGCAGAGCCCGTCGGTGCAGGTGGGCGCGAGCCCCCGCGCCTCGACCGCGCTGCTGGCCGCCGCCAAGGCCTGGGCCTGGCTCGGCGGCTACCCGGCGATCACGCCCGACCACGTGCAGGCGATGCTCGTGCCGGTGTGGCGCCACCGCATCCAGCTGCGCCCCGACGCCGAGATCGAGGGCGTCTCGGTCGACGCCGTGCTCCACTCGGTGCTGCAGCAGACCCGCGTCCCCATCTGATCGATGTACGTCTCGGGCCGTCTGCCGATCCTCGTCGCCGTGGGCGTCGTCCCCGTCGTGCTGCTGAGCGCGCTGGGGGCGCAGCCGTGGCTGCTCGCGCTCGGCTGGCTCGCGGTGTGCGGCGTGCTCACGGCCGCCGACGTGCTGCTCGCGCCCGACCCGCGCGCCCTGCGGGTCTCGCGCGAGGTGCCGCGGCGCGTGTCGCTCGGCGAGAGCGCGCTCACGCGCGTGCGCTTCGGCAACCCCACGCGCCGGCGCATCCGCGGTCTCGTGCGGGACGCCTGGCAGCCCACCGCGGGCGCGCCGACGCAGCGCCAGCGGATCGACGTGCCGCCGGGCGAATCGCGCACGATCGCGGTGCCGCTGCGCCCGCGGCGCCGCGGCGAGCTGCGCAGCGAGTTCCTCGTGGTGCGCTCCCCCGGCCCCCTCGGGATCGCCGGCAGCCAGAAGCGGATCGTCCACGCCGGCGCGATCCGCGTGCTGCCGCCGTTCCGCGCGCGCAAGCACCTGCCCAGCCGGATCGCCCGGCTGCGCGAGCTCGACGGCAACACGAGCGTGCAGGTGCGCGGCCAGGGCACCGAGTTCGACTCGCTGCGCGAGTACGTCCGCGGCGACGACGTGCGCTCGATCGACTGGCGGGCCACCGCGCGCGCGTCGACCACCATGCTGCGCACGTGGCGGCCCGAGCGCGACCGCCACGTCGTGATCCTCATCGACACCGGGCGCACGGCCGCGACCCGCGTGGACGACGGCACGCGCCTCGAGGCCGCATTCGAGGCGGCGCTGCTGCTCGCCGCCCTCGCCAACCGCGCCGGCGACCACGTGCATCTCGTCGCCTTCGACCGCGTGGTGCGCGCGCGGGTGACCGGCATCGACGGGCCCGCGCTCCTGCCGGCGCTCATCGATGCGCTGGCGCCGGTCGAGGCGCAGCTGATCGACACCGACTGGGACGCCGCGTTCGCCCAGGCCCGCGCGCTGTACGCGCGCCCCTCGCTGTTCGTCGTGCTCACGGCTCAGGAGGCGCCCGACGCCTCGCGCGGCTTCCTCGGCACGCTCCCGACCATGGTCCGGGCCGGCACCGTGGTGCTCGTGGGCACCGCGACGGACGGCGGCCTGACGACGATCGCGCGGACCCGCGGCGACGTCGACGCGCTCTACCGCGCGGCCGCCGCCGAGGCCACGCTCGCGTCGGCCGGGCGCGTGACCGCGGCGATCGAGCGCGCGGGCGCCGAGGCGCTGTCGGACGATCCGGAGTCGCTCCCGCCGCGCATCGCCGATCGCTACCTCGCGCTGAAGAAGGCGGGCCGGCTGTAGCGGCGAGCCGCGCCCGGCGAGCGCCGCGAGTTTTTCTGAATGACTCAAATCAAGTAGACTCGGGGCGATGATCCCCGACGTCCACGACGGCGTTCGCGACGAGGCCTTCGACGCGACGCAGGCACTGCGCGCCACCGGTCTGCGCGTGACCTCGCAGCGCATCGCCGTGCTCGAGGCGCTCGCCGGACGGCCCCACGCCGCGGTCGACGAGCTGCACGCCGCGGTGAGCGAGCAGATCCCCGGCATCGCGCTGCAGACCGTCCACGGCATCGTCAACGACCTCACCGACGCCGGCATCGCGCAGCGCGTGAGCCTGCCGGGAGCGCCCAGCGCGCTCTACGAACTCGGCCGCAACGACAACCACCACCACCTGCAGTGCGTCGTGTGCGGCAAGGTCGAGGACGTCCCCTGCGTCGTCGGCGCGGCCCCCTGCCTGCACCCCTCCCACGATCACGGCATGCGCGTCCTCGAGGCGAGCGTGACGTTCCGTGCCATCTGTCCCGAATGTGAAAGGAACGGCAATGGCTGACATCTCGTACACCACCACCCAGACCGGAACCCCGGTCGCGAGCGACGAGTACTCGCTCACCACCGGCCCGGACGGCGTCACCGCGCTGCACGACCGCTACCTCGTCGAGAAGCTGGCGTCGTTCAACCGCGAGCGCGTGCCGGAGCGCAACCCGCACGCGAAGGGCGGCGGCGCGTTCGGAACGTTCACCGTGACCGAGGACGTCTCGGCCTACACCCGCGCCGCGGTGTTCCAGCCCGGCGCCGAGGCCGAGGTGCTGCTGCGCTTCTCGTCGGTCGCCGGCGAGCAGGGCTCCCCCGACACGTGGCGCGACGTGCGCGGCTTCGCGCTGCGCTTCTACACCACCGAGGGCAACCTCGACATCGTGGGCAACAACACCCCGATCTTCTTCCTGCGCGACGCCATGAAGTTCCCCGACTTCATCCACTCGCAGAAGCGCACGGGCGCCTCGGGCCTGCGCAACGCCGACATGCAGTGGGACTTCTGGACCCTCTCGCCCGAGTCGGCCCACCAGGTCACCTACCTCATGGGCGACCGCGGCCTGTCGAAGTCGTGGCGTCACCTCAACGGCTATGGCTCGCACACGTACCAGTGGGTCAACGCCGCGGGCGAGCGCTTCTGGGTGCAGTACCACTTCATCTCGAAGCAGGGCGTGGAGCACATGTCGGCCGCCGACGCCGAGCGCATCGCAGGCGAGGACGCCGACTACTACCGTCGCGACCTCTACAACAGCATCGCGGCCGGCGACTTCCCGACCTGGGAGGTCAAGGTCCAGGTCATGCCCTACGAGGATGCGAAGACCTACCGCTTCAACCCGTTCGACATGACCAAGGTGTGGCCGCACGCGGACTACCCGCTCATCAAGGTCGGCGAGTTCACGCTCAACCGCAACCCGCAGAACTTCTTCGCCGAGATCGAGCAGGCCGCGTTCTCGCCGGGCAACCAGGTCCCGGGCACCGGCATCTCGCCCGACAAGATGCTCATGGCGCGCGTGTTCTCGTACCCCGACGCGCAGCGCTACCGCATCGGCACCAACTACAACCAGCTGCCGGTGAACCAGCCGCACGCCGCGCCCGCCTTCACGTACATGCACCAGGGCAACATGGCGTACCACTTCAACTCGGCCGACACCCCCGTGTACGCCCCGAACTCGTTCGGCTACCCGCACGCGGCGCCCGAGCGTGCCGTCGAGGCGTCGTGGGAGGCCGACGGCGAGCTGGTGCGCAGCGCCTACTCGCTGCACAGCGAGGACGACGACTTCGGCCAGGCCCGCACCCTCTACAACGACGTGTTCGACGAGGGCGCCAAGGACCGCTTCCACGAGACGCTGGCCGGCCAGTACTCGGCGCTGACGGTCGAGGCCGTCAAGGAGCGCTTCTTCTGGTACTGGGGCCAGGTCGACGAGAAGATCGTCGCCGGCATCAAGGCCAAGCTGGCCGCGCAGGGCGCGAACGAGGCCGACCCGATCGGCTACGAGGCCGTCACGGCCTGATCGACACCACCCGGAAGGGGCGGACGGGATCATCCCGCCCGCCCCTTCGTCGTGTCGACACGCGATCGGGGAATGCTTGCCTCCCTGGGAGCCAGCTGGGACGATGCGGAGCGAGAGCAGTATCGGCATCACTCACTCCGAAGGAGACCGCCATGTCCGATCCGAATCCCGAGACCCCCGTCGAGCCCACCGAGCTCGCCCACACCCCGCCGCCCGCGCCCACCACGACGGCGAAGCTCGTCGCCGAGGGGTTCGGCACGCTGCTGCTCGTGCTCGGCGGCGTCGGCACGGCGGTGTTCGCCTCCAACCTCTTCGTCGACGGCGGATCGACCGGCACCGTCTATGCCGCCGTCGCGCTCGCGTTCGGCCTCACCGTCGTGGTCGGCGCCTACGCGTTCGGTCCGATCTCGGGCGGCCACTTCAACCCCGCCGTGACGCTCGGCCTCGCGGCGGCGGGCCGCTTCCCCTGGCGCGACGCGCTGGGCTACATCGTCGCGCAGGTCGTGGGCGGCATCGTGGCCACCACGCTCCTCGTCCTCGTCGGGCTGTTCGGGCCGGAGGGGTGGCTCACCACCGCCCAGGAGGGCGGCTTCGCGAGCAACGGCTGGGGCGAGCTGTCGCCCGGCGGGTTCGGCATCATGGCCGCCATCATCATCGAGGTCGTGCTCACGGGCATCTTCCTGCTCGTGATCCTCGGCGTCACCCACCCCACGCGCGGCACCCCGCTCGCCGGCCTCGCGATCGGCCTCACGCTCGCGCTCATCCACTACATCTCGATCCCGGTGGACAACACCTCGGTCAACCCCGCCCGCTCCATCGCGGCGGCGATCTACGGCGGCGGCGACGCGCTCGCGCAGCTGTGGGTGTTCATCGTGTTCCCGATCGTCGGCGGCATGCTCGCCGGCTTCGCCTACAAGGCGCTGTTCGACGGCGCCAAGTAGCCCCGGGGCGGAGTCGAGAGCGGGCTTCAAGCCCGCGCTCTCGACTCCGCTTCGCTGCGCTCGAGCCGTCTCCGCTCGCTTCGCTCGGTCGACGAGCCGTGCGTGGCTCCGGCTCGTGAGCGGACCCGAGCCCGTTGCGATCACGGCTCGTCGACCGGAGCGCGCAGCGCGGAGCGGAGACGGGTCGAGCGGAGCCGCGAAGCGGCGCAGTCGAGACCGGGGTGACGCCCGAACGGCGTCAGCCGGCGACGAGGCGCGGGGTGCCGGCCTCGTACTCGGTGAGGTCGCCGGTCTGGCCCGCCCGCGCGGCGCGGCGGCCGACGACGAGCATGTACACGAGGAACACGGCCAGCGCGAGGGTGCCGATCCCGATCTTCAGCGCCCAGGGCCAGTCCTGTCGCGTGACCCAGCCCTCGACCACGCCCGACAGCGCGAGCGAGAGCACGAGGCCGACCGCGACGGTCGCCAGCGCGCGCCCCTCCGAGGCGAGCGCGTCAAGGCGCGTGCGGCGGCCGGGTGCGACCCACGCCCAGAACATGTGCAGGCCGGCGGCGCAGGCCACGAAGATGCTCGTCATCTCGAGCTGCCCGTGCGGGAGGATGTAGAGCACGAAGTCGGCGCCGCGATCGTAGGCGAACATGATCGCGCCCGAGGTGCCCAGGCCCACCGCGTTCTGCACGAACACGTAGGCGGGCCAGATGCCGGTCACGCCGAACAGCACGCACTGCGCGGCGATCCAGGCGTTGTTCGTCCACACCAGGGCCCCGAAGGCCAGCTCGCTGTGCTCGCTGTAGTACGCCACGAAGTCCTCGTTCGCGTACTGCTCGAGCTGCCAGTCCTCGCCGAGGGTCGCCACGAGCACCGGATCGCGGGCGATCCACGCGGCGGTGACGGCCACGATGGCGACGAACGCGAGGGTGACGGCGAGCGTCGTCCACCGCAGCCGGTACAGCGCCGCCGGCAGCTGGTGCACGAAGAAGCGCGGGATCTGCCGCAGCACGTTGTCGGGCGATCCCGTCAGGCGCAGCCGGGAGCGGGCGAGGATCGTCGAGACGTGATCGCCCTGCGGGGTGCGCCCCGCGGAGGTCTTGATGTCGGCGAGGTCGGCCGAGGCCGACTGGTAGCGGGCGATGAACTCGTCCACCTGATCGCCCGACAGACCGCGGGCGCGGGCGAGCTCTTCGAGGCGCCGCCACTCCTCGCGCCGGGCCGAGGTGAGCGCGTCGAGGTCCACCTGCTTGACTATACGCATGTCGCAGGCCACGCCGTCCCCCGTGCCGGGCCGCCCGATCGTGCGGCGGCAGCTGGACCATGACGAGGTGCTCACGGGCGAGGCCGTCGCCCTCGACGTGCAGCCGATCGGGCTGCTCCTGCGCGCGGCGGGCGCGGCGATCGACCTCGTCGCCTCGGTCCTGCTGTTCCTGGCGTTCGCCTTCTTCGTCGGCTTCCTCGCCGCCGAGGGCCTGATCGATCAGGCGGGCATGCAGATCTCGATGATCGTCATGCTCGTCCTCGTCGTCGTGGCCGTTCCCGCCGCCGTCGAGACCCTCAGCCGCGGGCGCAGCCTCGGCAAGCTCGCGGTGGGCGGCCGCATCGTCCGGGCCGATGGCGGGGCGATCGGCTTCCGCCACGCCTTCATCCGCGCGCTCCTCGGCGTGCTCGAGATCTTCATGACGCTCGGCTCGGTCGCGCTCATCGTCGGCATGTTCACCCCGCGCGCGCAGCGACTGGGCGATCTCGTGGCGGGCACCTACGCGGAGCGCACGCGGACCCCCGCCCTGCCGCCGTCCGAGCGCGCGCTGCCGGCCGGCATGGAGGGCTGGGCGGCGATCGCCGACGTCGCGCGGATCCCGGATCGGCTGGGCCGCCGGCTGACGCAGTTCGTCGCGGGGGCCGACGCGATGGTTCCCGGCTCGCGCGCCCGGGTGGCGGCCGAGCTGGCCGACGACCTGCGCCCGTTCGTCGCGCCGATCCCGCCCGTCGACCCGGAGATCCTCGTCCGCTCCGTCGTGGCGGTCCGCCGCGACCGCGAGCTGCGGGCGCTGGCGTTGCAGGCCGAACGCGTGGCCGCGCTCACCCGCTGACGGCGCCGCCGCGGCTCAGACGAGCGTCGCGTGCCGGATGACGGTCCAGCCCTGGGGCACCGACATCCGCTCGGTGTGGATGGCGCACAGATCGTGCGCATGCGGGTCGTTGCCCGCGCCGAGCGGCCCGAGCGCCGCCATCTGATCGCCGTAGTCGTACGTCAGCGTCGTCACGGCCTCGCGGGCGCAGCCCACCTTCGAGCACAGTCGTTCCATCTCGATCCACCCTAGGCGCCGTCGGCCGCGACGCCCGGCGCCCACGCCGCGTAGGCTTTCCCCATGGCGATGTGGGGACGGGGGCGCAGGTCGGCGCCGCGGGCTCACGCCTCGCGACACGGCCGGCACGGGCGCGAGGGCCGCAGCCAGCTGGTGCGACCGCCGCTGCCGCAGATCGACACCCGGATCGAGAAGTTCGACATGATCGTCGGCTCGACGATCGAGTACCTCCGTGGTGCCTGGCCGGAGCTGCGCGAGGTCGAGGTCGACATCGCCTGGCTGCCGCCGGCGTCGGCCGTGCGCGAGGAGGTGCCGCGGTGGAGCCTCGACCGCGACGCCAAGCGCATCGTGCTGTACCGCGTGCCGATCGAGCGCTTCAGCCGGCTGCACCGCAACGACGACATGCACCGACGCCTCATGATCGAGGGCGCGGTCTTCCGCGCCGCGGGCGACTACCTCGACCGCGATCCGTGGGACCTCGGCCCGGATCGCTTCCGGTTCTAGCTAGCGCGACGGGTAGACGGTCACCGGCTCGGGCGCCGCGGGATCGGGCCACAGCGGGATCGAGGCAATCGCGACGTCGCCGAGATAGCTCACGGCGCCGTGGATCGGCGTGCCGCCCGAGTCGACCGTGTAGACGGTCCCGGGATCGAGGGGCACGCTCGTCCCCTCCGGCGAGACCGAGACGGTCGAGGCGCGCCCGTCGGCGTCGGTCAGGGTCACGTCGACCTCGGCCGGGCTGGTGAGGTGCAGCGTGGGCTCGGGCCCGTCGGGGACCGCCATCAGCGTCGGCGTGGTCACCTCGGGCGACGGCGTCTGCCAGGCGAAGTCGACGTCCTGCCCGAACCCGGTCGTCTGCCACACCGCCGCGACCACGGGCTCGCTGCCCGTCACGGTCACGGTGTAGCGCCCGGCCGGCAGATCGCCGAGCTCGACCGACACCGGGTGGTCGGCCTCGTACGGGACCTCGATCGGCGCGGTGTCCGAGGCGGTCTCACCCTCGCCAGTCGCGGTGATCGATGCGGTCCCGCCGCCGCGGCCCAGGAGCCGCAGGATCACGGGCGCCCCGTCGCCGCCGGCGGCCTCCTCGGTCACCACGACGCCGGCGAACACCTGGCGCGAGGCCGACGTGACCGCGCTCTGCCGGTCCAGCCCCGCGGGGTCGAGGGTGCGGACGAGGCTCGACTGCAGCGCCGCCCGCACCGGGGAGCCGGTGGCGGTGACACGGATCACCGGAGCCGCCTCGGCGCCCGCGACGCCCGCGAGCGGCACCGCGACCTGGGTGGCGGGCGGGATCGAGAGGCCGCCGTAGCCGGGCGGGGTGACCGGCTCGGTGGCGCCGAACACGGTGAGCTCGACGGTCGCGGTCGCGTCGGTCGGGTTCGCGAGCAGCAGGATGTCGCTCTCGCCCACGCCGGTGTCGCCGCCGACGATCCACGACTCCAGGGCCGGCGCGCGGCAGGCCGACGCGGCGAAGCCCGTCAGGTCGTCGTCGGAGCGCTGCGCGGACGACGCGGCGGCGATGGGGTCGATCGAACGGTCGACGGGCACCTGCACGAAGCGCTGCGGCTGCTCGCCGGCGGCGGCCGGCTGCGCCAGCGGCTCGGGCTCGGGCACGGCGCCGGAGGCGGTGCCGGCGGTGAGGTCGGCCGGGCCGGCCACGCTGATCGCGCCGGCGGCCGTCGCGTCGCGCCCCAGGGCGAGCACGGGCCCGTCGCAGGCGAGCAGGGTCTCGGAGGGGGCCGGCGTCACGTCGACGGACGCCGCCCGGCCCGCCACGCCCGGCCACGGCGCCAGCGCGCCGGCGAGCACGCCCGCCACGGCGACCGCCGAGACCGCCACGCCGGCCAGGCCGCGGCCCCAGGCGCGGCGCATGCGGTGCTTCGGCGCGGGCTCGTCGGCGGGTCGGGCCCCGCCCTCGAGCGAGAACGGATCGGAGACGACCGGGTGCACCAGATCGGCCTCGTTCGGCTCGGGGACGAGCGGCTCGGGCGTCAGCTCATCGGATTCGCGACTCACTTCTCCCCCTCGTATCCGCCGCCGACCACGCGCGGCAGGGCGCGGGCGGCGCGCCGGGTCGCGCGCGTGGGCACGGCCAGCAGCAGCGCGACGGCGAGCGCCGCGAGCTGCGCCGTGAGCGCCGTCGCCGCCGCGGCGTGCTCCTCGGCCGACATCTCCGGCCGCGGGGCCGGTTCGGAGTCGAGGCGCCAGAGCGTGCCGCGGGGCGTCTGCCCCACCCGCACGAATCCGGCGCGCTGGTCCAGCGCCGAGGCCGAGGCGAAGCGCATCGCCCGCTCGGCGTCCGAGACGTCGTCGGCGGTGCCCGCGAGCAGCACGAAGCGCAGCCCGGCCTGGCGCAGCGTCTCGGTCGGGCCGTCGCCGATGCTCGAGACGAGATCGCCGGCGAGCTCCGCGAGGCGCCGGTCGCTGTCGGTCAGCGCCGTGGCGGTCGCGCTCAGCGTGGACTGCCCGCCGAGCGTCTCGCTCTCGCCCCACACCGCCGACGCGGCGAGCGAGCCGTCGTCGCGCGGCGCGAGCACGAGCGTTCCCAGCCCCGGCAGCGTGCTCGCCTGGGCGCCGACATAGGCCGGCAGCGTCGAGGTGGGGCCGTCGGCGATCGCGGCCGCGTCGCGGTGCACGGCCGTGAGCGCCGGCACGGCGAGCACGGCGACGCACGCGGCGGCGAGCAGGCCGGCCCCGACCCGCAGCGCGCGGGGCGCGGGCGCCGTGTCGAGGGTGACGCCGGCGGCGCCGAGGGCACCGAGCCACGCGAGGCTGAGGGCCGCCCCGGTCCACAGCGGCACGGGCGAGCCCGCGGCGTACGACACCTGGATGTGGGCGGCGAGCGATGCCGTGAGCAGGCCGAGCGCCGCGATGACGAGGGTGCCGGAGCCGGCGCGCCAGCGCGCGGTGACGGGCGCGGCCAGGGCGAGCGCGCCCACCGGGATCGTCAGCAGCCACGCCCACCACGTCGGCGCATCGGGGAGCATCGAACCCCAGCCGGCCGCGTCCGCCCACGGGATGCCCGTGAGCAGCTGCCAGCCCGACGACTGCTCCGCCCCCGCCCAGACCCCGCCGGGATCGGCGAGGATCGCCCAGGGGGTGCCCCGGCGCAGCTGCTCGAAGACGATCGGCGCGAACCAGACGATCATCGGCACGACGAGCCACGCGACCCGCGTGATGCCGCTGCGGGCCCGGAAGACGATGGCGAGCACGAGCGCGATCAGCCACAGCACGAGCAGGGCCGGCGCGATCGACGGCGCGCAGGCGGCGACCGCGAGCAGCAGCAGCGACGCGGTGCCCGAGGCGGCCCAGGACCGGTGGGCCACGGCGGCGGTGGAGAACAGCCACGGCAGCAGCAGATGCGTCAGCACCGCGGCGGGGCGACCCTCGACGAGCGCCGCGAGCAGCGAGGGCGCGAGACCCCACAGCACGGCCACCACGGCCCGCACGCCGGAGCGGTCGGAGACGCGCGTGGCGGCGAACCAGCCGCCGAGCACCGCGAGCGGCAGCGCGAGCAGCCACAGCACGAGCAGCGTGTACGACGGCGCCACGGGCCACAGCGATCCCATGAGGGCCACGACCGCCGAGAAGGGATCGGCCGGGCCCACGACATCGAGCCCCTGCGGGCGCAGGCCGTAGGCGGCGTCGCGCCACAGCGAGGCCACGGTGTCGCGCAGGGGCAGCAACGCCCCGCCGCCGATCGCCGGCCAGGTCAGCAGCGACGCGAACGAGGCGATCGACACGACAAGGGCGGCCAGTACGGCCCACGCCCCGCCGCCCGAGAAGAAGGTGAGCGGCCCGTACGCGGCCGCGTCGGCGCCGTCGGCGTCGTAGCGCTCCCGCAGCTGCGCGGCCGTCGCCCGCAGCGGCGCGATGCGCTCCCAGCCGCCCTCGCGCACCCGCCGGATCGCGGCGCGGGATCGCGCCACCGCATCGGGGCGCACGAGCACGCGCACCGCCGCGCCCCATTCCGCGGGGACCCGCGCCGGCGTCTTGGCGACGAGCAGCACGATCGTGCGCCACAGCGCGAGCGGCAGCAGCGAGAGCCAGTGCAGCGGCACCGCCCACGCCGGCGCGTACGCGAGGCGGCGGTGCAGCTGCGCGGTGCGGAGGGCGAAGGCCCGGCGCGCCTCGCCCGCGGGCGGGCCGGCCACGCCGGGGTCGGCGACCGCGACGCGCGCCGCGGGGGCCAGCGCCACGCGGCGCCCGGCCAGACGCGCCCGCACTCCCATGTCGAGGCCCTCGTCGGTGCCGCCGAGCGCGACGTCGGGAAGCAGCGCGCCGCGCAGGTCCGCGCGCACGAGCACGCCCCGCACGTCGGCGCCAAGCACGTCGTCGTCGATGTCGTGCTGGCCCTGGTCGTACTCGCCGTTGGCCAGCGGCACCGTGCGCCCGAACCGGGTCATGCTCACGCCGAGCGAGACGATCAGCCCGCCGTCGCGCGCGTCGACGAGCTTGGGCGCCGCGAACGCGATCGAGGGGCCGCGCTCGAGCGCGCCGTGCAGCGCGGCGAGCGCCCCGGGATCGGGCGTCGTGTCCTGCGCCAGCAGCCACAGCGCCCGCTCCTTCGGCGCGCGCGCGTGGGCCAGGGCGATCGCGGCGGCGAAGCCCGTGGTGGCGGGGGCGTGGATCACGCCCTCCGCGCCGGACTGCGCGATGACCGCGTCGAGCTCGGGGTGCCGGCCGCAGCAGACGATGGTGACCGCGTCGACCCGTCGCGTCTGACCGGTGATCGCTTCGAGCGTTCGCCGCAGTCGCGCGGCGGCGACGGCGGCCGAGGGGGTCGCTTTCGCGACGACGATGGCGTGGACTGGGGCCGACATGACCCGGCAAGCCTAAGCGGGGCCGCGGGAGGATCCCGGCGCCACGCGCCGCGAGCGGCACATCGTTCCCGCTCCCCGGGGAGGGCGGACGGGAACGGGCCCGGACGACGTCAGCTGGCGCGACGCTTGAGCTTGCGGCGCTCGCGCTCCGAGAGCCCGCCCCAGATGCCGAAGCGCTCGTCGTTCTGCAGCGCGTACTCGAGGCACTCGGCGCGGACCTCGCACGAGGAGCAGATCCGCTTGGCGTCGCGCGTCGATCCGCCCTTTTCGGGGAAGAACGCCTCGGGGTCGGTCTGCGCGCACAGTGCGTCGGACTGCCAGGCCAGCGCGTTGTCGTCGTCGGCGGGGCGACGCACGCCCGGGACGCCGAGATCGACGGGGTCGACGAACCAGTTGTCCGGAACCTCGGAACGGTACGCACCGGCCATGTTGCACTCCCCCCGTCGGCGACGCCTCGCGGCGAATCGTTACCTAATTACACCGGTGTCATTCCCGATCGTCAAGTCGCGGATCGTAAACCCTCAACGATCAATCGAGGGTTTTGTCGGATATCGGCGTGTCACGTCCGGGCGTGTCGTCGCACGGCCGCCGCGCGGTCAGGATCCGGGCTGTGCGAGGAACGCCTCGCCCGCCCCGCGCACGCGGATCTCGCCCGCGTCGGCGGTCGCGAACGCGGCGCGGCCGGGCGTGAGCGCGACGGCATCGCCGCCGCTCTCGACGGTGATCTCGCCGCTCGTGGCGAGCACGATCGCCGGGCCCGTAGGCAGGAACCGCGCCACGCCGCCCTCGCTCACGCGGGCGCGCAGCAGGCGGAAGTCGGGCACGGGCGCCGGGAACGACTCCACGCCGCGGTTCCCGCCCTCGGCCGACACGGGCAGCACCACGGGGACCGGGCCCGGCGTGGCGTCCACGATGCGCAGCAGCTCGTCGACGTCGATGTGCTTGGGGGTGAGCCCGCCGCGCAGCACGTTGTCGCTCGCGGCCATGAGCTCCACGCCGAGGCCCGACACGTAGGCGTGCAGCAGCCCCGCGCGCAGGAACATCGCCTCGCCGCGGCGCAGCACGGTGTAGTTCATCAGCAGCGCGACGACGACGCCGGGGTCGCCGGGGTAGACCGCCGCGATCCGCCGGGCGTTGGCGAGCGCGGGCGCGAACTCCGTCGACTCGGCGCCGTCGAGGGCGGCGATGATCGCCGCCACGGCCTCGTCGGCGCGGCCGGAGAGCAGCCAGCCCAGCACCGCGGTCAGGTCGGCGTCGCCGGTGAGCCGCTCGAGCAGCGGATCGGCGGCCGGGCCGAGCGCGGCGAGCAGCCGGCGGGAGTCCGCGACGGCACGCAGGCCGCACAGCGCCTCGAACCGGTCGCTGAGCGCGACGATCATCTCGGGCTTGTGGTTGTCGTCGGCGTAGTTGCGCGGGGCGTCGCCCGGCAGGCCGGCCTCGCGCGCGAAGCCCTCCTCGGCCTGCGCCTTCGACGGGTGCACCTGGATCGACAGCGGCGAGGCCGCGGCGAGCAGCTTGAGCAGGTACGGCAGCGGCGCCGCGACGCCGTGGGCGGCGCCCTCCTCGGCGATCCAGTCGCGCAGGGTGCGCCCATCGGCGAGGTCGGCGGGGTCGGACGGGTGATCCCCGAACCAGACCTCGGCCTCGGGGACGGCGGCCGGCTCGCGGCCCTCGAGCGCGGCGATCAGGGTGCGCGAGCCCCACGCGTAATCGCGCGGCTCGTTGGTCAGCGGCAGAAGCACGTGCCTCAGAATACGCGCGGGAGGTGCGCCGAGGTGCCCGCGGTACGCTGGGCAGACGATGGCCCAGATCACGCGTCACCCCGTCGCACCGGCGCCCGCCGCGCCCCCGCGGGAGGCCACGGGCCGCGTGCTGCTGCGCGGCTACGGCATCTTCGTGCTGTTCTCGGGGTTCGCGCACCTGGCCTGGTGGAACCTCCTGGGCCCGGTCGGCACCGCCGCGCTGGCGGCCCTCGTGGGCGCCGCGACGATCGCCATCTGGGTGCCGCTCATCGTGCGCGCCGCGCGACCGCGTGCCGACCGCGCCATGCGCGTGGCCGCACTCGAGTGGCGACGGCTGCCGTGGGCGACCCTCGGCTATGTCGCCCTCGCCGGGCTGTCGATCCTGTGGTCGCGCTGGCCGGCGACGTCGGCGGTGACCTTCGGCCTGCTCCTCGTCACGACCATCCAGGCGCTCTTCCTCGCCCACGTGTTCACGTGGCGCGAGATCGTGCGGCTGCTCGAGGTGGCGCTGCGCTGGGCACTCGGGCTGTCGCTGCTGTTCGAGCTGTGGGCCGCGCTCGTGCTGCGCGGCCCCCTGCTGCCAAACTTCGCCGACGCGCCCGCCGATCCCAACCCGCAGTGGTACTGGACCCGCGGCGCGCTGTTCGACCTCGACGTGCGCATCCAGGGCATCGTCGGCAACGCCAACATCCTCGGGATCCAGTGCGTGCTCGCGCTCATCGTCTTTGGCGTGCGGTTCGCCATGCGCCCGAACCGGCGCGGGGCGATCGGCGCCTGGATCGCCCTCGCGCTCGTGCTGTTCTGGCGCGCCGGATCGGCCACCGCGCTGATCGCGGGGCTCGTCGTCCTCGCGGTCCTCGCCGCCGCCCTCCTCATGCGGCGCGCGGCCACCCCCGGCCAGCGCACCCGGCTGTACGCGCTGTTCACGGGGCTCGCGGTCGCGGGCCTGGCCGCCGTCGCGCTGCTGTGGAACACGATCCTCGACGCCCTCGGCCGCGAGTCGGGCCTCACGGGCCGCGACCGGATCTGGGCCGGCGTGTGGGAGCGCGCGATCGAGCGCCCCGTCTTCGGCAGCGGCTACGCGAGCCCGTGGATGCCGTGGGACCCGATGTTCGACCGCTGGCTCGTCGACAAGACGATCACCGTCGTCCAGGCCCACGACATGTGGCTCGACGCGTTCCTGCAGCTCGGCGTCGCGGGCGTGGCGGTCCTGGCCGTGGTCTTCGGCGCGGCCACGTGGCGCTCGTGGTTCTTCGCCGTGGACCGGCCCCGCTGGGACATCGTGGCCGATCGCCCCTACGCGCCCCTCACGCTGATCGCGCCGCTGATCCTGGCGCTCCTGCTGACACAGGGGCTGACGGAGTCCGGCCCGATCATGCTGTGGGGCTGGCTGCTCGTGACGATGATCGCGTTCCGGATCAAGCTGGCCCCGATCGTCGGGCACGGCGCCTCGGAGCAGATGAACCGGCGGGACCCATGACGGCGGGGCGCGCGTGATCCCCCTCGAGCTGCGGCGCATGATCACGCGCGGCCTGCGCTCGGCGGACCTCGCGCGCGTGTTCGCCGTCGTCGCCTTCGGCACGGCGTTCTCGAGCTTCGCGATCCAGCGCCTCACCGGCCCGGCCACGCTGCACACGATGGTCGCGGGGCTGTGCGCCCTCGGGCTCGCGATCCTCATCGCGCGGCGCCGCGAGCTGTCGCTGCTCGGCCTGGCACCCACCCTGCTCGTCGGCTTCGTGCTGTGGGCCCTGGCGAGCGTGCTGTGGGCCGACGACGCGAGCGACACGCTGCGCTCCTGGCTGTCGCTGCTCGCCTACGCGTTCCTCGCGGTCGTGATCGCCCACACGCGCGACGCGCTGCAGACGCTGCGGGCGCTCGGCGACGTGCTGCGCGCCCTGCTGGCCGTCTCGCTCGGCGCCGAGATCCTCTCCGGCATCCTCATCGACATGCCGATCCCGGTGCTCCGCATCGCGGGAGACATCGCACTGGGCGGCCCGATCCAGGGCATCTTCGGCACCCGCAACTATCTCGGCTTCGTCACCGTGATCGCGCTGCTGACGTTCCTCGTCGAGTGGCGCACGCAGTCCGTCTCGTTCGGCCGGTCGGTCGTCTCCATCACGCTGGCCGGGCTGCTCGCCGTCTTCTCGGCCTCCCCCACGGCGTTCGTCGTGGCCATGGTCTCGACCGTCGCCCTGTTCGCGCTCGCGCTCATCCGCCGCGTCGACGCCGCGCGACGCCGCGATCTGCAGCTGGGACTCGGGGTCGCGGTCGCGCTGCTCACCCTCGCCGCCTACCTGCTGCGCAGCCGGATCATCGACATCGTCGGCGCGGCCACCGACTTCTCCAACCGCTCGCGCATCTGGGCCGAGCTGCTCGTGTGGATCCCCCGCCGCTGGCTGCAGGGGTGGGGCTGGCACGGCGGCTGGTCGAACGACACCTTCCCCTTCAACGCGATCAACTGGCAGCTGCGCATCGACCACCTCTCGGCGCTGAACGCCTACCTCGACGTCGCCCTTCAGCTGGGCTGGGTGGGCCTGCTGCTGTTCGGCGGCATGTGCGCCATCGCGCTCGTGCGCTCGTGGATCACCGCCAGCGAGCGCCGCTCGAGCGTCTACGCGTGGACGCCGCTGCTGCTGGTGGCGATCCTCACGGAGTCGATGTTCGAGAGCTTCGCCCTCGGCGGCGCCGGCTGGATGCTGCTGGCGCTGTGCCTGGTGCGGGCGGGCCAGGCCCGCTCGTGGCGCGCCCGCATCGGCGACGCGATCGACCCCGCGCCGACCACGCACGAGGCGCTCCCCCACGACCCCCGCTAGCACGGGGCCGGCCGCGCGCCCACACGCGGCCTCCAGGCCCGTGGATTAGGCTCGTGCCGGCCCTGTCCGCCTCGCGTTCGGAGATTCACAACTTTGGTGCACGTGCTGCAGAACGTGGTGTTCCCCCTCGACCGCGATCCCGACCTGCTCCCCCTCTACGTCGACGCCGACACGTGGTCGGTCATCGACGAGAAGCCGGTGCGCGTGTCCAACCGCGCGCACCTGAGCGACGTCCGTGGTCGCGGCAGCATGCGGGTCCGCGCCGCGCACCGCACGTCGTTCGCGACGTACTTCAACGCCTTCCCCGCCTCGTACTGGCAGCACTGGACCGCGGTGCGGCGGATCCGGCTCAGCGTGCGCACCGCCGGCACCGGCACGGTCTTCGTCTACCGCTCCAACGGCTCCGGGGTGGCGCAGCGCGTCGACGTGGCCGAGGTCACGGGCGAGGCGCAGACCCACTTCGATCTGGAGCTCACCCAGTTCAGCGACGGCGGCTGGCTGTGGTTCGACATCGTCGCCGACGCCGAGGACGTGCTGCTCGAGGGCGCGCAGTGGTCCACCGAGCAGGAGCCGGCCCGCGCCGGCAAGGCATCGCTCGGCATCACCACCTACAACAAGGCCGAGTACTGCATCGAGACCCTTGACGCGCTGCGCAACGCGCCCGAGGCGCTCGAGGTCATCGACCGCATCTTCCTCGTCGACCAGGGCACCCAGCGCGTCCAGGACCGCCCCGAGTACCCGGAGATCGCCGCGGCCCTCGGCGAGACCCTGCAGACGATCGTGCAGCCGAACCTCGGCGGATCGGGCGGCTTCGCCCGCTCCATGCTCGAGACCATGCGGCGCGAGGAGAGCGACTTCGTGCAGCTGCTCGACGACGACGTGAAGATCGAGCCGGAGTCGATCCGCCGCTCCGTCACGTTCGGCCGCTACACGACCGCGCCGATGATCGTCGGCGGGCACATGTTCGATCTCCTCGACCGGCCCCGCTTGCATGCCTGGGCCGAGGTCGTCGATGAGCAGCCGTTCATGTGGCGCAACCTCTTCCAGGAGGAGATGCCGCACGATTTCCGCGAGGCCAACCTGCGTCAGAGCCCCACGCTGCACATGCGCATGGACGCCGACTACAACGGCTGGTGGATGTGCCTCATCCCCAAGGCCGCGATCGAGAAGGTCGGCCTCGCGCTGCCCGCGTTCATCAAGTGGGACGACGCCGAGTTCGCCCTCCGCGCGCGCGAGGCGGGCTTCCCGACGGTATCGCTGCCCGGCGTCGCGCTCTGGCACGTGTCGTGGGTCGGCAAGGACGACTCGATCGACTGGCAGGCGTACTTCCACGCACGCAACCGGATCGTCGCCGGCCTGCTGCACTCGTCCGCGCCCCGCGGGGGCACCCTGCTGCGCCACAGCAAGCGCGTGGACCTCAAGCACCTGATGATGATGCAGTACTACCCGGTCGAGCTGCGCCATCGCGCGCTGCGCGACCTGCTGCAGGGTCCGCGGCACATGCACCGCACGCTCGCCACGGCGATGCCCGCCGCGCGCGAGCTCGCGCGGCAGTTCCCCGAGACGGTCGTGCACAAGGATCCCGACGTCGTCCTGCACTCCCGCCGGGGCCGGCAGGTGTTCCAGCGCACGCGACGCGGCACCTTCGACAGCCCGCAGGGAATGCGCCTGAGGCTGTTCACCGCCACCACCCTCGTGCGGCACTGGCTGCGCAAGCCCGACCCCCGCAACCTCACGACGCCCGAGGTCGAGTTCGGCAAGGAGGACGCCCACTGGTGGCGCGTGCCGCTGTTCGACAGCGCGCTCGTGAGCGCGGCGGACGGATCGGGCAAGAACATCTACATCCGCGACCGCGCCCGGTTCCGCCGGCTGCTGCGGGATTCCGTGCGCCTGCACCGCCGGCTCCGACGCGTCTGGCCCGAGCTCGCCGCGCAGTACCGCGCCGCCCTGCCCGATCTCGTCTCCCCGGCCGCGTGGGAGCCCCAGTTCACGCCGCAGTCCGGCGAGGAGAAGAAGTGACCGCCGCATTCGACCCCCAGTCCGCGACGATCGTCGTCGTCACCTACAACCGATCGCACCTGCTCTCGCGCCTGCTCGACTCGATCGAGCGGATGGATCCGAAGCCCGGGCGCGTGGTGATCGTCGACAACGCGTCCAGCGACGACACCACCGAGGTCGTCGAGTCGTATCGCTCGCGCCTGGGCGCGGAGCTCGTCTACCGCCGACTCGACGAGAACACGGGCGGCTCGGGCGGCTTCAGCGAGGGCGTCAAGACGGCGTACGAGCTGGGCTCCGAGTGGATGTGGCTCATGGACGACGACGTCGAGGTGCTGCCCGAGGGCCTGGCCCGCATGGGCGCCTGGGCTCCGAAGTTCAAGAGCATCCAGGGTCGCCGCTACGACTATGACGGCAGCGAGTTCTACTGGCAGTACCGGGTCTCGGTGCCGCTGGGCATCCCGATCCCCTTCGCCCCGGCCGACTTCGACGCCTCGGGCTATCGACCGATGAACTCCGGCTGCTTCGAGGGCATGTTCATCCACCGCAGCATCGTTCAGCAGATCGGCCTGCCGGACCCTCGCTTCTTCATCTACTGGGACGACACGATCTACGGCTGGCTGGCGTCGCTGAAGACGCGCTGCGTGATCGTCGACGAGTTCGTGCTGCAGCGCACGCGCGAGATCAAGCAGTGGGACATGGGCATCCGGCACTTCAATGCCTCCAGCGACATGTACCGCTACTACATCATGCGCAACCGCGGCATCATGAAGCACTACTACGCGGCACACGGCAAGTACCGCCCCGCGTACTTCGCGGTGGGCACCGCCGCGACCTTCGCCAAGGAGCTGCTGCGCCTGGCGTTCGTCGAGCGCAAGGTCACCCGCAAGGGCTGGACCAACCTGTGGCGCGGCCTGCGCGACGGCATCGCCCTCGGCCGCGACAAGACGTTCCGCGTCATGCCGCCGCTGGAGGCGTGATGGGCCTCTCGATCGGCGAGAACGCCCGCATCCACGCCACCGTCCGCTTCCTGCACGACGACGCGGCGTCCATCACGGTCGGCGACAACGCGAACTTCTATCGGGGATCGGAGATCACCGGCCCGGTGACGATCGGCGACGGCGTCTTCATCAACCGCGACGCGTACATCCGCCCCCACACCACCATCGGCGACAACGTGAACCTCGGTCCGTTCGTGCGGCTGATCACCGACACGCACGAGATCGGCCCCTCGCGCAAGCGCGCCGGAGCCGTGCGCCACGACCCCATCGTGATCGGCGACGGCACGTGGATCGGCGCGGCGGCGACCGTCGTGGCGGGAGTGACGATCGGCAAGGGCTGCATCGTCGCCGCGGGCGCCGTGGTGACGGCCGACGTGCCCGACGACACGCTGGTCGGCGGCGTCCCGGCCCGCACGCTCCGCGCGCTCTGAGTCGCGTCGCTCAGGCGGCGTTGTCGGCGTTGTACTGCGCGATCACGTCGTCGATCGGCGCGTCCATCACGAGGCGATGCTCGCGGATGTAGAGCCCGCGGGTGCAGAACCGCTGCAGGTCGCGCTCGTTGTGACTGACGAAGAAGAGCGTGCGCCCGTCGGCGAGGAGCTCGTCGATCCGGCGATAGCACTTGGCACGGAAGGCCTTGTCACCCACCGCCAGCACCTCGTCCACGAGCAGGATCGGCTCCTCCAGCTGCGACACGACCGCGAAGGCGAGGCGCACCTTCATGCCGTTCGACAGGTGCTTGTACGGCGTCTCCTGGAAGTCCTCGAGCTCGGCGAAGGCGATGATCTCGTCGTATCGCTCCGCCACCCCCTCGCGGGTCATTCCGTGCAGCCCGGCCGTGAGGCGGACGTTCTCGCGCACCGTCAGGTCTCCGACGAACCCGCCCGTCAGCTCGATCAGCGGCGCGACACCGCCGTTCACGCGGACGCGACCCTCATCGGGCAGCAGCACGCCGGCCACGAGCTTGAGCAGCGTCGACTTGCCCTGACCGTTGCGGCCCACCACGCCGATCGATTCACCCGGTCGCACGGTGAACGACACGTCGCGCAGTGCCCAGAACTCGCCCTGCGGCATGCGACGGCGCGCGCTGGCGAACATCGCCTTGATGCTGCGGCGGCCCCGCCGGTTCCGGCGGAACCTCACGCCGAGCCCGGTGACCTCGATCGCGTTGCCCTGGGGTGCGTCCATCACAGCTCCTTCAGCACCGGGCGCTCGAGGGCGCGGAACGTCGACAGGCCGATCGCCAGGATCAGCAGGCTCACCAGCACGCTGGCCGCCACGGCGACGGCGTCCCACTGGTCGGGGAAGAAGCCCACGCGGTACATCGTGAAGATGCCCGCCAGCGGGTTGGCGATCTCGAGCCACTCGAAGCCGGCCGGGAGGTCCTTGACGCTGTAGATGATCGGGGTGGCGTAGAAGAGCGCCCGCAGGATGAGGCGGGTCGTGCGCTCGAGGTCGCTGAAGAGCACGCACAGCGGCGCCACGATGAGTCCCAGGCCCACGAGGAGCAGGAGCTGCACGAGCACGGCCACGGGCAGCCAGAGCAGGCCCCAGCCGACCGTCGCGCCGTTGGCGACCACGAAGACCGCGAGCACGGGCAGCGAGAAGAGGAACTCGATCCCCTTCGACATCACGATGCGCCCGATCCAAATCGATCGGGGGATCGAGGTCGAGCGGACCAGCTTCGCGTCCTTGCTGAAGGCCTTCGTGAAGTCGGTGACGGCCGAGTTGAACCACATCCACGGCAGCAGCGCGCTGATGAGGAACACGATGTAGGGCTCCTCGCCCGCGCCGCGATGGAAAATCTGCGTGAAGACGAACCAGTAGATGCCGCTCATGATGAGCGGATCGAGGATGCTCCAGACGTAGCCCAGCCAGCTCGTGGCGTAGCGCACGCGCAGGTCCCGCGCCGACAGGAGCCACAGCGAGTGCAGATACCTCCGGGGCGACCCCGCGGCTCCGGCTCGTCTGGCTCTCACAGGACGATCCTACGTTCGCGATACCGGCGGTTCCTGCACGCCGCCGCCGTGCGGGTCGGCGCGTTCAGTCCAGCGGTCCGCACTGGTCGATGCGGTAGAGCACCGACTCGCCGTCGGTCGCCACGGGGGTGAACAGCCCGGCCTCGACCGCGGCGTGCGGCCCGGGGAAGTGGTTGCCCGCCGGGTCTCCCCCGCCGAACTCGTGCGGGTTGTAGAGCACGTGCCGCACCCGCAACTCGTCGAGCGCGGCGCACACGGCGGGGTTGGTCTCGATCTCGGCCAGCCGCCACGCCAGCTCCTGGCGGGCGAGGTCCCACTGGCCGTTCACGTGCGGGAAGACCGGCTCACGCCCGGCGAACAGCTGGGTGAGGGCGCTGCCGTCCCACGGGTCGCCGAGCACCCGCTGATCGGCCGGCACCTCGGCGGCGACCACGTCGCGCTGGAACGCGATCTGCTGCGTCGAGACCACCTGCCACTGCGCGCCCGCGTCCGGCTGGTGGAACACCGAGGCGACCGACTCGGTCACGCCCGTCGCCGCGAGCGTCGTGGTCGAGGTCAGCGCGATCACGGCCGAGCCGGCGATCGCGATCGCCCCGACGGCGCGCGACGACCCGGCGCGCAGCGCCGCCCGGCCGCGCGCGGGCATCACGCGGCGTGCCACGGCGAGGATGCCCATGGTCGCCAGCGGCACGGCGAGCACCGGCAGGGCCGCCGCGAGCCGGAACCGGTCCTTGTACCAGACGCCCGTGGCGAGCTTGGTGACGACGTCGTCCGATCCGGCGGCGAGCACGTAGAGCACGGCGAGGAGCGCGTACGACACGACGATCCATCGCGCGGCGGGGCGCCGCAGCGCCACGACGATGCCGGCGATCACGGCGAGGGCCAGCAGCGGCGCGATGAGCGTGACCATGCCGTCGACGCCCGTCATGGCCCGCAGCATGACGACCTGCCAGATGCCGTCCCAGAGGGTCTGCACCGCCTGCGCCTGCGGGCCGCTGAGGCGGTTCTCGAGCGGCTCGTCGAACAGGCCGAGGCCCACCACGGCGTAGGCGAAGGCCGCGAGCGCGGCGAGCAGCAGGGCCGCGCTCCCGGCGCTGAGCCACACGACCGCGCGGCGCCGGGTCGCGCCGCCCTCGCGCCAGGCCGCCGCGAACGCGGAGCCGAGCCGCCACAGCACCAGGGGCACGACGATGACGAGCCACGTCGGCAGCACGCGCGGGTGCGCCAGCCCGATCGCACCCAGGGTCGCCACGTGCCCGGCGCCGGCGATCAGGCCGGCGCGCAGCCGCTCCCCCGCCGGCGCCGCCGTGACGGCGCGGACGCCCAGGACCGTCACCGCCACCGCGGCCGGCAGCAGCGCGTGGGCGAACCAGGTGGGATAGATCGTGCCCCAGGTCAGCAGTCCGTATGGGTACCAGCCGAGCGAGACGCCGAGCGGCATCGCGACGATCGGCGAGATCCAGCCGCGGGTGAGCACGCGCGTGAGCCACGCGATCCCGGGCAGCCACACCAGGCCGAGCACGGCGAGCCACACGGCGTTGAAGGCCACGGGCACGCTGGCGCCCGAGATCTGCGCCGTCATCGCCGCCAGCTCGTGCCACGCCGCCGGGTAGTAGTCGATGAGCCCGGCGCCGTCCGTCTCGATGAGCGAACGCAGCGTCAGCGGCGACGCGGAGAAGCCGTCGAGGATCGCCGCCGTGGCGGAGAGGTGGAAGACGTTGTCGTAGGTCTGCGAGATCCGATCGGGGTCCGGCACGCCCCAGAACGCGACGCACGCGGCCGCCGCGAGCGACAGCGCCCACGCGGCGACCATCGCCCACGCGCCCCGCCCGACCGGGTGGTCCAGGCGCGGCAGCCGGCGGCGCACGGCGAAGGCGACGCCGAGGGCCGCGAGCGCGACGGGCAGCACCTGCCAGGCGTGGAACGGCAGCCCGGCGGCGCCGAAGATCGCGGCGGCGACGCCGGTCACGCACACGCCGACCGGGCCGGCGACGGCGACGCGGCCGAGCAGGCCCAGCGGCAGCGGGGCCAGGGCGATGAGCCCGGGCCCCACGGCCAGGACCATCGCCGTCAGGATCGCGGGGACGGCGGCGACCCAGGTCATCGGTTCGTCACGCTGACGACGTCAGTCGTCGCTGCCGTCGAACTCGTTACGCCACATCGTCAGCGCCGAGCCGATCGCCATGTGCATGTCGAGGTACTGGTAGGTGCCCAGGCGGCCGCCGAAGTGGACGTCCGCCTCGCCCTTCTGCAGCTCTCGGTACGCCAGCAGGCCCTTGCGGTCCTCGTCGGTGTTGACCGGGTAGTACGGCTCGTCGTCGCGGGTGGCGAAGCGCGAGTACTCGCGCATGATGACGGTTTTGTCGTCCGGGTAGACGTCCTTGCGCTCCGGGTGGAAGTGCTTGAACTCGTGGATGCGGGTGTAGGGCACGTCCGCGTCGGGGTAGTTCATCACCGGGGTGCCCTGGAAGTCACCGACGTTCAGGACCTCCTCCTCGAAGTCCAGCGTGCGCCAGCTGAGCGCGCCCTCGCTGTAGTCGAAGTAGCGGTCCACCGGGCCGGTGTACACGATCGGGAGCTGTCCGACCGTGGCGGCCTTGTTCCACGGCTGCGACGCGTCGAAGAAGTCGACGTCGAGCTTCACCTCGATGTTCGGGTGATCAGCCATGCGCTCCAGCCACGCGGTGTACCCGTCGGTGGGCAGACCCTCGTAGGTGTCGTTGAAGTAGCGGTTGTCGTAGTTGTAGCGCACGGGCAGGCGGCTGACGATGTCGCCCGAGAGCTTCTCGGGCGAGGTTTGCCACTGCTTGGCCGTGTAGTGCGCGAAGAACGCCTCGAACAGCGGCCGGCCCACCAGCGCGATGCCCTTCTCGTAGAAGTTGCGGGCCGTCTTCACGTCGAACTCGCCGGCCTGCTCCCTCACCAGGGCGCGCGCCTCGTCGGGCGTGTACGCCGCCTGGAAGAACTGGTTGATCGTGTGCAGGTTCACCGGCAGCGCATACACCTGCCCCTTGTGCGTGGAGTACACCCGGTGCACGTAGTTGGTGAACGTCGTGAAGCGGTTGACGTACTCCCACACCCGCTCGTTCGAGGTGTGGAACAGGTGCGCGCCGTACCGGTGCACCTCGATGCCGGTGGTCGGCTCGGCCTCGCTGTAGGCGTTGCCGCCGATGTGGTGACGGCGCTCGATCACCGTGACCTTGCGGCCGGCCTGCGCGGCCCGCTCGGCGATGGTGAGGCCGAAGAATCCCGAGCCGACGACGAGAAGATCAGTCATTGGTCCATTCTCTCAGGCGTCGACGGAGACTCGTGAACACGCGGCGAGGGAAACGCAGGGAATCCGCGTGGCGGAGGAACTCCCCGAACCGCGGATAGGCGCCCGGCCCGGAGCTGCGCCACCAGCGCACCGGCCACGGGTGACGGTGGCGGATCGAGAAGCGCGCGGCGACGGCACGCGGCATCATCGGCAGCGGCTCGCTCAGCGTCTTGCGCGAATGGTTCTCGCCGGTGTCCACGTGGTAGACGGCCCCGTCGAAGGGCAGCTCCTCGAGCGGGTTGCCGTGGTCGGCGAGCCAGCGGTCCGAGCCGTTGTGCTTGCCCATAAGCCAGCGCAGGCGCTCGCCGAACGCCGCGATGAGCTCCTCCTGCGAGGCGTCCGTGCCGATGCCGTCGGGCACCTCATACATGCGCCAGGGCACGATGTAGCAGGTGCCGCACACACGATGGAGGTCGCGGATGGGCTTGGCCGCGCCGCGCGCGCCCGAGTACATCCACCCCTGCGAGACGAACCACCCGTTCGCCTCGCGGGGCTGCCGGGCCACCCACTCCGACAGGCCGCGGTGGACGAAGTCGTCGGCATCGAACATCATCACGAAATCGGGCGAGAACGCGCGGGCGGCCAGCAGCCCGACGGCGAGCTTCGTGCCCTTGTCGCGGATGACGACCTCCCACCGCTCCTCGCGCACGGTCGGTTCCGGCGGTGCGGGGAAGTCGACCTGGACGAAGTGCACGCGCGGCGGAAGGCGGAACGACGGCGCACGGCTGCCGACGACGATCACGACGAAGTCGCCGCCGGTCTGGCTCGTGACCGAGCGGAGACTGCGCTGCAGCAGCCGCTCGACCTCGCCGTAGTCCACGGCGTTGTCCGGGTGGCGCAGGGAGGTGATGAAGGCGATCATGCAGGATCCAGATCAGGCATCGAGCGGAGTGCGTCGCCGGTGTCGGCGGCGCCCGGCCACCCTACCGCTCCCCGTTCCGCGGGCGCCCCGTGATGAGACGGCGGAGCCGATCGGCCCCCTGCCGCAGGGCGCTCCCCTGCGGCGGCGCGTCGGGCTCGCGCTCGGGCTCCGGCTCCGGCTCGGGCTCCGCCACGCCGAGGCGCTCCAGGCCGCGTTCATACGGCTCTTCATCGCGCGCGATCGCGCGGGCGAGCGTCATGTCGTCCTCGACGACGAGGCGCCACACCGTCCGGTCTCGCTCCGAGGCGATGGCGTCGTCGCCGGCGAACGCCCGAATCGCGTGCCGCACACGAGCGTCGAGGTCCAGACGCGGGCCGCACCGCCGCAGGTACCAGTACAGGGCGCGCGCCGTCGTTCCGGCCGATGCGGGCCGCGTGGCGTGCTCGAGCACCGCGATGAGGTGCGGATCCTGATCCGCGATCACCTGGAGCGCGCGCGCCAGCGACGACGCCTCCTCCGGGGTCTCGTCGCGCCGGAGTGTCCGCGCGATGCCCTCGAGCACCGCCGACGATTCGCGCCGGTACTGCGCGAATCGGTCGGGGCCGTGGACCTCGACGCGAGCCGGGTCCCCGCCGGGGTCCGGCTCGGGCCAGAGGTCGCGCGGGAACGCGCCCAGAAGCGCGTCGCCGTCGAAGCTCGCGGGATCGACGGGACCCAGCTCGCGAGCCTCCTCGATGCTCCGGGCGAACCTCACGCCGCGACGGCCCGTGCCGGCGTAGTAGTCGACGTACTTGAACGGATGCTCGGTCGCGGGCAGCAGTGGTCGCGACGGCACGCCGAACGCGTCGGCGATGATGAGAGCGTGCAGGGAGCTGGCGATGACGAACGACGCGCCCGCGATGCGGCGCGCCACCTCGAGGGGATCGTCCAGCGGGTCGATCACGGTGCCCGTGTACGCGCCCCGTTCGTGGAGGTTCGGCACGATCACCTCGCCGCCCTCATGCGCTTCGTCGGCGATCTGCGGGAACAATCGCGGGAGCAGGAGCGCGGGATCGCCGTAGACCTCGGGCGTCTCGATGCCGTGACCGAGCAGCACCGCCCGCGAATACGGCCCGCGCACGGCGCGCACGTCGAGGCCGGACGTCACCCGCTGCCACACCTTGCCGTTGATGCCGGCGCCCCACACGACATCGCCGGGCTCGGCGAAGTGCAGCACGCTCCCCACGGAGATCAGTCGCGTCCCCGCACCGGTGCCGAGGGCCGGCTCGGACTCCGCGATCGCGCGGACCAGCATCGGCCCCAGCTCGTCGCCGAAGTTGCGCGCGCCGTCGTCGTCGGGATACCAGCGAGGAAGCCGCACCCCGGCGAACGTCTCGCCGTCAAACGCCATCGGCCGTTCCCCCAGGTCGAATCGCCGCGGCCGAGCGGACCGCGCACACAAGGATCATCTGCACCGTCCGGTCTCGGGCTCCGGGTCACCGTGCAGACGACGCCGCCGGTCGCGAGGAGGCTCCGCCGCCTGCCGGTGCGTCATGTCGACCATCATGGCAGAGCCGTCGACCCCGCATCCGCATCATCGGCCGCCGGTCGTGTCGGTCGCAGCCCGAGGGCCAGGAACACGACCCCGGCGGCGTAGATCACGCCCAGCAGATAGCGCCCGGACCCGTTGAGCGGAGCCAGCAGCGCGACGCCGATCTGCAGCGCGAGCAGCAGCGACCACGTCATCGCCCCGGGGCGCCGCAGCGATACGGCCACGGCGCACAGCAGCAGCGTGAGCACGGCCCACGCCGACGGCGAGATGAGGTACCGGGCCGGTGAGGCATAGGCCGCCGCGAGGCCCGCCTCGAGTGCGGAGCGGCCGCCCGGGTTCACGCCGCTGAGGTCGAGCGAGTACGACACCGTCCAGTCCCAGGTGCGCAGCGGCGGCCACGGATACGTATCGGCTGCGGGATCCAGATACTTGTCGGACTTGAGCAGGAACGCGTCGACGAACAGATCGGGTCGCTCCGCCGCCAGCTGCAGCCACACCCCGGTGAAGCCGTCCCAGTCCTGGGGCTGCACGGTGCGCCAGCGGTAGCTGCCGTTGTCCTCGAAGCCGCTGGATTTGACCGGGTCGGCGGTCTCGGGCACGTACGCGGCGACCATCGCGTCGAGGTCGAACACTCGCTCGATGACGGCGCGGCGCTCGGGGGTGAGCGCCGCGGGATCCTCGCGGGCGATCAGCGCCACCTGCTGCAGCTGCGTCACGCGCGCCTCGGTCGGGTCGTCCGGGATCACGACCCCGACGCCGATGAGGCCACGCAGCGCGACCTGCAGCACCGCGACCGGCACGAGCACGCCGAGCGCGACCGCGCGCCACCCCGCGCGGTGCAGCAGCAGCAGGAGCGCGCCCGCGAGCGCGACGTAGAGACCGAACTTCACGCTGAGGATCATCACCGTCGTCGCGACGAGCGTCTCGGCGACCCACCACCGCCGCCGGCTCAGCAGGGCACGGTCGATCACGAGGGCGAGCCACCACACGAAGGCCGCCGCGAACAGCGGGTTCTTCGACAGGTCCATCGACCACAGCGCGATCATCGCCCCGGCCGCGGTGAGCGCCAGCGCCGCGGCCTTCATCCCTGGCCGCGCCACGCCGCGGCCGACGAGCTGCAGCGCGCGACCGAGCGCGAAGAGCGTGAACAGGGCCTGCGTGCCGCTGAGCAGCACGATGCCCGGCACGTACGAGTGGAACAGCACGCCGCTCAGGGCCGCCACGCCCCCGTAGACCAGCGTGAGGAACGCGTTGTGCTGGTTGGACCACACGAGCTCGCCGTCGGGGATCAGCGAGTACGCGATCGGGTAGACGTCGAACGGGCGGGCCTCGCCCGGGGCGAACTCCGAGCGCGTCTTCGCGATCTCCGTCACCATCAGCGCGAAGTCCGGATTGACCGCTCCGGGCCACCGCAGCGCGAGCAGGGGGGCCCAGACCACGGCCAGCACCAGCGCGAGGCGCCACCAGCGCGCGTACACCCACGCCACGGCCGCGCCCAGCGTGCCGGGTGCTCCGCCGCTTCCGCTCGCAAGCGCCGCCCGCGCCACCCACCGCAGGGCGATGACGACGCCCGCGCAGACCGCGGCGGCGACGACGAAGACGAGGGCGGCCAGCGGCAGGTGCTCCGCGAGCTCGCGCGAGAACAGCAGGGGCTCCGCGTGCGTGGCCGCCTCGTGGGCGCGGCGCAGCCATCCCACCGCGGTGTAGGCCGCGATGACGCCGATCACGATGGCCGGCAGCAGCACCGCCGCCACGCGCCCCGTCGCGCGCCGCACCCGCTCCCGCCGCTCAGCCCGCACGATCGCTCAGGCGGGCGGGCGGTGGAGCAGGTAGTTGAGGCGGCTGGACTCCCGACGCGCCTTGAGCACGCCGTCGAGCACCAGCCCGACCGCCCAGGCCAGGGCCCCCATGACGCCCAGCGCCACGGCGAGGATCGCCGTCGGGAAGCGCGGCACGAGACCCGTCTGGAAGAACTCGACCACGACGGGGACGCCGATGATGAGCGCGATCAGCAGCAGCAGCGAGCCGAGGATGCCGTAGAAGAACAGCGGTCGCTCGTGGCGGATCAGCTGCGCGACGAGGTTCAGGATCCGGAACCCGTCGTGATACGTGCGGAGCTTGCTCTCGCTGCCCTCGGGGCGATCTTTGAATCCGACTGGCACCTCGGCCTGGGGCACGCGCAGGCTCATCACGTGCACGGTGAGCTCGGTCTCGATCTCGAACTCTCGCGATGCCGCCGGGAAGCTCTTGACGAAGCGTCGCGACATCACGCGGTAGCCGCTGAGCATGTCGCTCACGTCGTCGCCGAAGATGCCGCCCACCAGCCAGTTGAAGCCCTTGTTGCCGAGCTCGTGTCCCGAGCGGTAGGCGGACTGCACGCCCTCGGGCTGCGTGCGCACGCCGAGCACGTGGTCGTAGGGACCTTCGCGCAGCGTGCGGATCATCTCCGGCAGCGCCGCGGCGTCGTAGGTGTCGTCGCCGTCGATCATCACGTAGATGTCGGCCTCGATGTCGGCGAACGCGCGGCGCACGACGTTGCCCTTGCCCTTGCGCTCCTCGCGGCGGACGATCGCTCCCGCGGCGGCCGCGACCTCGGCGGTGCGGTCGGAGCTGTTGTTGTCGTAGACGTAGATCGTCATCTCCGGCACGGCCGCGCGGAGATCCGCGACGACCTTGCCGACGGCGACCTCCTCGTTGTAGCAGGGCACGATGGCAGCGATCACGGGAGGCGTCGACATGCGGCTGGTACGTTCCTTCGTCAACGTAGAATCGGGGAGCCCGGCCGCAGGACGCCTGCGGAGGCCGGGCCAGGCTAACACGGGCGACCCGCTCGGATCGGAAGGCTCGCACGCATGACCGCACCGGCCACCAAGCACGCGAAGCAGGCGGGATCCTTCCTCGTCATCGGCGGCGTCGCGTTCCTCGTCGACGCCCTCACCTACAACGCGCTCGTGTTCTGGGTGACCGGTCACGGCCCGATGTTCGCGCAGCCGATCTGGGCCAAGATCATCGCCATCGTGCTCGCCTCCGTGGTGACGTACGTCGGCAACCGGTACTGGACGTTCAGCGATCGGCACCTGCCGCACAAGTGGTCCCGCTACGTCGCGTTCGTCGCGTGCAACCTCATCGCGATCGGTCTGCAGCTCGGCTGCCTCGCGTTCTCGCGCTATGTGCTCGGCCTCGACAGCGTGCTGGCCGACAACATCTCCGGAACGTTCATCGGCCAGGCGCTCGCCACGGTGTTCCGCTACCTCACCTACGACCGATTCGTGTTCCGAGAGGACGCTCCCGCTCCGGCGCGCTGAGCGCGCTCACGACGGCGACGCCCACGGCCAGGGGCAGCGCCGCGTACAGCCCGAGCGAATAGCGCATGCCGCCCGACACGGGCCCGGCCAGAAGCGTCGCGAACAGCACCATCGCCGGGACGAAGACAGCCAGCGCCGACCAGCGGCGTGAGCGGATCACGAGCACCAGGGCGATCACCCACCCCCACGTGATGACGCCGGGCGACAGGACGAGCCCCAGTACGGGGATCGCGCGCAGGCCGTCGCCGAACAGCTCGTTGCGCTCGAGGAAGGCGCGCAGCCCGCCGTCGGCCGGGCCCGAGGGGATGTCGAGGTGCACGCCGCGCACATCGTTGTGCGACATGTAGATCAGGCCGTCGTACGACGGCGCTCCGGGCGCCCAGTACCCGACGGTTCCGGCGAGGGTCGCCTCGACGGCCGACAGCGGGTGCGCCGCGACGAGGTCGAGCCAGCCGCCGACGAACTCGAGCGTCGATCGCTCGCCCCAGTTCGCGTTCGCGTCGGCCTTCGCGGGGTCGGAGATGCCGGGCTCGTAGTGGGCCCCGATCGTCGTGGCGTCGTACTCGTCGAAGACCGAGTCGACGAAGTCCCACTGGGCGGGCGTGAGCTCGTCGTGATGGTCCGCCGCGATGCGCGCGACCTGCTGGATCGGCACCGACCACGACTCGGCCGGCGGGCCCGGCTCCGCCCCGAGCGCCGCGGTGAGCGGGCCGGCGTACAGCGCGTACGCCACGATCGAGACACCGAGGATGCCGAGCAGCCGCCGGGCGTGGCGGCGCAGCACCGTGGCGGCCAGAATCCCGAGACCGAGCACGACGACGTAGAGGCCGTTGTTGCGCAGCACGAGCAGGGCGAGGGATGCCCCCAGCAGCGTCCACCAGGGCCACCGGGGCGCGGCGGCGTCGTGCCGGCGCCGCGCGATCTCCCCGAGGCACGTGAGGAACACCACGAGCGCCGAGGTGAACGGCACGTCCTTGACGATCGTCACCGATGCCAGGCCCAGTGTCGGCACAAGGGCGACCCAGGCGAGCGAGGCGATCCACACCGCAGCGGGCAGGCCCCACGCGGCCAGGCGCGCGAGGAGGAACGCGAACGCCGCCGATGTCGTGAGCACCTGCAGGATCGCACCGAGGGCGACGCCGCCCGCATCGCCCCAGCCGAGCGCCGCGCCGATCGCCTGCATCGCGGCGACCAGCAGGGAATGCCCCACGGGCTCGTACTGCTCCCACTCCCCCACGCCGCGCGCGTACGAGTAGGAGCGGAACGTGTCGAACGGCACGATGCCCGGCCACCACAGGATCAGGTACGGCAGGCGGAAGACGAGGATGACGCCGAGCAGCGCGGCGAACGAACGCCAGCCGCCGCGGCGGACGGCCTCGAGCAGCGATGCGGCGCGCCCGGCGGCCGGTCGCCGCTCGCGGTAGCGACCCAGGAGCACCAGCACCAGGGCGAACCCGATCGCGAAGGCCGAGAAGGTCCCGGCGACCCGGAACAGCACCCAGGCGGCCACCGCCGGCTCCGACCGCAGCAGCAGATCGAGGCCCGCGTCCGATCGTCCGAGCGAGACCCCGAGGATGTCGGCGAGGGCGAACACCGCGCTCACCGGCAGCACCCACGCGGCCGTTCCGGCAGGGACACGGCGACGGACCCAGAGGCCGGCGACGAGCGTCGCGACGAACACGAAGGCCACCACGGCGCTGTTGCCGTCCAGGACGTCCAGCAGATTGCCCGGTTGCGTGCCGGAGGCGACGGTCACGGCGACCGCCAGCGCCGCCACCACCACGAGGACGTCGAACAGGGGGGTCATCGCCCGGCGGCGGGGCGGAGTCTCTGTCACCGCCCTATTCTCGCGCAGAGTCTGAGCCCGCCCTGACGGCGGCGCACGGGGCGCGTGTGAGGATTGTCGGGTGAGCGCAGCACCCCGTCCCGAACCCGATTCCCGCGGATCCGGCGTCCGCACGGACATCCAGGCCCTGCGCGCCTTCGCGGTCATGGCGGTCGTCGGCTTCCACATCTGGCCCCTCGCGCTGCCGGGCGGCTACATCGGCGTCGACGTCTTCTTCGTCATCTCGGGCTTCCTCATCACCGGCCAGCTGGTCCGCGGGCGCGAGGCGGGCACGCTCAAGCTCTCGCGCTTCTGGGCGGCCCGGGCACGGCGACTGCTGCCCGCCAGCCTGCTCGTGCTGCTGGCGAGCGTCGTGCTCACGCTCATCTGGGCCCCGCCGACCGTGGCGGGCCAGTACCTCCGCTCCATCATCGGCAGCGCCCTCTACGTGGAGAACTGGCTGCTGGCTGCGGACGGCGTCGACTACCTCGCCCACGACAACCAGCCGCCGATCGCGCAGCACTACTGGTCTCTCTCGGCCGAGGAGCAGTTCTACGTGCTCTGGCCGCTGCTCGTCATCGCCGTCACGGTGGGCGTCAGCCGGTCGCTCGCCGCGAAGCGCCGCGCCCTGCTGACCGCGGTGGTCGCGATCGCCGTCGTCAGCTTCGCCGTGAGCGTCTGGCTCACCGGCGCCAGCTATCCGTTCGGCTACTTCTCGACGGTGAGCCGCGTGTGGGAGTTCGCGCTCGGCGCGATCGTCGCGCTGGCGCCGGCGCTCCGGCTTCCCCGCTGGGCGCACCTGCTGGCCTGGTTCGCGTCACTGGCCCTGCTGATCGCCACGGCCTTCGCGTTCGACGCGACGACGCGCTTCCCGGGCCCGGCGGCGCTGCTGCCGACCGCCGCGACGGCGCTGCTCATCGCGCTCGGCCCGACGGCCCCGTCGCGGGTTCTCGAGCGCGCCGTCGCTCTGCGCCCCGTGCAGTGGCTGGGCGACCAGTCGTACGGCATCTACCTCTGGCACTGGCCGCTGATCGTGATCGCCCCCGCCGTGCTGGGTCACGCCCCCGACCTGCCGCACAACCTCGTGATCCTGATGCTGACGATCGTGCTCGCGGCGGTCGTGAAGCGGTTCGTCGAGGATCCGATCCGGTTCGGCGCCCGCACCCGGACCGCGGCGCCCGCGCGCATCGGCCTCGCCACCGTCGCCGCCATGGTGCTCGTGGTCGCCTCGGCCGGCGTCCCGATGTGGCAGAACGCCCGGGCGGCCGCGGAGCAGCAGGCCGCGGTGGCCGACGAGCTCGCCGACCCCGCCGACTGCCGCGGCGCCCACCTGCTGCTGGCCTCGGGCTGCGAGGGACACGCCGGCACGACATACCCCGCCTCCGCGATGGTGCCGACGCTCGCGGGCCTGATGGATGACACGGGCGGCGCGTACGGCTGCTACGACTACGAGGTCACCACGGCGACGGAGCCGACCAGCTGCACCTTCGGCTCGACGTCGCCGGATGCCCTCCGGATCGCGATCAACGGCGACTCCCACGGCGCGATGCTGGTGCCGGGGCTGCGGGAGGTCGCCGAGGACCGGGGCTGGAGCATCGACACCTACGTGGGGCGCGGGTGCGTCTGGCGGGTGCCGGGCGCCGAGGACTGCGCCACGCGCTACGCGACCCTCGACGAGCACATCCTCCAGGGCGATTACGACGTGCTGCTCGTGACGGCCCTCAACACGCAGGACGTCGACGACGCGGCACGCGAGGTCATCGCCCAGGAGTACGCCGCCGCCTGGCGGGCGGCGGAGCAGGCGGGCATCCAGGTGGTGGTGCTCGCCGACAACCCCAACGTTCCGCAGTCCGCGCAGGACTGCGTGGCGGCCTCGACGGAGTTCGACCTCCGCACGTGCGCCTTCCCCGAGGCCGACGCGCATCTCGACACCGACCCGCTGCGGGCGGCGGCCGAGCTGGCGGACGTGCCGCTGATCGACCTGAGCGACGCGTACTGCGTCGACGGCGCGTGCCCGATGGCGCTCGGCGGTGTGATCGTCTATCGCGACACCCACCACATCACCGCGACCTTCAGCCGGACGCTCGCCCCCTATCTGGCCGACGAGCTCGAGCGCGCCGTCGGGCAGCGCTGACCGTCAACGGGCTCCGGATTAGAATCGGTTGCGATGCGCCAAGGCTCGAACGTCCTCGTCTTCCCCGCCTGGCGGGAGAACCCCTATCTCAACCTCCTCGCGCTCGCCGCGAGATCGCAGGGGTGGCGGTTCCTCGGGGCCACGACCTATGACAGCCTGCGGCGCCAACTGCGACGGCTCCAGCGGAACGACGTGCTGCACCTGCACTGGACCCAGCCGCTGCTCCAGACGGCCGACTCCGCCCGGGAGGCGCGGGAGCGGCTCGACGCGCTGCGCGGCGACCTGGCGGCGCTGAGCGGACGCGGCATCTCGGTGATCTGGACGATCCACAACCGCCTTCCCCACGAGCTGGCCTACCGCGACGCCGAGGTCGCCCTCTACCGCGACCTCGCGCGCATCGCCGACGTGGTGCACGTGATGGCACCCGCGACCGCCGAGGTCGTCGCGGATGTCGTGGCGCTCGATCCGGGCAAGGTGCGGATCATCCCCCATCCCAGCTACGAAGGCATCTACGACACCGCCGTCGACCGCGCGCAGGCACGCGCGTCGTTCGAGCTGGGCGATGCCGACCGTGCCGTGCTGTTCCTCGGCCAGATCCGCCCCTACAAGGGCGTGGACGCACTGATCACCGCGGCGCACGCCGCCGCCCTGCCGGACCGCGAGATCGTGCTGATGCTGGCCGGCGCCGTCAAGGAGATGCCGCTGGACGACTTCCTCGCCAGCATCCCCGACGACCTGCGCACGATCACCCAGCTGTCGTTCGTGGCCGACGGCGATCTCGGGCGCTGGTTCCGCGCGGCCGATGTCGCCGTGTTCCCGTACAAGGCGATCCTCAACTCCGGCAGCCTCCACCTGGCCGCGAGCTTCCAGACGCCCGTGGTGCTGCCCGACGAGGCGCACCTGCGGTCCCAGTTCGGAGGGCAGCGATGGGTCGCCTTCTTCGATCCGGCACGTCCCGCCGAGTCGATCGCCGAGCTGCTGGGCGACCCGGGGCTGTTCGCCGAGGTGACCGCGGACGACTTCGCCGCCTTCACCGACCCGATCTCGCCCTGGGCGGTCTCTCGTCAGTACCGATCGCTGCTGGACGAGCTCTCGTCACGCCCCGCGACGGCCTGAGCTCACGCCCCGCGACGGGCTGAGCCGAGCAGCGACCGCGCCTTCCCCACGACGGTCACGAGCGCGCGACGCCCGGCGCGCAGGATCCAGTGGCGCCGGCGACGGATCATCACGACGGGCCCGAACGGGTCGTAGAGGAACGGATCCATCTTGTCGTACTCGGGCAGCGCCGCCTCGCTGCGGACCGAGACGACCACACCGGCCGGTACCCGCATCGCCGGCGTGAGCGGTCGGTGCAGCGGAAGACTGCGCACCGGGAAGCCCGCGGTCCACTCCCAGTCCCCCTCGGCCCGGCGGCGCCAGCTCACCCGCGCGGGCTCGATCGGGGGGTTGCCCTCGAACTCGCCGTCGTACAGCACCGGGTGGGCATCGTCGGCGCCGAGTCTGCTGGTACCCACGAGCGTGAGCCCGCCGACGCCGCCATCGACCTCGCGCACGGTGGCGGCGACGGCATCGCGCGAGCCGAGCGCCCGCTCGACCGCGCCCGCGGGCGCGGAGGCCTCGGGGACGAGCATCAGCTCGCGATCGCCGAAGAGCCGGCGGATGGCGTCGGCCAGCTCCTGCCACTCCGCGGCGGCCTCCGCGGCGCGCGGCGCGGTGAGGGCGGAGGCCAGCGGCAGCACGAGCGCCTCGTGGTCGCCGGAGCGCCAGAGGTCGTGCGCGCTGATGCGCTCGAGCGCCGTCGCCCATGCGCGCAGCCGGATCCGGGGGTGCTCCCCGTCGATCGCCTCCGGCTCCGCGAACACCCGCGCGGCCTCGAACTCGCGGTTGGCCGCGAGCTGCAGCGTCAGGCGCTTGAAGCTGTGCACGTAGCGCGGGGGGCGTGGCGTGAGGGCGAGCAGCCGGCGCAGCGCCTCGGCCACATCCGCGTCGTGCGCGGCGGGCGCTTCCCACCGCGAGAGGTACTTCGCGATGTGAACGAAGCCGTCGCGGTCGTACACGAGGCCCGCGTAGACGCGAGAGAGCTGCTCGTCGCCCGCGGCCGCGACGAGCTCGCCGCACCGACGCTCCTGCTCGAGGTAGCTCAGGATGGACGTCGAGGAGTCGGCGCGGGCGGTCATCGAACTGCCGCCCGGGCGCTCGCGGTAGAGGTAGACGACGTCCGGCACGATGTCGACGCTGCGCGCGGCGAGGTAGGCGCGGACCATCGGGACGATGTCGTTGGAGCGGGGCACGTCGGGGAACGCGAGGTCGTTGTCCACCCACCAGTCACGACGGAAGGCCTTGTTCCAGCAGGGCCGGCTGTAGAGCAGCGTCGGCTCATCGGCGAATGCGATGCCGCGGCGCGGACGTCCGAACGCCGCCATGCTGTCGGTCGGTCGCCACGTGTCGACCGGGCGGAACTTGAGGTAGTCGCCGAACGCGATGTCGGATCCCGACTCCCGCAGGCTGCCGACCAGGGCGGTGTACGCACCGTCGGGAACGATGTCGTCGCCGTCGCTGAAGACCAGGAACTCGCCGCGCGCGGCCGCGACCCCCTCGTTGCGGGCCGATCCGCCGCCGCGGCTGCTCGCCTCGATCAGGCGCACACGCGCATCGTCCGCCGCGATCGCGCGCACCACCTCGCGCGTCGCATCGGTCGAGTGGTCGTCGACCACGATGACCTCGAGCTCCGTCAGATCCTGCGACAGCACGGAGCGCAGCGTCTCGCGGACCCACGGCCCCACGTTGTGCGTCGGCATGACGACCGAGAGGAGCGGGGTACGTGCGGGCGCGGCGGTGGACAGCATCCCGTCCATGCTAATCGAGGGGGTCTGCGGGCCCGCCTCAGGGCACGGTCATCCAGCGACAGCCGAGCGTCTTCGTCTTGCCCGCCCCGACGTTGTTGACCACGAGGCAGACGTGATGCGTGCCGCGCGGCAGCTGCACCGTCTGATAGAACGCGTGGTTTCCTCCGTACAACGGGAAGCGCTGCGCGAGGTCGTCGCGGTGTGCGGTGGCCTCGAAGTACCCCACGGCCTTGTCGCCGGCCTTCACGCGGATGGTGGCGGGGCCGGTGGTGTCGGGGTCGTACGCCCACCCGTTCACCTTGATGCCGCCGGCCACGTTCTGCCACGAGTTGATGTAGCCGACCGGGGTGCCTCCGAGCGGGGTGATCGTGCGGCAGCCGAGGGTCTTGGTCTTCCCGGCGCCGACGTTGTTGGAGACCACGCAGACCTCCTGCGTGCCGGCCGGGAGGGGCACCTCGACGTAGAACGCGTGGTTCGCGCCGTACGCGGGGTAGCGCTGCCCGATGTCGTTGCGGTAGGCGTTGGCGTCGAAGCGCGTGACGACGTTGCCGTTGGACTTCACGCGGACCGTGACCGCCGCGCTGGTGTCGGGGTCGATCGTCCAGCCGGTGAGCTTGACGCCGCCGGGGATGGGGATCCAGTTGTTGATGTAGCCGATCGGTGTGCCCGACTGGGCGTCGACCTGCTGGCAGCCGAGGGTCTTGTTGCTGCCGCCGCCGAGGTTGTTCGCCGCGACGCAGACCTCCTGGAGACCGGGAGGCAGCTGCACGTCGACCGAGAAGCCGTCCGGGGCCGTGTGCGACGGGTACTGCGCCGCGATGTCGCTGCGGGCGATCGTCGTCACCGCGCGTGCGACCACCGTGGCACCGGACTTGATACGCAGGGTCACCGCGGTGTTGCTGTCGACATCCAGCGCCCAGCCCTGGATGCGGACGCCGCCGGGGATCAGGGTGATCGAGTCCACCGCGCCGACGGGGCTCGAGCCGCTCGGCACCTGCGTGGAGCCGAACCAGTCGGTGAAGTAATTGTAGAAGTTGCGGTTGCCGTAGGCGGAGCAGCTGTCACCCGTGCCGTACCCGGCGCGCAGGGCGGCCGCATTCGGCTGATACGGCGTGTAGTAGTACAGAGCCGCGGTGGCCTTGTTCTCGATGAGCACGGGCCCCGAGCCGCACGAGGCGTTCGGGTGCCAGCGCACGTTCGAGGTCTTCCCCACCGGGTACCAGTTGAACCACGAGTCGAGGGTGTAGCGCTTCAGCTGCGACGCGGCCATGTAGATCTGGTTCTGGAAGCCGTAGTACGTGGCGTCGCACGCGGCGTTGTCCGGGCAGGCATAGCCCATGGCGATCGTGTAGCGCCAGTCGCTCGGCCACACGTGCGTGACCAGGCCCTGCTCCTTCTGCAGCATGACGAGCAGCACCTGCTCGTTCACGCCGCAGGCGCGGGCGGCCTTGGAGATGATCGTCGCGGCCGACTCAGCCTGAGCCCCCTGGTACGTGCCGGGGCACCAGCGCGACGCGGCCTTCGTGGCCGTGTTCTGCTTGTAGTCCTTCAGGCAGACGTAGCCCGACTGGCACTTCGGGACCTTGCCGTTGAGGAACGACTGGATCTGCGCGGCCGACATCGTGCCCGACGCGAACATCTTCGCGTCGCTGATGATGTTGCCCGCCTTGAAGCCGACGAGGGACTTCGTCTGGAAGCCCTCGGGCCCCGCGTAGCCACCCGGCTGCGCCTCGTCCTCGGTGGTGTCGCCGCCGTAGCTGGCCGGGTCGGAGGGGTCCGGCACGGCCGTGGCGTCTTCCGGCGCGGCGCTCTGCTGTGGCGCGGGCACGGCCGTCTGGCTCGGCGTCGGCACGGGCGTCGTGCTCGCGGTGGGTGCCGGCTCCGGGCTCGGGGCCGTCGAGGTCGTGGGGCTCGGCGACGGAGTCGTCGTCGTCTCCTCGGGCACCGCCGTGAAGCCCGGCTCGGGCGTCGGCGTGGGGGCGGTCTCGCCCCACGCCGTGGCGGGGATCAACGCTCCGACGAGCCCGACGAGCGCTGCGACAGCCAGCGTGAGTCCCCTCGAACGCGCGAAACGATCAGGTTCGTTCGTGCGGCGCATGATACCTAGTGTGACAGAAGTGAAGTGCCGCGCCCAGCGATATGCACGGACGAGGCTGCGGGTCGTGCCCACTCCATCACGAGGTGCGCGTCGCGAGCCGGCGGCGCGCGGAGAATAAGGTGGAGGGATGAACGCTCCCCTGGTCGCGGTCGTGGTCCGGACGAAGGACCGCCCCGGTTTCCTGGCCCGCGCGCTCGCCAGCATCACCGCGCAGACGCTCGCCGACTGGGAGTGCATCGTGGTCAACGACGGCGGCGACGCGGCGGCCGTCGATGCGCTCATCGCGGGGCTGCCCGACGAGCACCGCACACGCGTGCGGGCGCGGCATCACGAGTCGCCGCGCGGTCGCTGGGTGAGCGCGAACGCCGGGGTCCTCGCCACGAGCGCCCCTCTGCTCGTGCTCCACGACGACGACGACACCTGGCACCCGGAGTTCCTGGAGCGCGCCGTGGCCTACCTGTCCGCGCACCCCGACCGCGGCGGCGTCGTCTCGCGCATCGAGATCCTCTGGGAGACCAAGCAGGGCGACGCGTACGTCACCACGGCCCGCGAGATGTTCCAGCCCCAGCTCGCGGCGCCGACGCTGGGCGACACGATGCTCTTCAACCGCTACGTGCCGATCGGGTTCGTGTACCGCCGCGAGCTCCACGAAGAGCTCGGCCTCTACGACGAGCGGCTGCCGGTGGTCGGCGACTGGAACTTCAACCTCAAGGTGCTCGCCCGCGGTCCCCTCGAGTACCTCGGCGACGAGCCGTATGCCTACTGGCACCAGCGGACGGGCGATGCGGGCTCCGCCGGCAACAGCGTCATCGAGTCGCGCGGCGACCACGCCAAGTACGACGCACTGCTGCGCGATGAGGCCCTGCGAGCCTACGTGCAGGAGCACGGCCCCGGCCTGGCGCTGTACCTCACCAAGTTCATCGACCAGCGCTTCGTCGACGTCGAGAACGGGATCCGCGCCGAGATCCGCGCCGGCAGCATCGCGCGACGCGGCTACGACAGGGTGCGCCGGATCATCCGCGGAGCGCGCTCTCGCTGACCGCGGTCAGTGCTCGGTCGAGCGGATGACCTCCACGGCCTCCTCGATCGGGCCATCGAAGAGCACCCTGTGCTCGTGGATGACGATCCCCCGGCGGCACAGGCGCTGCACCGTCGACATGTCGTGGCTCACCACGAGCATCGTGACGCCGCGTTCCACGAGCTCCTCGATCTTGGCGTAGCACTTCTCGCGGAACGGGGCATCGCCCACGGAGAGGACCTCGTCGACGAGCAGCACGTCGAGGTCGACGTGGATCGCGACCGCGAACGCGAGGCGCATGAACATGCCCGAGGAGTAGTGCTTCACCTCGGTGTCGATGAAGTCGCCGATCTCGCTGAAGGCGACGATGTCGTCGAACCTCGCCTCGATCTCCTCGCGCTTCATACCGAGGATGGCGGCGTTGAGGTACACGTTCTCTCGGCCCGAGAGATCGGGGTGGAAGCCCGCACCCACCTCGATGAGTCCCGCGACGCGGCCGCGCGTGAAGACCCGCCCCTTGTCCGGCTCGAGCACGCCCGACACCAGCTTGAGGGTCGTGGACTTGCCGGACCCGTTGAAGCCGAGCACCGCGACCGACTCGCCCTCGCCGATCTGGAAGCTGACGTCATCGAGCGCCGTGAAGATGTCGCTGCGCACCTTCTTGCGCTGGATCCAGCTGATGAACGCCTCCTTGAAGGAGTGCGTGTTGCGCTTGAGGAACATCTTCGACACGTGGTCGACGATGATGGACGGCTTGGTGGCCGACGTGACGGTGAGGGTGTTCGACATCACAGGTCCTGGGCGAACGAGCGCTCGAAGCGACGGAAGGTGAGCTGTCCGATGATCAGCACGAGCGCACAGATCACGAGCGCCGCCGTGAGGTAGAGGCTGAAGTGGGGAGGGAAGCCGTGCGGTTGCAGCTCCGCGTCCGGGGAGACGGTCGGCTCCCAGAAGGACCAGTGGAACAGCTCGACGGCGACGGTGACGGGGTTGGACATGTACAGGTGCAGGATCCAACCGCTCGCCTTCTCCTGCACCAGGGTCCACGCGTAGAGCACGGGCGAGGCCCAGGTGGAGACCATGCGGATGATCTCCACGAAGTTCTGAGCGTCGCGGTAACGCACGTTGATGCCGGCGAAGAAGATGCCGAGACCGAGCGCGAGCGCCGCAACGAGCAGGATCCCCAGCAGCATCGCACCGATTCCCGCGAACGACGGAACCCAGCCGTAGAGCAGGCTCACCACGAGCAGGATCGCCAGCTGCGGAAGGAAGTGCACGAACGCGACGATGATCGCCGAGATCGGGAACAGCTCGCGCGGCAGGTAGATCTTCTTGACGAGCGCTCGATTGTCGACGATCGCGGTCGTCGCATTCCCGAACGCCTCGTTGAAGAAGTTCACCGCCACGAGTCCCGCGAACAGGTAGATCGGGAAGTTGGCGATTCCCCTGTTGCCGTTGAAGATGTACCCCACCACGAGGAAGTACATGAGGAACTGGATGCCGGGCTTCACGTACGACCAGGTCCAGCCGAGCACGGAGTTGCGGTAGCGCGTCGCGGTTCCCTTGCGCACGAGCAGGCGGAGCAGGTACCGCCACCGGATGACGTCGAGGATCCCGCGGCCGCGACCGGGTACGTCGAACTCGCTCAGATCAACGGATGTCACTCGGATGCGCCCCACAAGGTTCGGGAATAGGCCACGGACGATGCTAGCGCCACGAAACTGGATGCCACCCGGCGGCTCACAGGTCGGCGTGGAGTTGCCACACCTTCTCGGCCGATCCGCGCCAGGTGAAGGCGCGGGCCCGGTCGCATCCGAGCACCGACAGCCGGTCGGCGTCCTCCAGCGCGGAGCGCAGCGCGTCGCCCAGATCGGCGGCGGGCACGATCAGGCCGCCGTCGTAGACGACCTCGTGATGCACGCGCGAGTCGACCGCGACGAGCGGCACGCCCAGGGCCATGGCCTCGGTCGCGCGCCACGGCCAGGCGCTGCGGGCGCTCGGGGCGAGGAAGGCGCGGGCGCCGCCGAGGAGGGCCGCGCGGTCGCCGGCGTCGAGGGCGCCGCGCACGTGCACGCGCCGCTCGGGCAGTCCCGCGGACGACGCGACGTCGGCGATGGCCGGCTCCGATCCCTCGGCCGCGCCGATCACCACGGCGTCGAGCTCGGTGGCCGAGACCGCGCGGAGGGCGGCGGCGAGGCCGTCCGAGTCGGCCGGCGCACCGGCCACGGCGACGTACTCCCCCGGCAGCCCGAGGTCGCGGCGGCGCGCCTCGGCGTCCGAGGGGATCGAGAAGCCCTCCGGCACGGCGCCGGAGATCACGCGCACCCGCTCGTCGAGGTCGACGCGCTCGGCCAGCTGATCGGCGATCGCGTGCGTCGGCACGACCACCGCGTCGGCGTGGCGCATCGCGCGGCGCAGCATCGCCTTGTGCCAGCCGGCCTCGGCGCGCGGCATCTCGCCGGGCGCCTCCCAGGCCAGCAGGTCCCACAGCGTCACGACGGTCTGGTCGCCCTCGTTGACGCGGTCGTGGCGCACCAGCGGCGCCAGCAGCGTGGGCGAGTGGATCATGCCGCCGCCCACGCCCGGCGCGATGCCGAGCTGCCACGACGCCGCGATCTGGCCGCGCGAGCCGCGCAGTCGCTTCTCGCCCGCCAGGCCGGGGACCTCGAGCGGTGCGCCGGCGGGCGCGATCGCCTCCACCCGGCATCCGAGCGGCGCCGAGGCGACGAGGGCGTGGGCGAGATCGCGCGAGGCCGCCCGGAGGTCGCCGTGCGTCGGCGCGACGAGCTGATCGAGGACGACGCGAAGACTCACCGACATATCACGAGCGTACCCACGGCGACCTGATCGGAACCGTCGAGCGTCACGACGCGCAACACCGGCCGCCTCACGGCGCGGGGGTGGCGGTGGGCGTCGGCGGGTGCAGGGCGCTCTGGATCATGTCGCGGATCTGCCCGTAGTCGGGTTCCTCCGGGTCGACGCCGCCCTCCGGCGTGAGCTCGATCGAGGCGAACGGCTGCTCCCGCGCCTTCACCGCGAGGTCGACGAAGGGGCCGAGCATCGCCTGCGGGATGTCGGTCTGGACGAGGTGATCGCCGGCGCCGAGGATCTGCTGGAAGCGATCCAGCACGTTCTGCGGCGTGAACTGGGCGAGAATCGCCGCCTGCAGCTGGCGCTGGCGCTCCATGCGGTCCCAGTCGTTGGTCGTGTAGCGGGAGCGGGCGTACCACTGCGCGGTGTCGCCGTCCATGTGCTGCAGGCCCGGCTCGATCCAGCCGACCGCCCACTCGTCCACGGGCTGCCCCTCGTACGCGGGGCCCCAGCCCTTCGGCAGCCGCTCGGTGACCTCGATGTCGACGCCGCCGAGGGCGTCGATGAGCGCCGCGAAGCCGTCCATGTCGATGAACACGTAGTACGGGATCTCGATGCCGAGGATCCCCTCCGCGGCGTCCTTCGTCGCCTCCACCCCCGGCGTCGATCCGTGGGACTCGGCATCCGGGTAGAGGTTCTCGTCCGCGCGGCAGAGCTCGACCTCGGTGCGCAGCTGGTTGATGCCGCTGCTCCAGCCGCACACGGGATCGGAGACGCCGTAGTGCCCGTCGGGGTAGAGCTCCTGCATCGGCCCGTCCGCGAACGGGAAGTGCGGCATGTCGCGCGGGATGCCGGTGATCGTCACGGCGCCGGTGTCGGCATTGATGGAGACGACCGAGATGCTGTCGAAGCGCATCGAGTCGCGCCCCTCGCCCGAGTCGGCGCCGAGCAGGAGGATGTTGTAGTAGCCGTCGCTCGGCGGGATCGGCGGGCCGAACTGGAACACCTGGCCGATGCCGGAGCTCGCGGCGAACATGCGGGGCGCGCCGTAGGCGACCACGCTGCCGGTGAGCACCATCGTGAGGATCGAGACGAGCGCGATGAGGTAGCGGCTCGGGCTGCTCGTCTTCACGAGCCGCACGAGGCGCAGGGTGTCGATGGCGAGCAGCACCCACAGCACGCCGTACGCGATGAGCGCGATCCCGCCGATCAGGCTCACGAACGGGAACGTGAGGACGGTGATCGTCCCGGCACGCCAGAGCAGCACACCGAGCACGCCGAGGATCGCCACGGCCCACAGCACCAGCGTCGAGGCGATGCCGATGCGGCCGAGCCGGCGGTTGCCGGCGAGCACCTGCGCCGAGCCGGGGATCAGCCAGCCCAGGATCACGAGCCACCAGCCGCGGCGCGTCATGACCTGCGGCGACTGCGCGTCGGGGTTGCGCAGCGGGCGGGCGTTCAGGATCCCGCTCGCCGGCGCCGAACGCACGCGCGGCGGGCTCGTCACGCTCACTCGGTCTCCCGCAGCGACGCCTTCAGCCGCTGGTTCTTCTCGCCCACCTGCGCCTCGAGCTCGCGGGCGTAGGCCTCGATCCGGTCGGCGATCGCGGCGTCGGAGGCGCCGAGGATGCGGGCGGCGAGGAGTCCGGCGTTCCTCGCACCGTTGATCGACACCGTGGCGACGGGGATGCCGGCGGGCATCTGCACGATCGACAGCAGCGAGTCCAGGCCCTCGAGGGTCTTCAGCTGCACGGGGACGCCGATCACCGGCAGCGCGGTGAGGCTGGCGAGCATGCCGGGCAGGTGCGCCGCGCCGCCGGCCCCGGCGATGATCGCGCGCAGACCGCGGCCGCGCGCCTCGCGACCGTAGGCCACGAGCTTGTCGGGCGTACGGTGCGCCGAGACGACCTCGACCTCGTGCGCGATGCCGAAGTCGGTCAGCGCCTGCGACGCGTCGACCATCACGCGCCAGTCGGAATCGGATCCCATGACGACGCCGACGAGGGGGTTCGGTGACGAGTGCAGCACCCGACAAGGCTATGCGGCGTTCCTGAGCGCGCGGGGGTGCGACCCGCGGCCCGTCTGCGGTGGTCCCTTCATCTCCGCGGCTGCGCCGCTCCGTTCAGGAACCGGTGGGTATCCCGATCGGTTGCTGAACGCAGGCGCGAAGCGCCGCAGATGAAGCGACCAGCGCTGACCCACTCACACGAGCGCGTCCGCCCGCCACAGCTTCGCGGCGGTGGTGAGGTCGCCCGCGTAGGTCGACAGACGCAGCGCGCGGGCGGTGAGGGCGCTCGAGCGGTGCGGCTCGCTGCCCTCGTAGTCGTCGGCGAGGTGCGTGGCACCCGAGGCCTGCACGCGGCAGAACGCCGCGGCCCGGTCCAGCGCGCCGGCGAAGTCCCCCGTGAACGCGCCGCGCAGGATCGTGTCGATGAGCGCGACGAGCTCGTGCGGCCCGGCGGGCGACGGCGCGCCGGCGACCACCGGGTCGGCCGACGAGATCTCGGTGCGCCCCCGCTCGTAGATGAGCGACGCGGTCTGCGGGTCGTCGTGGATCGACAGCTGCAGCAGGTACAGCCGCCACAGCGACCCCGGCAGCGTCTTGGCGGGCGAGCGCGACCACAGCTCCGCGAGATCGTCGATGCCGTGCCGGTCGGTGAACGAGATGAGCCGGTCGATGACCGTGTCGTCGCTCTCGTGCCGCGCCCTCGCGAGCAGGGCCTGCGCCGTGGAGTGGGCCGCGCGAGACACCTCGGCCGGGTCCTCCGCCGCGAACAGGCGGTCGAACGTCTCCGACGGCCGCTTCACGGGCTTGTGGAAGTCGTCGCTGCTCATCCATCCAGGCTACGACCCGACTCTCGCCCGCGGGCCGGCACCTTCTGCGCGATCTCTGTGATGGGCCGCGGAGCGAGATGCGACGATGATGCCATGACGATCACCCCCGCGCCGGCCCGAACGGGCGGCGGACTGCTCGCCCGTGCGGCGCAGCCCGTGCTGCTGCTCGCCGTGATGTGGGTCGTGCGGGCCCTGGACGACGCGCTGCCGGGGAGCTGGAACCAGATGTTCGGGCTCATCTCGTGGTCGTTCGACGGCCTGGACGGGATCCTGCTCTCCCCCGGACTGCACGGCGACTGGTCGCACCTCGTGTCGAACTCGGTGCCGTTCCTCATCCTCGGGCTGCTCGTGGCGCTCGACGGCGTGGGCAGATTCTGGGGCGTGACGGTGATCATCGCCCTCATCGGCGGTGTCGGCACCTGGATCGTCAACGCGCCCGGGACCATCACCGTCGGGGCGTCGGGGCTGGTGTTCGGGTACTTCGGGTACCTGCTCATCCGCGCGTTCGTGGCGAGGTCGCTCGGCCACGGCATCCTCTACGCGCTCATCGCGCTCGTGATCGCCGGGCTCTACGGCGGATCGATGTGGGTCGGGATCTTCAGCGCCGCGGCGGGCATCTCCTGGCAGGCGCACCTGTTCGGCGCGATCGGCGGCGCCGTCGCCGCGATCGCCACCCGTCCCAAGCGGATCGCGCGCGCCTGAGCCGCTCAGCGCGGCGCCACGGGCTGGCGCAGGATCGTGCGGAGCCGCGCGGGCGCGGTGCGGCGCGGGTCGCTGAGGTAGATCTCGTGGTGCCGGCCCGTCATGCGCAGCCCGAGCTCCGGGATCACCTCGTCGTGCAGGCGGGCGAGCACGGGCGCCTCGTCGTCGAACGATCCGACGTGCAGGGTCTGCACGCACGTGCCCTCGGAGAGCTCGATCACCCGCAGGTCGCCCAGGCGCGGGGGCCGCTTCGCCCCGGCCCGCGCGATCGCGGCGTCGGCGGCGGCGGCGTCGATCCAGTCCGGCAGCATCAGCAGCATCGTCCAGTGCCAGCGGGACTTGTCGCGCGCGCTCGTGAACGCCGCCATGTCGTCGGCCCACCACAGGCCCTCCAGCGGCGGCACCACGTAATCCCGCCCCGCCGCCTTGCTGGCGAACTTGGCCGCGTACGCCACGGGATACAGGGTCTCGAGCGTCTCGCGATACCGCTCGGACGTGTTCGGATCGCCCGATCCATCGATCGCCAGGTAGCGCGTCCGCGGCACCTCGACGACGCGGAACTCCCCGCGGCGAGCGCGGTACGCGTCGAGCGTCCTGACGAGGTCGACCTTCTCGGCCATGCCTCGAGTCTGGCAGGCCGCGCGCTCAGGCCGTCACGCGCGCGGCGGGTCGCACGCGCGGGCCGATCCGCAACAGCACCCACGCGGTCCAGGCGGTGGTCGCCAGCACGATGAGCGCCACGACGGTCCAGAAGGTCGCCGGCGTCCCGATCATCCACGCCGTGATCTGCCGGCCGGGCACGAGCGCGGCCGCGGTGCCCGCGCCGATCGCGCCGAGCCAGCTGCCGACCATGTTGCCGACGTGGGCGCGGACCCGGCCGCGGCGGATGGCGAGGACGCCGAGCGTGGTGGTGACGAACGTGAACAGCGCGAGGGCGTGGAAGAGAGTGAACCCGCCCGTCATGGAGTAGATGAACATGCCCGAGGTGCACAGCAGGTACATCGCGACCACCCAGCTGCGGCCGATCCAGCGGTGCGCGCGGTCCTTGCGGCGGCGCAGCAGGTTGACGGCCGGCAGCAGCACGGCGACCGTCCCGGCCGTCGCGTGCAGGATGATCATCACGTGCTCGAAGGTCTCTCCGCCGAAGGGCTCCATGGTGCTACTGTCCGACTGCCCCGCCCCCGCGTGCAACGTGGAGAGCGCGGGGGCCGCGGACTCTCCAATCGGGCCCGCACGACAGAGGGGATGCCGACGTGAAGCTCAGGGAGCTGGCCGCCCGCACCGGCGTCGCGAAGGCCTCGGTGAAGCACTGGATCCGCGAGGGGATCCTGCCGCCGGGACGGCTGCGGAACATGACGACGGCCGAGTACGGCGAGGCGCACGTGGAGAGGATCCGCCTCATCACGACCCTGCGCACGGTGTTCGAGACGCCGATCTCGCAGATCCGCGAGCTGACCGCGCTGCTGGATGACGCCGATGTTCCGCTGATCGACGTGATGGAGCTGAGCCAGGTGATCGCGTCCGGGCTCGACCGCGAGGCCCCCTCGGGCGCCTCCGAGGACGCCTTGCTCGCGCAGGTCGCCGCCGCGGCGGGCTGGTCCCCCGTCCGCTCGCGGGCGCGCGCGGCGCTGGCCGGCGCGCTGGCCGACGTCGCGGCGTCCGGTCTGCCCTATTCGCCCGACTACCTCGTCGAGGTGGCCCGCGCCCTCTCGACGATCGCGGCCCACGACGTCGCCACCGCCCGCGCCGCCGCCCCCGCACCCTCGCGCGACGCCGTGGCGCTGCGGGTGCTCGTCGGCACGCGCGCGCAGCTGAAGGTCGTGGCGGGCATGACCCTGTGGGCTCACGCCTCGGCGGCGCTGGCGGGCGAGGATCGGGAGTGGGCCCAGAGGGGCTCGAACCCTCGACCTACGGATTAAAAGTCCGCTGCTCTACCGACTGAGCTATAGGCCCGCATCAACTTTACGGTGCTCAGGCGAGGACCCGGATCGGGGTGCCGGAGCGCCAGGCCGCGATGGCCTCGACGGCCTGGGGGTAGAACACGCGGTAGGTGCCGTCGGTGACGTAGCCCAGGTGCGGGGTGAGCACGGTCCGCGGCGCCGAGCGCAGCGGGTGGTCGGCGGGCAGCGGCTCCTCGTCGAAGACGTCGATGCCGGCGCCGCGGATCCGCCCCTCCTCGAGGGCGCGGATCAGCGCGTCGGTGTCGACGATCGGGCCGCGCGAGGTGTTGACGAGGATCGCCGAGGGCGTCATCAGTGCGATCTCGGCCGCGCCGACGAGGCCGCGGCTGCGCTCGCCGAGCTTGTAGTGGATCGTGACGACGTCGGAGCTCGAGAAGAGCTCGTCCTTCGTCACCGCGGTCACGCCGAGCGCGGCGGCGCGGGTCGGGTCGAGGTTCAGGCTCCAGGCCACGACGTCCATGCCGAACGCCTGTCCGATGCGGGCCATGCGCTCGCCGAGCCGCCCGAGCCCGACGATCCCGAGCCGGCGCCCGGCGAGGTCGCCGCCGATCGTGGTCTGCCAGCCGCCGGTGCGCATGCCGGCGTCCTCGAGCGGGATGCTGCGCAGCACCGCGAGGATGAGGCCCCACGCCAGCTCGGGCGTGGAGGTGCCCGGCGCCTCGGTGCCGCAGACCGTCACGCCGAGGCGGCGCGCGGCGTCCAGGTCGATGGCGTCGTTGCGCGCGCCGGTGGTGACGAGCAGGCGCAGGTCGGGCAGGCGCTCGAGCAGCTCACGCGGGAAGGCGGTGCGCTCGCGCATGGCGACGATCACCTCGGCCCCGGCGAGCGCGTCGGTCAGTTCGGCGCCCCGGACCGGGCGATCGAAGAAGGCCACGTCGGCGTCGAAGCGTGCCCAGTCCGCGTACGTCGGCGCGACGCGCTGATAGTCGTCGAGGACGACGATCCTCATGCGCGCGCTTCGGCGAGCTCCGCGCCGGCGTGGACGAGCTCGGCCAGCGCCGCCTCGCTGGGCTCCGGCGCGACCCCGGCGACGAGGTCGGTGAGGACCCGCACCCGCTGGCCGTGCGAGATCGCGTCGAGTGCCGAGGCGCGCACGCAGTGATCGGTGGCGATGCCGACGACGTCGACCTCGACGATGCCGTGCTCGGTGAGCAGATCGCCGACCGTCTCGCCCGCGTCGGTCACACCCTCGAACATCGAGTAGGCCGGCTTGCCCTGCCCCTTCTTGACGTGATGTGTCACGGCGGCGGTTTCGAGGCCCGGGTCGTACTCCGCCCCCTCCGTGCCGGCGATGCAGTGGGCCGGCCACGAGTCGACGTAGTCGGGCTCGGACACGATGTGGCCGCCGTTGTCGCTGTCGGGGTCGTGCCAGTCGCGCGAGGCGATGATCAGCGCGTAGTCGCCGGCCCGTTCGGCCAGCAGCCGCGTGATCCCCTCCGCCACGGCGTCGCCGCCGTCCACGCCGAGGGCACCGCCCTCCGTGAAGTCGTTCTGCACGTCGACGATGAGAAGCGCCTTGCTCATGTCGATCCGCCTCCTCGCTCGATCCTGGTCCCAGCGTACGACGCGGGGCGCGCCCCGTCCGCATGGGAGACTGGGCCCGATGCTCGCCGCCGCCCTCGCCCTCATCGGCGCCATGATCTGGGGCGGCGCCGATTTCCTCGGCGGCCTGGCCTCCCGGCGGATGGCGGCCGTGCGCGTCACGCTGTTCACGGGGCTCGCCGCCCTCGTCGTGCTGCTGCCGTCGCAGCTGCTCGTGGGCGGGACGTGGTCGTGGGCCGACAGCGGATGGGGTGCCGGCGTCGGCGCCCTCTACGCCGTGGGTCTCGTGTGTCTCTACGCGGGATTCGCCACCGGGCCGATGATCATCCTCTCGCCCCTGGCGGCGGTGCTGTCGGCGATCGTGCCGGCGCTGTGGGCCGTGGCCGTGGAGGGCGAGGCGCTCGGCCCGCTGGCCTGGGTCGGCGCGGCGTGCGCCCTGACGGCGGTGGTGCTCATCACCCGCGCCCGCGGCGAGCACGCCGTGCGGCCGCGCGCCGTTCCGCTGCTGCTCACGGTGATCGCCGGCGTCGCGTTCGGCGCGTTCGTGATCCTGCTCGACCGCACGAGCGACGCCTCGGGCGTCACGCCGCTCATCGTCAGCCGCGCCGTGCTGGTGGCGCTCACGGGCGCCGCGGTGGTCGCGCTCGCGGTGCGCCGCCGGGCCGCGACGCGATCCGCGGAGACGGCCCTGTCCGCGGGGTCCCGCGCCCCCGGACTGCGGATCGCGCTCGCAGCGGGCGTGTGCGACGCCGCCGCGAACGTCCTCATCCTGCTCGCGCTGCGCTCGGGCGACCTGGCGATCGTCGGGGTGCTGCAGGCCCTCTACCCCGGCGGCACCGTGCTGCTGGCCGCACTCGTGCTGCGGGAGCGCCTCGCATCGCCCCAGTGGATCGGCCTCGCGCTGGCGCTGGGGGCGGCGGTGCTGTTCGCGCTCGCGTAGCGGGCGGCTCCGCTCGACGAGCGGCTGACCCCACGGCTCGTCGTGCGCCGCAGGCATGGAGTCGAAACCGCCAGCGGCCCACCGGTCTCGACTCGCTGCGCTCGCTCGACCCGTCTCGGCTACGCCGCTGCGCGGCTCCGCTCGACGACCGGACGGCGTCAGTTCCTCGGGGCGTGAGCCTCGAGGAACTCGTAGACGTCGGTGGTGTCGACGCCGGGAAACGAGCCGGTGGGCAGCGTGGCGAGCAGCGTGCGGGGCGTGGCGACGTTGGGCCACGCGCCATCGCGCCAGCGGGAGGCGAGCTCCTCGGGAGGGCGCCGGCAGCAGGTCTCGACGGCGTGGCGCGAGACCCGCCGGTTGGGGGTGTCGCGGCCCACGAACCACTTCGTGTCGTCGAAGCGCACGCCGATGCTCAGCGAGTGGGCGCCCTGGCTGGAGTGCTCCACGCGCGCCGTGCACCAGTAGGTGCCGTTCCCGGTGTCGGTGTACTGGTAGTACGGGTTGAAGTGGTCCTCGACGTCGAAGATCACGCGGCTGGTCCAGTGCCGGCAGCACATCTGGCCCTCGATGGATCCGAGCCGGTCGGTCGGGAAGTTCACGTCGTCGTTCTCGTACGCCTTCGTGATCGTTCCCGATTCGTGCACCTTCAGGAAGTGCACCGGGATGTCGAGGTGCCGCGTGGCGAGGTTGCTGAAGCGATGGGCGGCGGTCTCGTACGAGACGGCGTAGGCGTCGCGCAGGTCCTCGATCGAGATCGCGCGGCGCTCCTTGGCCTCGCGCAGCGCGGCGACGGCTCCCTCCTCGGGGATCATGAGCGCGCCCGCCAGGTAGTTCTGCTCCACGCGTTGGCGCAGGAACTCCCCGTACGTGGACGGCTCGGCGTGCCCGAGCACGCGGCTGGCGAGCGCCTGCAGGATCGGGCCGCGCGGATCGCGCGACACGCGATTCGGCAGGTAGAGCCGGCGGTGCTTGAGGTCGACGACGCTGCGCGTGCTCGATGGCAGGTCGCTCACGTAGTGCAGGGTGAAGCCGAGGTGGGCGGCGATGTCGCTCGCGGCCCGCTGCGTGAGCGGCCCGCCCGGGTGATCGATCGCGCGGAGCAGGTCGCGCGCGGTCTGCTCGAGGTGCGGGAAGTGATTGTCCTGCGAGCGCATCAGCGCGCGCAGCTCGATGTTCGCCCGGCGCGCCTCCTCCGGCGTGGCCTGGCGCTCGTCGGTGAGCCGATCGATCTCTCCCGTCAGGCGCAGGATCGCGCGCAGGGCCTCGTCGGGCATGCCCTTGGGGATCCGGAACGGCTCGATGCCAAGCTCCCGGAACCGCGGCGAGCGCATCTCGCGCTCCAGCGCCACCTCCATGCGGCTGCGCTCGTCCAGCTCCTCGGGCGCCAGCAGCGCGTCGGTGGGCACGCCCAGGGCCTGAGCGATCGCCCGCAGCATCGACAGCCGCGGCTCCCGGCGGCCGTTCTCGATCATCGACAGCTGGCTGGGCGCCCGCCCCACCCGCTCGGCCAGCTCGGCCAGGCGGATGCCGCGCTCGGTGCGCAGGGCGCGGATGCGGCGGCCCACGGCGATCGCGTCGGCATCGGTCTCGTCGTCGAGAAGCATGGCGCCGATCCTGCCACAGAGTTCCCGGGAGCAGAAGAACCCCGTTATTTCTGCCGAACTCGGTGGGTTCACCCGGGTGAGTTTCACGGATCGTGGTGTGCACCGGTTCCCGCAACCGCACGTACGAAGGAGTTCGACGATGACCACCACCGCCTCCCCCACGCTCCCGGGCGACCAGACGCAGACCGCCGCCGAGCTGCAGCTCGAGTGGGACGCCGACCCCCGCTGGAACGGCATCGAGCGCACCTACACGGCCGAGGACGTCATCCGCCTCCGCGGCGCGATCCGCGAGGACGCGACCCTCGCGCGCCGCGGCGCCGAGGTCCTGTGGCAGCGGCTGCACGACGACGAGTACGTCCGCGCCCTCGGCGCCCTCACCGGCAACCAGGCCGTGCAGCAGGTGCGCGCCGGCCTGAAGGCGATCTACCTGTCGGGCTGGCAGGTGGCCGCCGACGCGAACCTCGCCGGGCAGACCTACCCCGACCAGTCGCTCTACCCCGCCAACTCGGTCCCCGCCGTCGTGCGCCGCATCAACAACGCCCTGCTGCGCCAGCACCAGCTCGAATTCGCGGAGGGCGAGCTGACCCGCGACTGGATGGCGCCGATCGTCGCCGACGCCGAGGCCGGCTTCGGCGGTCCGCTCAACGCCTTCGAGCTGGCGCTGTCGATGATCCAGGCCGGGGCCGCCGGCATCCACTGGGAGGACCAGCTCGCCAGCGAGAAGAAGTGCGGCCACCTGGGCGGCAAGGTGCTCGTGCCCACGAGCCAGCACATCCGCACCCTCAACGCCGCCCGGCTCGCCGCCGACGTCGCGGGCGTGCCGACCATCCAGATCGCCCGCACCGACGCGCTGGCCGCCGACCTGCTCACGAGCGACATCGACGAGCGCGACCGCCCGTTCACCACCGGCGCGCGCACGAGCGAGGGCTTCTACCGGGTGCGCAATGGGATCGAGCCGGTGATCTCGCGCGGCCTGGCGTACGCGCCGTACGCCGACCTGCTGTGGGTCGAGACCGGCACGCCCGACATCGAGCTGGCCCGCGAGTTCGCGAACGCGATCCACGCGGAGTTCCCCGGCAAGATGCTCGCCTACAACTGCTCGCCGAGCTTCAACTGGTCGGCCGCGCTGGATGACCGGCAGATCGCGTCGTTCCAGGCGGAGCTGGCCGAGCTCGGCTACCGCTTCCAGTTCATCACTCTCGCCGGCTTCCACGCGCTGAACCACTCGATGTTCCAGCTCGCCAGCGGCTACGCGGAGCGCGCCATGAGCGCCTACGTCGAGCTGCAGAACGCCGAGTTCGCCGCGGAGGCCTCCGGCTACACCGCCACGCGCCACCAGCGCGAGGCCGGCACCGGCTACTTCGATCGGGTCTCGACCGCCCTCAACCCGGACGCGTCGACCCTCGCTCTCGTCGGCTCCACCGAGTCCGAGCAGTTCCACTGATCCGCGCTCGCCACGATCTCAGGAGACAGACATGACCATCCTCGCCCCCGCCCCGCCGGCGGAGCAGACCCATCCCCCCGTCCACCCCAGCATGCGCGTGGTCGGCCCCCTGCGCCCGCGCTACGCCGAGATCCTCACGCCCGAGGCGCTGGCTTTCCTCACCCAGCTGCACGAGCTGTTCGCCGGTGCGCGCTACGACCGCCTCGCCGATCGGATGCGCCACGGCTACGAGGTCGGCCTCGGCCGCGACCCGAAGTTCCGCGAGGACACGCGCCGCATCCGCGAGAACCCGAGCTGGCGCGTCGCCGGCGCCGGCCCGGGCCTCGAGGACCGACGCGTCGAGATCACCGGTCCCACCGATCCGCGCATGACGATCAACGCGCTCAACTCGGGCGCGAAGGTCTGGCTCGCCGACCAGGAGGACGCCACGAGCCCCACCTGGGCGAACGTCATCGGCGGCCAGCTGTCGCTGTACGACGCGATCCGCGAGCGCCTCGAGTACACCTCTCCCGAGGGCAAGCACTACGCCGTCACCGCCGAGCGCACGCCCACGATCGTGATGCGCCCGCGCGGCTGGCACCTCGAGGAGCACCACCTGCACTTCACCGACCGCCACGGCCGCACGATGGCCGCGTCCGGCTCGCTCGTGGACTTCGGCCTGTACGCGTTCCACAACGCGCGCGAGCTCATCGCGCGCGGCCGCGGGCCGTACTTCTACCTGCCGAAGCTGGAGTCGGCCGAGGAGGCGCGGCTGTGGGATCAGGTGTTCACGTTCACCGAGCAGTTCCTGCACCTGCCACACGGCACGATCCGCGCGACGGTGCTCATCGAGACACTTCCGGCGGCGTTCCAGATGGAGGAGATCCTCTACGAGCTGCGCGATCACTGCGCGGGCCTGAACGCCGGGCGGTGGGACTACATCTTCTCGATCATCAAGACCTACCGCGGCCGCGGCTCGCGCTTCGTGCTGCCCGACCGCAACGAGGTCACGATGACCGTGGGCTTCATGCGCGCCTACACCGAGCTGCTCGTGAAGACCTGCCACAAGCGGGGCGCCTACGCGATCGGCGGCATGAGCGCCTTCATCCCGAGCCGCCGCGATCCCGAGGTCAACGCCAACGCGCTCGCCAAGGTCGCGGCCGACAAGAAGCGCGAGGCCGGCGACGGGTTCGACGGCACGTGGGTGGCGCACCCCGACCTCATCCCGGTCGCGCAGGCCGAGTTCGACGCGGTGCTCGGCGAGCGCCCGCACCAGCTCGAGCGGCAGCGCGACGACGTCGACGTGCGCGAGCGCCACCTGCTCTCGCTGCACATCGGCCGCCCGATCACCGAGCGCGGCGTGGCCGAGAACGTCGAGGTGGCGATCCGCTACATCGAGGCGTGGCTGCGGGGGCAGGGCGCCGTGGCGATCAACAACCTCATGGAGGACGCCGCGACCGCCGAGATCTCGCGCTCGCAGATCTGGCAGTGGATCCACCAGGATCAGTCGACCGCCGAGGGCACCCCGATCACCACCGAGTACGTCTCGGCGATCATCGACCGCGTGCTCGGGTCGATCGAGCGTCGCGACGGCGACCGCTTCGACGACGCCGCGCAGGTGTTCCGCGACGTGGCGCTGAGCCGCACCTTCACGCCGTTCCTCACGACGAAGGCCTACGCCGACCACCTCGTCGAGCGCGCCTGAGCCGCGCGGCACGCAGGGCCCGGGACCCGCACGGGGTTCCGGGCCCTCGCCGCGCCCCGTCCGCGCTCAGACGCGCGGCGTAAGATGTCGGGCGTGTTCGAGATGGGATCCCTTCGGGGAGTGAGGAGGCCGTCGACGCGCTCTGCGTCGGCGAGCAACAGAGCCTGACGGCCCACCGCCATTCCCGGTGAGGCCGGCGCTTCGCCGTGCCCGCCGTCCCTCCGCGCGACCCACCCGGTCGGCGCGTCCTCATCCGTCTCCACAGAGAGCACACTCATGCATTCCCTCGATGCCGCCCGCATCCGGGCGTCCTTCGCGAACGTCACGCTTCGCGAGCGCAAGACCATCACCCTGCCCGACCTCGACGCGATCCGCTGGGACCGCATCGACTTCCTCGGCTGGCGCGATCCGAAGCTGCCCCTCGTGGGCTACGTGGTCGCCGAGATCGACGGCGAGCCCGTCGGCCTCCTGCTGAAGCAGGCCGAGGCCACTCCCCGCCACCGCACCCAGTGCTCGTGGTGCGCCGACGTGCACCTGCCCAACGACGTCGTGCTGTTCGGCACGCGCCGGGCCGGTGCCGCCGGGCGCCGCGGCGACGCGATCGGCACCCTCGTGTGCGCCGCGTTCGAGTGCAACGTCAACGTGCGCCGCAAGCCGCCCGTGGCCTACGTCGGCTTCGACGTGGAGGCCGCGCGGCAGGCGCGGATCGCGGCGCTGCGCGCGAACGTCGAGCGCTTCGTCCGCGACGCCGTGGCCGGCTGAGCAGCGGGACGCGAACGGGCCCGGATCCCCGGGCCCGTTCGGCGTCAGCCGGCGATGGCCTCGGCGATCGGCACGTCGCCGGAGCCGAAGGCGATCGTGCGGCGCACCGACGACGGCTCGCGCAGCACCGCCGCGATGACGGCCGCGACATCGGCGCGCGGCACGCGGCCGGAGCCGGGCTCGCGCACCTCGATGCGCCCGGTCGGCTCGTCGAGCGTGAGCGGGCCGGGCGCCACGATCGTCCAGTCGAGATCCGTGCCGCGCAGGTGGGCGTCGGCGGCGGCCTTGGCCTCGGCGTAGGGGAAGAAATCGCTGTCCTCGGGGACGCCGTGGTCCGGCCCCGCTCCGAGGTACGACACCATCACGTATCGGCGCACGCCGGCGAGCGCCGCGGCGTCGATGGAGCGGATCGCCGCGTCGCGGTCGACGGCGTACGTGCGGCGCGGATCGCCGCCGCCCGCCCCGGCGGACCACACGACCGCGTCGTGCCCGGCGAACAGGGCCGCGATCTCCGCGGTGTCGAGCGCCTCGACGTCGGCCACGAGCGGCGTGGCGCCGGCGGCCTCGACGTCGGACCAGTGATCCGGATTCCGGATGATCGCCGTGACCTCGTCGCCGCGCTCCGCGAGCTGGGGTGCGAGCCGCAGCGCGACCTTGCCGTGTCCACCGATGACGATGATGCGTGCCATGTGCCTTCTCCGATCCGTGGGGTCGCGATCCACGCTACGACGGAACGCGACGGCGCGGGCCGTCAGGCGCGACGCAGCTGCGCGGCGGCCGGGCAGTCGAACGGGTCGCGGGCGGCCAGGCCCACGCGGTTGAGGTAGTCGATGACGATCGCGTACGAGCGCACGAGCGTGGTCTCGGTGTAGGGCACGTTGTTCGCCGCGCAGTAGTCGCGGACGATCTCGCTGGCGCGGGCGAGGTGCGGCCGCGCCATGCTCGGGAACAGGTGGTGCTCGACCTGGTAGTTCAGGCCGCCCATCAGCGCGGTCGCCCACCAGCCGCCGGTGATGTTGCGCGAGGTGCGCACCTGCTTGCTGAAGAAGTCGAGCTTCGCGTCGGGAGCGATGATCGGCATGCCCTTGTGGTTCGGCGCGAACGAGGCGCCCATGTACACGCCGAACACGGCCAGCTGCACGCCGAGGAAGGCGAAGGCCATGCCGAGCGGCAGCACGAGGAACAGGGGAACGAGCAGGGCGGCGAAGCGCGCCGCAATGAGCCCGAGCTCCGTCCAGCGGTGCTTGACGGGTGCCCGCTGCATGAGGTGCTTCACGCCCTGCGCGTGCAGGTTCAGGCCCTCGAGGGCGAGCAGCGGAAAGAACAGCCAGCCCTGGCGACGGGTGATGGCCCGGCGCAGACCGCGCGCGGTGCGCGCGTCCTCCTCGAGGAACGAGATCGTGTCGACGGCGATGTCGGGATCCTTGTCGACGCGGTTCGGGTTGGCGTGGTGACGCGAGTGCTTGCTGTCCCACCACGACAGGCTGATGCCCACGATGCCGGCCGCCAGCACGCGGCCGAGCCGGTCGTTCGCGGGGCCGCTCGCGAGGATCTGGCGGTGCGCGGCCTCGTGCGCGAGGAACGCCACCTGAGTGAAGAGGATGCCCAGCGCCGCGGCGATGAGCAGCTGGAACCAGCTGTCGCCGAGAAGCACGAAACCGGTGATCGCTCCGCCGAACCCGAGGGCCAGCACGAGACCGACGACCCCGTAGAACCAGCGGGCGCGGCGCAGCAGGCCCGTCTCGCGCACCACCTTCGACACCTGCGAGTACGACTGGGCGATCGGCGGGAAGTCCGCCGCGCTCGCGTACGTCTGCCTGATCGGGCCGAGGCGGTCGGGCGGGGTGGTCAGGGTGGGTGCGATGGCAGACATCCGGCTTCCCGTCGTTCGGGCGGCCGCGTCGCGGCCTGTGCAGCCAAAGGCGGTTGCCGATCGCTGGGGGCCACGCTACCGGCGACGGTATACGGCTCCCTGCATACGCGCGGATTCACGGCAAAAGGAAAGACCCCCGGAGTGGAGTCCGGGGGTCTTGCCGAGCCGCTTGTCGGAATCGAACCGACGACCTATTCATTACGAGTGAATCGCTCTGCCGACTGAGCTAAAGCGGCGACCCGTGCCTGCGTGGCACGAGGAACAAGCATACCGGATCCGGCGGCCCGGATCGAATCGGGGCTCACCGGCAGGTGAGGCCGTCCTCGGGCACGGTTCCCTCGAGCAGGAAGTCCTCGACGGCGCTGTTCACGCACCGGCTGCCGCCGTTGTAGGCGGTGTGACCCTCGCCCTCGTGGGTGACGAGCACGCCGCTGGAGAGCTGATCGGCCAGCGACACCGCCCACTCGTACGGCGTGGCCGGGTCGCCCGTCGTGCCGATGACCACGATCGGCGCCGCCCCCTCGGCGGTGAGCTGACGGCGCTCGCCGCTGGGCGGGTAGGGCCACTCGGCGCACACGTCCGCGCCGCTCCAGTACGGGGCGATGGTCGGGGCGAGCTCGCGCACCTTCTGCTCGGTGGCGGCCTGTTCCGCGGCCGTCGTGGCCGGGTAGTCCATGCAGTTGTAGGCGTTGAACGCGTCGGTGCTGTTGTCGGCGTAGGTGCCGTCGGGGTTGCGGCCGTTGTAGAAGTCGGCGAGGAAGAACGCGTCGGTGGCGTCTCCCTCGAGCGCGCCCGCCAGGGCCGCGACGAGGTACGACCAGTTGTCCTCGGCGTAGAGCGCGGCGATCACGGCCGTCATGAGCGTGTCGGCGCCGAGCATCCGGCCGTCCTCCGCGCGGATCGGGCGGGCGTCGACGGCCGCCAGCAGTGCCGAGAGGTCGGACATCGCGTTGTCGACGGATCCCGTGAACGGGCATCCCTGCGTGCCGAGGCACCACTCGAAGAAGGAACGCAGCGAGCCCTCGAAGCCGACCGCCTGCGTCGTGCCGACCTCCTCGCCCGACACGGAGGGATCGATCGCACCGTCGAGCACGAGACGTCCGGCGCGCTCGGGGAACAGATCGGCGTAGGTCGCGCCGAGGAAGGTGCCGTAGGAGTAGCCCAGGTAGGTGAGCTCCTCCTGGCCGAGTACCGCGCGCAGCAGATCGAGATCGCGGGCGGACTGCTCCGTGGTGATGAACTCGAGGATGCCGCCGCTGTTGGCCTCGCACGCGTGCGCGTAGTCGGCGGCGCGGCCCTGCAGCTCGGACTCCCATTCGGGGGTGCCGCGCTCGGCGGCGGGGATGTCGTAGAGGTAGGCGTCCATCTGCGCGGCGTCGTAGCAGCGGACGGCGGTCGACTCCCCCACCCCGCGCGGGTCGAAGCCGACGATGTCGTAGGCCTCCCGCAGCGGCTGGCCGAAGGAGTACGCGAGGCTGTCGCGCACGAGGCTGACGCCGCTGCCGCCCGGGCCGCCCGGGTTCGCGAGCAGCGCGCCGACGGGCGTCGTCCGCTCGGCGAGGTGGCGAGTGACGGCGAGCTCGATCTCGCCCCGGTCGGGGTCGTGCCAGTCCAGCGGGGCCGTGATGGTGGTGCACTCGAAGCCCTCGCCGCACGACTCCCACTGCGGCGGCTGATCGTAGAAGCGCAGCAGGTCGTCGGGGACGCCCTCGGTGACCGGCGCCGGGTCGGGGCCGCGCGTCGCGAGCTGACCGAGCCCGAGACAACCGGTCAGCAGCGACACGATCGCCACGCCCACGATCCCCGCGAGCGCGCCGCGCGCGATCCGTCCTCTGCGCATCATGCCGCCCTTCGTCCGCTGACCACCGTCACGAGCAGGCTCTCGAGGGCGAGCGCCGGCTGCGCGTTCTGCTCGATCGCCTGCCGCGTCTCGGCGAGGTGATCGAGCACGAGGAGGGAGCGCTCCGGTTGCCAGGCGCCGGCCAGCGCGCGCAGCTCGTCGATGAGCTCGCGGTTGATGATGCCGTCCTCGCGGCCGAACTGCAGCATCGTGACGTCGCGGAAGAGCGATTGCAGGTCGGTGAGGACGCGGTCGAGGCCGTCTCGGAGGCTGCGGGTGGCGCGCCGCTTCTGCTCCTCCTCGAGCGCGGTCACCTGCGCACGGACGGCCGGCGGGATCCGGCCGCCCTCGGCCACGCCCACGGTGCGCAGCAGCGAGGCGCGTTCGGCCTCGTCGCGCTCGGCGGTGAGGGCCTTCGCGTCGGCCGTGGCGGCCTGCACGATCTCGCCGGCGACCTCGACGACGTCGCTGATGCTGCGCACGCGCAGCACGGCCCGCAGCGTCTCGTCGCGGCGACGGCGCGAGGCCTCGTCGGTGGCCAGGCGCTGCGCCATGCCGATGTGCCGCTGCGCGTGACGGGCGGCCTGCTCCGCCGCCTGCTCGTCGATGCCCGTGCGCGCGACGAGCAACCGGGCGACGTCGTCGACGTCCGGCTCGCGCAGGCGGAGGGTGCGCACGCGCGAGCGGATCGTCGGCAGCAGATCGGCGTCGCTGGGGGCGCACAGCACCCAGACCGTGCGCTCGGGCGGCTCCTCGAGGGCCTTCAGCAGCACGTTGGAGGTGCGCTCCGTCATGCGGTCGGCGTCCTCCATCACGATGACGCGGTAGCGCCCCAGCGACGGGGCGAAGTACGACCGTGCCGCGAGATCGCGCGCCTGGGCGATCGTGATGATGACGCCCTCGGTGCGCAGGGCGACGAGATCGGGGTGCGTGCCGGCGAGCACCTGCCGCATCGTCGCGACGTCGTCGGGCCGCTCGGCGATGAGCGCCGCCGCGAACGCGTGCGCGAGCGTCGAGCGCCCCGACCCGGGCGGGCCGGTGATCAGCCACGCGTGCGCGAGCGCGGCGGGATCGCGCGCGGCGTCGGCGAGCGTGGCGACGGCGTCGTCCTGACCCCAGACGTCGCCCCAGGGCAGTTCGGCGGCGAGAGCGGTCATACGCTTCAGCCTAACGGCGGCCTCCGACGTCGCGACCGCCGGGGCGGGCGGTGTGGATGGTGGCGCGGCGGGTGTGCGCGCGGCCGGACCGCGCGATCGAGGTGGCGCGGTGGCCCGGGGCAGGATCGGCCCGTGACGGCTCAGCCGAGGAGGGCCGCGACGCGCTCGCGCACCCGCGCGGCGAGCTCCCCGGGCGCGAGGGTCGCGTCGAGCACGAGGAAGCGATCCGGCTCGGCCGCGGCGAGCGCGAGATAGGCCTCGCGCACGCGGATGTGGAAGTCGGCGCGCTCGGCCTCGAGCCGGTCGAAGGGCTTGTCGTCGGCGTCGAGCCGGGCGCGCGCGGCGGCGGGGTCGAGGTCGAGCAGCACGGTGAGGTCGGGAAGGGCCCCGTCGGTGGCCCACATCGACAGGCCGCGGACCTCGTCGGCGCCGAGCACGCGCCCGGCGCCCTGGTACGCCACCGACGAGTCGAGGTAGCGGTCCTGGATCACGACCTCTCCCCGCTCGAGCGCCGGGCGCACGAGCGAGGCGATGTGGTGGGCGCGATCCGCCGCGAACAGCAGCGCCTCCGCGCGCGCGCCGATCTCGCCGCGGTGGTGCAGCACGATGTCGCGGATCAGCTGGCCGACCTCGGTACCGCCGGGCTCGCGGGTGCGCACGACCGTGCGGCCCTGCGCCTCGAACCACTCCTGCAGCAGGGCGGCCTGCGTCGTCTTACCCGATCCGTCCCCGCCCTCGAGCGTGATCCAGATCCCGCGCACGGCCGCCGTCACTTCTTCGCGGCGGTCTTGCGCGTGGTGGTCTTGCGCGTCGTCGTGCGCTTCTTGGCCGGCCCCTTGGCGCGCTTCTCGGCGATCAGCTCCACGGCGCGCTCGAACGTGATGTCGTCCACCGACTCGCCGCGCGGGATCGTGGCGTTCGTCTCGCCGTCGGTGACGTAGGGGCCGAACCGGCCGTCGCGCACCTTGATCGGCTTGCCGCTGACCGGATCGGCGTCGAACTCCTTGAGCGCGCTGGCGGCGCGGCGGGCGCCGTACTTCGGCTGCTTGTAGATCTCGAGCGCCTCGTCGAGGGTGATGTCGAAGATCTGGTCCTCGGTCTGCAGCGAGCGGGAGTCGGTGCCCTTCTTGAGGTACGGGCCGTAGCGGCCGTTCTGCGCGGTGATCTCCTCGCCCGACTCGGGGTCGACGCCGACGACGCGCGGCAGGTCGAGCAGCTGGATCGCCGTCTGCAGGTCGATCAGTTCCGGCGACATGCTCTTGAACAGCGACGCGCGGCGCGGCTTGGGCTCGTCCTTCTTCGCGGTGCGCTTCTTCGGCTTCTCGTCGGCGACCTCACCCGTCTCGGCGTCGGCGGCCTCCGGATCGACCGGATCCTCCTCCTCGAGGTACGGACCGAAGCGGCCGTCCTTGACGACGATGATCTTGCCGTTGGCGGGGTTCTCGCCGAGCACGCGGTTCCCGGCGACGGGAGCGTCGATGAGCTCCTGCACCTTCTCGGGCGTGAGCTCGTCGGGTGCGAGGTCCTCGGGCACGTTGATGATGCGGGGCTTCTCGTCGGGAGCCTCGGGGTTGATCACCTCGAGGTAGGGGCCGTACCGGCCGAAGCGGAGCGTGGCGACGTCGGTGAGCTTCGTCGCGTTGATCTCGCGCGCGTCGATCTCGCCGAGGTTCTCGACGATGTTGCGCAGGCCCGGGTGGCCGTCGCCGCCGAAGTAGAACGCCTTGAGCCAGTCGGCTCGGCGCTGCTCGCCGCGCGCGATCGCGTCGAGGTCGTCCTCGAGCTCGGCCGTGAAGTCGTAGTCCACGAGCTCGGCGAAGTGCTGCTCGAGCAGCCGCGTCACGCTGAACGCGAGCCAGGTGGGCACGAGCGCCTGGCCGCGCTTGACGACGTAGCCGCGATCGAGGATCACGCCGATGATGCTCGCGAACGTGGAGGGGCGACCGATGCCCTTGTCCTCGAGCGCCTTGACGAGGGTGGCCTCGGTGTAACGCGGCTTCGGGCTGGTCTGGTGACCCTTGGCCTCGGCCTCGCGCAGATCGAGCGTGTCGCCCTCGGCGACCGCCGGAAGCGACTGCTCGTCGGTCTTGTCGGCCTCGTTGCGCTTCTCGTCGCGGCCCTCCTCGTACGCCTCGAGGAAGCCCTTGAAGGTATAGACCGTGCCCGACGCGGTCAGCTCGACGCGCTTGCCGTCGGCCTGCGCCTCGAGCGTGACGGTGGTGGTCTCGAACTTGGCGTCGGCCATCTGGCTGGCGACGGTGCGCTTCCAGATGAGGTCGTACATGCGCTGCTCGTCGCGGGCGAGCTGCCCGGCGACCTCGCTGGGCGTGCGGAAGCGGTCGCCCGAGGGACGGATCGCCTCGTGCGCCTCCTGGGCGTTGCGGCTCTTCGAGGCGTAGACGCGCGGCTTGAGCGGCACGGCCTTGTCGCCGTACAGGCTCACCGCCTGCTCGCGCGCGGCCTGGACGGCCTGCGTGCTGAGGTTGGTCGAGTCCGTACGCATATAGGTGATGTATCCGCGCTCGTACAGGCTCTGCGCGACCGACATCGTCGTCTTGGCGGTCATGCCGAGCTTGCGGCCCGCCTCCTGCTGCAGCGTGGAGGTGGTGAACGGCGCATACGGGCGGCGCGTGCCGGGCTTGGCCTCGACCTTGGTGACCGTGGCCGCGGCGGCACGATCGAGGGCGGTGGCGAGCGCGGTGGCGTCCTGCTCCGACAGCACGACGACGGCGCGCTTGAGCTCGCCGGCGTCGTCGAAGTCGCGGCCGGTCGCGATGGGTGCGCCATCGAGGCGAACCGCCTTGACGGCGAAGCCCTCGGCGGCGCGGGCGGCGGTGGCCTCGATGCTCCAGTAGTTCGCGGCGACGAACGCCATGCGCTCGCGCTCGCGGTCGACGACCATGCGCATCGCGGCCGACTGCACGCGGCCCGCGCTGAGCGTCTGACCGTCGCGGCCGCTGCCGACCTTGCGCCAGAGCACGGGCGAGACGTCCCAGCCATAGAGACGGTCGAGCACGCGGCGGGTCTCCTGCGCGTCGACGAGCGAGGTGTCGAGCTCGCGGGTGTGCTCGACGGCCTTCTGGATCGCGTCCTTGGTGATCTCGTGGAAGACCATCCGCTTGACGGGCACCTTCGGCTTGAGGGTCTCCAGCAGGTGCCAGGCGATGGCCTCGCCCTCGCGGTCCTCATCGGTGGCGAGCAGGACCTCGGAGGCGTTCTTGACGGCGCGCTTGAGCTCGGCGACGGTCTTCGTCTTGCGGTCGCTGACCACGTAGTAGGGCTCGAAGCCGTTCTCGATGTCGATCGAGTACTTGCCGTAGGCGGCGCGATCCTTCTCCGGGATGTCCCGCTTGTCCGCGAGGTCGCGGATGTGACCGACGGAGCTGAGCACCTCATAGTCGTCGCCGAGGTAGCTCTGGATCGACTTCATCTTCGTCGGCGACTCGACGATGACGAGCTTCTTGCCTGATGCCAAGGGGCGTCCTTTCTTCGTTGCACACCATACACACCACGCCCTGAGCGGCTTCTCGGCTTACGGGGGCGGCCCGGCGCGGGCGATCGCCGCCACCGGGAACGAGGCGAAGCTCGCCCGCACGGACACCGTCGCGATGAGTTCGTCGAGCACGCAGGAGACGACGACCGCGCCCTGCGCCTCGGCGACCTCGGCGGCCCGCGCGCAGGGCTCGCCGCGGACGGCCCCGCTCGCGGCATCGGCCGCCGCCAGCGCCGCGCCGTCGGCGATCGCGGCGACGCGCTGTCCCTCGACGGCCGCCGCGCCCGCCGCGACGAGCCCGGCCAGCAGCAGGGAGGTACCCGCGACCATGCCGGCCCCGAGGATGCTGCCCGCCATCACAGACCTCCGGCCAGCGCGCAGCTCGTGGCGGTGAGCGGCAGCTCGACGCCGGCGATGCGAGCGGTGGCCGTGGCGGTCACGCACACGAGGTCGCCACGGTGGCTGATGGCGCTGTGGCCGGAGGATACGACGGTCGTCACGGCCGAGGCCGCGCGAGCGGAGGACTCGCCGCGCGCGATCAGGCGGGCGGCGTCGGCCGCGCCGTCCTGCAACTGCACGAGGGTCGACGCGGCGAACAGACCGCCCACGCCGATGATCACGACGAGCAGCACCGCCGGCAGGGCGAGGGCGAGCTCGGCCGTGATCGAACCGCGCTCGCCCTCCCGCTGCCGCATCATGCGGACGTGAGGGCGCGCTCGATGATGTCCGCGAGCATGCCGCGGACCTCGCCCGAGCGCAGGACGGCGACGAGCAGGCCGGCGAACGCCACCGCGGCGAGCGTGACGATCGCGTACTCGGCCGTGGAGGCGCCGCGCTCGTCGGAGCTGAGCGCGGCGAATCCGCGGTCGATCGGTTCGCCGCTGGGGAACGCGACGAGACGGGGACGGGTGGTGGGATCGGTCATGATGACTCCTTCTTCTTTCTGTGGGGGGGGTTGGGGGACGGAGGCAGGCGGCTCACGGCAGCGCGGGCAGGGACGTGGACGAGAGCACGGCGATGAGCATCGGCGCGACGCCGAGGCAGACGAAGGCGGGAAGGGTGCAGACGCCCAGCGGCAGCAGCAGGCGCCCGCCGAGGCGCGCGGCACGCAGCCGCCCGTCGGTGCGCGCGTCGTGGCGCTGCTGGACCGCAGTGGCCCTCAGCAGGTCGACGGCGGGCACCCCCGCGCGGCGCGAGAGGTCGAGCACGCTCTCGGTTTGCTCGGGGTCGAGGTGGCGCCCGGTGTCGGCCTCGCCGACCAGCGAGCGGGCGCGCTCGATCGAGGCCCCGCCGCCGAGGGCGATCGCCGTGAGCTCGGCGTGGATGCCCGGCACGCCCGCGGGCGGCTGCGCACCGCGCACGAGGCGCGACGTCCACCAGCGCGCGAGGCCGAGCAGGCCGATGCCCACGACGAGGCAGGCGATGCCGATCGGATGGGTGAAGAGCACGCCGACGACGTCGAAGCCGAGCGCCAGGCCCACGACGACGCCGAACACGGGAAGCCACGTCATGAGGCGCGCGGTGGAGGCGGGCTCGGCGAGCGCGATCCGCACGTCGTCCATCGCCTCCTGCGCGTCGCGCAGGGCCAGGGCGATGCCCCGCAGCGACGGGGCCAGCGGCGCGCCGACCGTGGCGGCGATCTCCCACGCCGCCGCGACCTCGCGCCAGGCATCGCCCCGCTCCCCCTCGAGCGCCTCGGGCACCGACCGGTCACCCTCGAGGCGCCCGGCGATGCGGGCAGCCGCGTCGTCTCCGGCCTCGGCCACGTGGCGCCACGCCGCGCCGGGCGACGTGCCGGCCTCGAGCAGCACGGCCACCTTGAGCAGGGTCGCGGCCACGGCGGCCGGGGCCTCGCGGGTCACAGCCACGGACGCACCTCCTCGATCGTCAGGCGCCCGTCCGCCCGCACGGCGAACCGGCCCACGGCGGCCAGGCGGCGCACGCCGTCGGCTCCCCGCTCCAGGTGCAGCACCCAGGCGATGGCGCTCGAGACCTGGCGTGCGACGGCGTGGTCGTCCATCCCCGCGAGCGCGCCGAGCGCCTCAAGGCGGGCGGGCACATCGCCGAGGCCGCTCGCGTGCAGCGTGCCCGCGCCGCCGTCGTGCCCGGTGTTGAGGGCGGTGAGCAGCTCTCGCACCTCCTCGCCGCGGCACTCGCCGACGACGATGCGGTCGGGGCGCATGCGCAGCGACTCTCGCACCAGCCGCGCCAGCCCGATCCCGCCCGCGCCCTCGAGGTTGGCCTGCCGGGCCTCGAGCGAGACGTGATGCGGATGGTCGATCCGCAGCTCGGCGACGTCCTCGATCGTGACGATGCGCTCGCGCTCCGGGGCGTGCGAGAGCAGCGCGCCGAGGAGGGTGGTCTTGCCGGTGCCGGTCGCCCCGGTCACGAGCACGTTCTCGCGGGCGTGCACCATGCGCACGAGCCAGGCGCGCACGTGGTCGGGGAACGCGCCGCGCGCCGACAGCGAGTCGAGGCTCGCCTCGCCCATCGCCGGGATGCGCAGCGAGAGCGCCGTGCCGCGGCGGGCGACGGGCGGCAGCACGGCGTGCACGCGGATGCCGCCCTCGAGCCGCACGTCGACGCAGGGGGTGCCGTCGTCGACGTGACGACCGCCGGCCGAGATGAGCGCCGTCGCCAGCTCGCGCACCTCGCGCTCGGACGCCCGCCACGCGGGGTCCGGCTCGGCCCCGGCGCCCCGGTCGACGAAGAGCCCATCCGCGCCGTTGACGAACAGGTCGGTGACGCGCGGGTCCTCGAGGTACGGCACGATCGCCCCGATGCCCGCCACCTGCGGCAGACGGCGCACCGCGCCGGTGGCGGCGCGGCGGGGGCGGACGACGAACGAGTCAGGCATGCCCCGACGCTAGGCTCGCATCCCCGGCCGACGGCGGCTGTCCACAGGGTCGCGGCGCCGGATCGCGCGAACTCACGCCTGTGAGCGGGCGCACCGACTTTCGGAGGTATTCGGGCGTCGGCGGGCCGTCCTACAGTCGAGGGCGTAGCAGTCGCGTGCGCACGCACGCCGCGGGCCGCGATGAGGCGGTCCGCCGAAGCACAGACCCGCAAAGGAGCGCGCTGCATGAGCAGTCAGATCGACCACCTCCTCGACGAGAACCGTCGTTTCGCCCCCGATCCCGCGTTCGCGGCGAACGCCGTGGCGAAGCCGGAGCTGTACGAGCGCGCGAAGGCCGACCGCGAGGGGTTCTGGGCCGACCAGTCGCGCGAGCTGCTGGACTGGAGCACCCCGTTCACCGAGGTGCTGGACTGGTCCAACCCGCCGTTCGCGAAGTGGTTCGCCGACGGATCGCTCAACGTCGCCTACAACTGCCTCGACCGGCACGTCGAGGCCGGCAACGGCGATCGCGTGGCGCTCTACTTCGAGGGCGAGCCGGGCGACTCGCGCGCCGTCACCTACGCCGAGCTCACCGACGAGGTCAAGCGCCTCGCCAACGTGCTCACCGACCTCGGCATCGGCGAGGGCGACCGCGTCGCGCTGTACCTGCCGATGATCCCGGAGGCGGTCGCCTCGATGCTCGCCGTGGCCCGCATCGGCGCGGTGCACTCGGTCGTGTTCGGCGGCTTCAGCGCCGACAGCCTGCGCTCGCGCATCGATGACGCCGGCGCCAAGCTCGTGATCACCGCCGACGGCGGCTACCGCAAGGGCAACGTCTCGCCGCTGAAGCCGGCCGTCGATCAGGCGCTGGAGGATCGCGGCGGCCTGGGCCCGCAGGCGACGGTCGAGCACGTGCTGGTGGTCAAGCGCGGCGGCAACGACATCGACTGGGTCGAGGATCGCGACATCTGGTACCACGACGTGGTGCCGCAGGCCTCCGCCGAGCACACCGCCCAGGCCTTCCCGGCCGAGACGCCGCTGTTCATCCTGTACACCTCGGGCACGACCGGCAAGCCCAAGGGCATCCTGCACACCTCCGGCGGCTACCTCACCCAGGCGGCCTTCACGCACCGGAACGTCTTCGACCTGCACCCCGAGTCGGACGTGTACTGGTGCACGGCCGACATCGGCTGGATCACCGGTCACTCCTACGTCGTCTACGGCCCCCTCGCCAACGGCGCCACGCAGGTGCTCTACGAGGGCACCCCGGAGTTCCCGGCCCCGGGCCGCTGGTGGGACGTGATCGAGAAGTACAAGGTCACGATCTTCTACACGGCCCCCACCGCGATCCGCGGCTTCATGAAGCAGGGACGGCAGATCCCGCAGGCGCGCGACCTGTCGAGCCTGCGGCTGCTCGGGTCGGTGGGCGAGCCGATCAACCCGGAGGCGTGGATCTGGTACCGCGAGGTGATCGGCGCCGGCAAGACCCCGATCGTCGACACGTGGTGGCAGACCGAGACGGGCGCGATCATGGTGTCGGCGCTGCCGGGCATCACCGAGACCAAGCCGGGCTCGGCGCAGGTGGCCCTCCCCGGCATCTCGATCGACGTGGTCGACGAGAAGGGCGAGCAGGTGGGCAACGGCAACGGCGGCCTGCTCGTCATCACCGAGCCGTGGCCGAGCATGCTGCGCGGCATCTGGGGCGACCCCGATCGCTTCGTCGAGACGTACTGGTCGATGTTCCAGGACAACGGCTACTACTTCGCCGGCGACGGCGCGCGGCTCGACGAGGACGGCGATATCTGGTTCCTGGGCCGCGTGGACGACGTCATGAACGTCTCCGGCCACCGCCTGTCGACGGCCGAGATCGAGTCGTCGCTCGTGGCGCACGAGGCTACGGCCGAGGCCGCCGTCGTGGGCGCCTCGGACGAGACGACGGGTCAGGCGGTCGTGGCGTTCGTCATCCTCAAGGAGAGCTTCCTGCGCGAGAACAGCGCCGAGGGGCTCGCCAACGACCTGCGCGCATGGGTGGGCCAGCAGATCGGCCCGATCGCCCGTCCCCGCGACGTCTACATCGTGGGCGAGCTGCCCAAGACGCGCTCCGGCAAGATCATGCGCCGCCTGCTGCGCGACGTCGCCGAGGGCCGCGAGGTGGGCGACACCACGACGCTGGCGGACACCGCGGTCATGAGCGTGATCAGCGCCCAGGTGCGCTGACGCGCGAACGGCAGCGGCCCGGTCGATCCGAGGGGATCGCCGGGCCGCTGCCGTATGTCCGCACAGCTCTGCGGAGAAGGCCTACGCGTACGTGAACGCGACCTCGACCTCGACCGGCGCGTCGAGCGGCAGCACCGCCACGCCGACCGCCGAGCGGTTGTGCGCCCCGGGCTCGCCGAAGACCTCGCCGAGCAGCTCGCTGGCCCCGTTGATCACGCCGGGCTGCCCCGTGAACGCGGGGTCGGAGGCGACGAAGCCCGTCACCTTGAACACGCCCGTCAGGTGATCCACACCGCCGACGGCGGCCGCGGCGGCCGCGATCGCGTTGAGCGCGCAGATGCGCGCGTAGCCCTTGGCATCGGCGGCCGGCACGAGGCCGGCGCCCTCGCCGACCTTGCCCGTCGCCGGCATCGACCCGGCGACCATGGGCAGCTGCCCCGAGGTCCACACCAGCCCGCCGTGCACCTTGGCCGGAATGTACGACGCCACCGGCGGCACCACCGAGGGCAGCTCCAGGCCCAGCTCCTCGAGGCGTGCGGCGATGCTCACTGCTCGTCCCCGAACTGCTTGGCGGCCTCCGCCGCGGCGCCCAGTCCGGAGTTCGCCTCTCCCCCGCCGACGGGGCGCTTGAGGTAGGCGACCAGACCGCCCTCGGGGCCCTGGACGACCTGCACGAGCTCCCAGCCCTGCTTGCCCCAGTTGTTCAGGATCGCTGCCGTGTTGTGGATCAGCAGCGGCGTCGTGAGGTACTCCCACGTGGTCATGACTCTCCCGTCATCAAGCGGCGCCGGCGCGAGGCCCTCGCGGATCGTCGCGCGACGCGTGCGCGCGTATGAGACGCCGCCCAGGGAACTCGCTTACCATCAGCCTATGCCCAACGCGAAAAGGACGTTCAGCGGCGTGCTCTCCGGCCTGCTCGGTCTCGTCGGTCTGAGCGCCGTCGCCGGCGTGCTCGTCACCGCCGCCGTCACCCCCGCCATCGCATTGAGCGGCACGGCGGCCAAGAGCGCCATCGACCTCTTCGAGAACATCCCCGGATACCTCGAGGTCGACCGCCCCATGCTGCCGACCACGCTGTACGCGAAGGATCCGCAGGGCAACGACTGGCAGATGGCCACGTTCTACGACCAGAACCGCATCCCGGTCGAGTACGACGAGGTCTCGCCCGTCCTGTACGACGCCATCCTCTCCAGCGAGGACCCGCGCTACTACGAGCACGGCGGCATCGATCTCATCGGCACCACCCGCGCCCTGCTCAATAACGCGACGGGCGGCAACACGCAGGGTGGCTCGTCCATCAGCCAGCAGTACGTGAAGAACGTGCTCATCCAGCGCTGCGAGCAGGACTCCGCAGATCAGGAGGAGCTCGAGGAGTGCTACCTGCGCTACACGACGGCCCAGGGCACGGCCGGCTACGAGCGCAAGCTGCAGGAGATGCGCTACGCCATCACGATCGAGCAGCAGTACTCGAAGGACGACATCCTTCTCGGCTACCTCAACATCGCCAACTTCGGCGGGCAGGTGTACGGCATCGAGGCCGCGGCTCGCTACTACTTCGGGACCACGGCGAAGGACCTCACCGTCGCGCAGGCGGCGACCCTCGCGGGCGTCGTGCAGAACCCGAACACGTACCGCATCGACATGAAGGGCGGCTCCTGGCTCAACCCGCAGACGGGCGAGTACGAGAACAGCGAGGCCGACGGCTACGCCCTCACCAAGGCGCGCCAGACGTATGTGCTCACGCGCATGCACACGGACGGCAAGATCACCGACGAGCAGTACGAGGCGGCCAAGGCCGAGCCCATCGTTCCGAGCATCCACCCCACCGACCAGGGCTGTGTCACGGCGGGGCAGTCGGCGTACTTCTGCCAGTACGTGAAGACGGTGATGCTCACCGACGAGGCGTTCGGCGCAACGCCGGAGGAGCGCCGGGAGAACCTGCAGCGGGGTGGCCTGAAGGTCTACACGACGCTCGACATGCGCGTGCAGGGCGCCGGTGAGGCGGCCATGAACGAGTGGGTGCCGCAGTCGTTCCCCGGCATGGAGCTGGGCGCGACCGGGGTCACGCTGGAGGCCGACACGGGCCGCATCCTCGCGATGGTGCAGAACACCAAGTTCGGCGAGACCGCCGCCTGCGACGAGGACCCCGCCTGCGCATCGATCATCTACGCGAGCGACTACGCCCATGGCGGATCGACCGGATTCCAGCCCGGATCGGCGTTCAAGCTCTTCACGCTCCTGGACTGGCTCGAGGAGGGGAAGTCCGTCAACCAGCGCCTCAACGGTGTGAACCGCGACTTCAGCGACTTCAGCTGCAACGGTGCGCCGGCGGGCGCCACGGCGTCCCGCGACATCGGAAACTACGGGCGCGACCCCGGCCGGTACGACTCGATCTACAACTTCACGAAGTACTCGCTGAACTCGGGCTTCTTCGCCATGGCCGAGCAGCTCGACCTGTGCGACATCAACCGCGTCGCCGAGCGACTGGGCATCACCTACGCGAACGGCGAACCCATCACGAAGGACAACGGGCCGTTCGCCACCGTTCTCGGCGGCAAGGAAGTCGCGCCGATGGCGATGGCGTCCGCCTACTCGGCCGTCGCGAACGGCGGAGTGCGGTGCGAGCCGAGGGCGATCGACCGCGTCGTGGACGCCGACGGCAACGAGCTCCCGGTCCCCGAGTCGAAGTGCGACCAGGCGATCGCCCCGAACGTCGCCGCCACGGCCGCGTACACGCTGCAGGGCGTCATGACCGGCGGCGGCAGCGGCTCGCGCGCGAACCCGGGCGACGGCGTCCCCGTGCTCGGCAAGACGGGTACGCACAACGACGAGCAGACCTTCATGGTCGAGTCGTCGACGCAGGCGACCACCGCCGTCTGGGTGGGCAACGTGCAGCAGGTGAACGGCCAGTGGGGCAGCATGGCCAGTCAGTGGACCGACCGCGGCGTCGCGCTCCGAGACCTGCGCTACTACGTCGCATCGGCGATGCAGGGCGCCTCGAACGCGGCCTACGGCGGCGACGCGTTCCCCGCGCCCGACCGGAACCTGCTCGTCACTCCGATGGCGGACCTTCCGAACGTCACGGGCATGACGGTCGACGAGGCCACGCGTGCCCTGGAGGCGGCCGGCTTCGAGGCGCGCGTCGGCGACCCCGTCGCGGGCGACCAGCCCGAGGGTCGCATCCAGACCCAGGACCCGGGCCCCGGACGCATCGCCACCGGCACGGTCGTGACCATCAGCCCGAGCAACGGCAAGGGCACGAGCGTGCCGAGCGTCAACGGGCTCACGCTTGCCGCCGCTCTCGGCGCCGTGAAGTCCGCGGGGCTCGACCCCGCCCTGGGCACCTGTACCGAGGCGGACGGCGCCGGCAGTGGCCGGGCGACGGGCACGTCTCCCGCCTCGGGGGAGCTCGTCTCCTCCGGTACCCGGGTCACCGTGAACTACCAGGCCGCGAACTGCGGCGGCGGTGGCGGCGGCGGAAACGGCAATGGCAACGGCAACGGCGGCGATGGGGACGACTGAGTGACGGTCGTTCGATGATCGCTCGCGTGGCGCGCGGCGCTGCCGGCGTGCTCGGTGCCGGCGCGGCCCTCGGTGCCGCGGCGGCGGTCTGGGGCATCGGCATCGAGCGCTACCTGTTCACCGTGCGCCGTCACGTCGTGCGGGTGCTCGAGCCAGGCGCGCGCCCGATCCGGGTGCTGCACCTGTCCGACATCCACATGGCGCCGTGGCAGCGCCGCAAGGCCGAGTGGATCTCGCGCCTGGCCGGCCTGCGTCCCGACCTCGTCATCAACACGGGCGACAACCTCGGGCACGTCGACGGGCTCCGCGGCCTGCGCGACGCCCTCGACCCCCTCGCGGGCATCCCCGGGGTGTTCGTGCACGGATCGAACGATCTGTACGCGCCCGTGCCCAAGAACCCGCTGCTGTACCTGAAGGGCCCATCCGAGCGGAAGCGCACGCCGCCCCGGATCGACACCGCCGCGCTCGACGCGTACCTCGCGGATGAGCTCGGCTGGCACGGCATCGACAACACCGCGACGACGCTGCGGGTCGGCGGCACGACGCTGCGCCTCGTCGGCACGCACGACGCCCATCACGGCCTCGACCGGTCCGACGAGGCGCTGTCGGCGCTCGCGGAGCTCCCGCACGGTGACCTGACGATCGGCGTCACGCACGCGCCCTACCGCCGTGTGCTCGACGCCCTCACCGTGGGTGGCTCGGACGTGCTGTTCGCCGGGCACACCCACGGCGGCCAGGTCCGGGTGCCGTTCGTCGGCGCGCTGGTGTCGAACTGCGACCTCCCCCTGCGGCAGGCCCGCGGGCTGTCGTCGTGGGCTCAGGCGGGCCGATCGATCCCGCTCAACGTGAGCGCGGGTCTGGGTCACTCGATCTACGCCCCGGTGCGCTTCGCGTGCCGGCCGGAGGTCTCGCTGATCACCCTCGCGCCGCGCGCGGCCTGACGCGGTTCGTGGCACGCTCCGCGATCAGGTAGACTTACATGGTTGCAAAACGGGGTGTGGCGCAGCTTGGTAGCGCGCTTCGTTCGGGACGAAGAGGCCGCAGGTTCAAATCCTGTCACCCCGACGTAATGAGAAAGGGACTCGCCGACAGGCGGGTCCCTTTCTCATTGCTCGCGGCAGTCAGGCGGGCCCCGCTCGCCGGAGGCTCCGCGCGATGCGCAGCAGCGCGTGGAGTGGCGAGTGGGCGCACCCCGACGTAAGGGAAAAGGGACCCGCCGACAGGCGGGTCCCTTTCTCATTACTCGCGGTCGTCAGGCGGGCCCCGCTCGCCGGAGGCTCCGCACACCGGGTTTCCGGCGGGCGCCACGTAAGCTTGTGCGGTGACCGAGAAGACTCCCCTGGTCGTCGCCTTCGACCTCGACGACACCCTGGCGCCCTCCAAGAGCCCGATCGATCCCCGCATCGGCGACCTGCTGATCCGTCTCGCCGAGCGGGTCGAGGTCGCGATCATCTCCGGCGGGCAGATCGGCCAGTTCCGCTCGCAGGTCGTCGAGCGCCTCCCCCACACCCCGGGCGCGCTCGACCACATCCACCTGCTGCCCACCTGCGGCACCCAGTACTTCCGCTACGACGGCACCGACTTCGCCGCCCTCTACACGCGCGACCTCACCGACGACGAGAAGCAGCGTGCCCTCACCGCCGTCGAGGAGGAGGCCGTGCGGCTCGGGTACTGGGAGACCCAGACCTGGGGGCCGATCCTCGAGGACCGCGGCTCGCAGATCACCTTCTCCGCCCTCGGACAGGCCGCCCCCGTCGACGCCAAGCGCGCCTGGGACCCCACCGGCGCCAAGAAGTCCGCCCTCCGCGACGCCGTCGCCCTGCGCGTGCCCGACCTCGAGGTCCGCTCGGGCGGATCGACCTCCGTCGACATCACCCGCAAGGGCATCGACAAGGCCTACGGCATGCGCCAGCTCTCGGAGCAGACCGGCGTCGCCCTGGCCGACATGCTCTTCTACGGCGACCGCCTCGACCCCGACGGCAACGACTACCCCGTGCTGGCCATGGGCGAGGTCGCCTGCGTCTCGGTCACCGGCTGGGAGGACACCGCCGACAAGCTCGACGCGCTCATCCCCACGCTCCCCCCACGCGGCTGACGGCGGTCAGTCCACCGGGACGAGCCGCGTCAGCTGCGTCACGTGCCGCGGCTCGAGCTCCTCGAGGCTGCTCACGCCGAGCAGCGTCATGGTCCGCACGATCTCGCTGCGCAGGATCGCGATGGCGCGGTCGACGCCCGCGCGCCCGCCGGCCATGAGGCCGTAGAGGTAGGCGCGCCCGATCAGCGTGAACTTCGCCCCGAGCGCCATCGACGCCACGATGTCGGCGCCGTTCATGATGCCGGTGTCGATCATCACCGTGGCGTCGGCGCCGACCTCTCGGACGACCTTCGGCAGCAGGTGGAAGGGCACAGGCGCGCGGTCGAGCTGGCGCCCGCCGTGGTTGGACAGGACGATCCCGTCGACCCCTCGGTCGATCAGCGCGACGGCGTCGGGCACCGTCTGCACGCCCTTGACGACGATCTTGCCGGGCCAGATCTCACGGATGGTGTCGAGCTCGGCATAGCTGATCGTCGGGTCGAACACCTTGCCGATCAGCTCGGCCACCGTCGCGCCCTCGGTGGAGGTGAGCGAGGCGAACTCGAGCTTGGGCGTGGTGAGGAAGTCGAACCACCACCACGGCCGTGGCAGCGCGTCGAGCACGGTGCGCAGCGTGAGGGCCGGCGGGATCGAGAAGCCGTTGCGGGTGTCGCGCATGCGGTTGCCGCCGATGGGCGTGTCCACCGTGAAATGCAGCGTGTCGAAGCCGGCGGCCGCCGCCCGGGCCACGAGGTCGTACGAGGCGTCGCGGTCGCGCATCACGTAGAGCTGGAACCAGTTGCGGCCGTTCGGGTTAGCCGCCCGCACGTCCTCGATCGACGTGGTTCCCATCGTCGACAGGGTGAAGGGGATCCCCGCCGCCCCCGCCGCGCCGGCGCCCGCGACCTCTCCCTCGGTCTGCATCAGCCGCGCGAAGCCGGTGGGCGCGATCCCGAACGGCAGAGAGCTCGGGCCGCCCAGGATCTCGAGCGAGGTGTCGACGTGCTCGGCCGGCCGGAGGATGTCGGGATGGAACTCGATGTCCTCGAACGCCTGCCGGGCCCGCCGGATCGAGACCTCGGCCTCGGCGGCGCCGTCGGTGTAGTCGAATGCCGCCGCCGGCGTGCGTCGCTTCGCGATCGCGCGCAGATCCGCGATCGTGAGCGCCTTGCGCAGCCGGGCGGCGCGGCCGAGCTGGGGCCGGCGCAGCTGCAGGTACTCGAAGACGTCCTTCGGGTTCGGAAGCTGCCGTCGCGGCATCAGGCCTCGTACCCGGAGGGGTTGCGCTGCTGCCAGTTCCACACGTCGCGGGTCATGTCGTCGATCGACCGCTCGGCCTTCCAGCCCAGCTCCCGCTCGGCCTTGCTCGGGTCGCAGTACGTGGCCGCGAGATCGCCGTCGCGCCGTGGGGCCATCACCTTGGGCAGCTCGCGGCCCACGGCCCGCTCGAACGACGAGATCAGCTCGAGCACGCTCACCGGCTTGCCGGTGCCCAGGTTGTAGGCCGCCAGCCCCGGGCGCGCCTTCTCCAGCGCCGCCACGTGCCCCTCCGCCAGGTCGACGACGTGGATGTAGTCGCGCAGGCCGGTGCCATCGGGGGTGTCGTAGTCGGTGCCGAACACGTTGATCGCCGGCAGGGCGCCGACGGCGACGCGCGCGACGAAGGGCATGAGGTTGTTCGGGATGCCCTTGGGGTCCTCGCCGACGAGGCCCGACGGGTGCGCGCCCACGGGGTTGAAGTAGCGCAGCAGCGTGACGTTCAGCTCGGGGTGCACACGCTGCACATCGGTGAGCACGACCTCGTTCATGAGCTTGGACTTCGAGTAGGGGTTCGACAGCTCCACGAGGTTGCGCGACGCCTCCTCGGTGAACGGCAGGTCCGCGGGATCGGAGTACACCGTGCCCGTGCTCGAGAAGATGAACGACGAGATGCCGCGCTGCAGCCCGACCTTCACGAGCGTGTACGTGGTGTCGAGATTGTTCCGGTAGTACGCCAGCGGCTGCTGCACCGACTCGCCCACGGCCTTCTTCGCCGCGAAGTGCATGATCGAGTCGAAGGGACCGAAGTCGTCGAACGCGCGCTCCACGTCGTCGACGTGCGCCGCGTTGCCCGCCACCAGCGGGGCACGCTTGCCGGTGATCTGGTGGATCCGCTCCGAGACGATCCCGCTCGTGTTGGTGAGGTCGTCGAGGAGGACGACGTCGTGACCGGCCTCGAGCAGGGCGATGGCGGTGTGGGTGCCGACGTAGCCGGCACCGCCGGCAAGGAGAACTCGCATGGGGAAAGCCTACGCGGGCGACGCGGCCGGCCCCGGGCAGCGGCTCAGCCGAGCACTCCCCCGGACTCCTCCAGGTAGCAGGCGCCGCACAGCGACTCGTAGGTGACGAAGTGATCGTCGCGCACGGCGGCCGTGGCGGCGTCGATCGCGACCTGATCGCCGTCGAACACGAAGCGGCCGTTCACGAGCCGCCCGTTGAAGAGCGCCTTGCGGCCGCAGCGGCAGATCGTCTTGAGCTCCTCGAGCGTATGGGCGATCTCCAGCAGGCGGGCCGATCCGGGGAACGCCGCCGTGCGGAAGTCGGTGCGGATGCCGTATGCCATCACGGGAATGCCGTCCTCCACCGCGATGCGGAAGAGGTCATCGACCTGCTCGGAGGTGAGGAACTGCGCCTCGTCCACGAGCAGGCAGGCGACATCGCGCGGGCGCCCCGGGATCAGCGCGTCCTGCGCCTCGCGGCGGACGCGCTCCCTCTCGCGCGCGAACAGCGCCCGTGCGTCGGCGTCGGGCGCGATGAGGAAGTCCACCGTGCGCGAGACACCCAGGCGCGACTCGATCTGATCGGCGCCCTTCGTGTCGATCGCGGGCTTGGCGAGCAGCACGGCCTGACCGCGTTCCTCGTAGTTGTACGCGGCCTGCAGCAGCGACGTGGACTTCCCCGAGTTCATCGCCCCGTATCGGAAGTACAGTTTCGCCACGCGCCTAGCCTACGCGGGGCGTCAGGGCGTCACGCCCGCGGCCTCCAGCTGCGCATCGATCACCGTGCGGAAGTCGTCGAGCGGAAGGGCGCCGAGCAGGTACTCGTCGCCGATCACAAACGACGGGACGCTCTCGATGCCCGCGGCCCGCGCGGCCTCCTGGCTCTCGAGCACCGCGCTCTGCAGGTCCGCGGCGCCCAGCCGGGCGCGGAACGCGTCGAGGTCGGCGACGCCGGCCCGCTCGGCGAATCGCACGAGGCTCGCCTCGGTGAAGACCGGATGCCCGGTCCGGGGCGAGTCGGCGTACAGCGCGTCCATGAACTCGAGGTACCTGCCCTGCTCTCCGGCGGCGCGGGCCGCGACCGCCGCCTCCAGCGACTCCGCGCCGAGCTTGGCGACGTCGTGGATCTCGTACCGCACCAGGCCCGTCTCGACGTACTCCTCGAGCAGCGTCGGCAGCGTGTCGACCGCGAACATGGCGCAGTAGGGGCAGCTGTAGTCGGTCCACTCGACGATCATGAGCGGCGCGTCGAGGTCGCCGACGGCCATCGGGTCGTCCGCGTCGGCGCGCGCGAGCTGGTCGGCCCACGTCGGAGCGACGGCGGTGGTGACGGGTGCGGGGTCGGTGTCGGCCGACGCGGCGGCACAGGATCCGAGGGTTCCGGTGAACGCGAGCGCGGCGATGGCGGCGAGAAGACGAGGGGCGAAGGTGCGCATGTCTCCACGGTAGGAAGCCCGCCCATGGCACCGGCGGCCTGGGTGCGCCGCCTGAGTGGTCTCCGCGGGGCCGATAAGCGCTTCGCGCGGGGATCTGCGTGGCGAGAGCCCGCTCACAGGGCGCGGGCGCCGCCCATCTGTCCACGGATCCGTCACCGCGCGGTTCCGCGCGCGGGCGCCTGCGTAGCGTCGGGGACATCCCGCCACCGATCCGAGGAGGAACCGATGCCCATCTACACCGTCGACAGCGACATCATCGCCGAGAAGGCGGCCACCGTGCAGGGCACGGTCGGCCGGCTCCAGGCCGAGACCACCACGCTGCAGGCGCAGCTGCGCGACCTGCAGAGTTCCTGGACCGGCATGGCCGCCGGCGCCTTCCAGTCCAGCGCCGAGGAGTGGCGTGCCGTGCAGCTGCAGGTCGAGCAGGCCCTGGCCGCGCTCGGCGAGTCGCTGCGCGCGGCCGGCATGAACTACGCCGACACCGAGCGGGCGGCCATGTCAATGTTCCGCTGACCGGGCCGCATTCCCGACTCCCCCACCGGGAATGCGGAAGCGCCCCTCCCGCGATGCGAGAGGGGCGCTTCCGGAGCGTGGATCAGAAGTCCATGCCACCCGACGGGTCACCCGCGGGGGCCGGGGTCTTCTCCGGCTTGTCGGCGACGACGGCCTCGGTGGTGAGGAACAGACCGGCGATCGACGCGGCGTTCTGCAGCGCCGAGCGGGTCACCTTCACCGGGTCGTTGATGCCGGCGGCGAGCATGTCGACGTACTCGCCCGTGGCGGCGTTGAGGCCGTGGCCCACGGGGAGGTCGGCGACCTTCGACGCCACGACGCCCGGCTCGAGACCGGCGTTGAGGGCGATCTGCTTCAGCGGGGCCGAGATCGCGACGCGCACGATGTTGGCACCGGTCGCCTCGTCGCCCTCGAGCGAGAGCTTCTCGAACGCGACCTTGCCGGCCTGGATGAGGGCCACGCCACCACCGGCGACGATGCCCTCCTCGACGGCGGCCTTCGCGTTGCGGACGGCGTCCTCGATGCGGTGCTTGCGCTCCTTGAGCTCGACCTCGGTGGCCGCACCCGCCTTGATGACGGCGACGCCGCCGGCGAGCTTGGCGAGGCGCTCCTGCAGCTTCTCGCGGTCGTAGTCCGAGTCGGTGTTCTCGATCTCGCGACGGATCTGGGTCACGCGACCCTCGATCTGGGCCTGGTCACCGGCACCGTCGACGATCGTGGTCTCGTCCTTGGTGATGATGACCTTGCGGGCGCGGCCGAGCAGCTCGAGGTCGGTGTTCTCGAGCTTGAGGCCGACCTCCTCGGTGATGACCTGTCCGCCCGTGAGGATCGCGATGTCCTGCAGCTGGGCCTTGCGGCGGTCGCCGAAGCCGGGGGCCTTGACGGCGACCGACTTGAAGATGCCGCGGATCTTGTTGAGCACGAGCGTGGCCAGGGCCTCGCCCTCGACGTCCTCGGCGATGATGACGAGCTCCTTGCCCGCCTGGATCACCTTGTCGACAACCGGCAGAAGGTCCTTGATATTCGAGATCTTCTGGTTGGCGATGAGGATGTACGGGTCCTCGAAGACGGCCTCCTGGCGCTCCGGGTCCGTGACGAAGTAGGGGTTCAGGTAGCCCTTGTCGAAGCGCATGCCCTCGGTGAGCTCGAGCTCGGTGCCGAACTGCTGGGCCTCCTCGACCGTGACGACGCCCTCCTTGCCCACCTTGTCGATGGCCTCGGCGATGAGCGCGCCGATCTCCGGGTCGGCGGCCGAGATCGAAGCCGTGGCGGCGATCTCCTCCTTCGACTCGATCTCCTTGGCGGCGACGACGAGCTCGGCGGTCACGGCGGCGACGGCCTTCTCGATGCCCTTCTTCAGGCTCATCGGGTCGGCGCCGGCGGCGACGTTGCGCAGGCCCTCGCGGACGAGCGCCTGGGCGAGGACCGTGGCCGTCGTCGTACCGTCACCGGCGACGTCGTCGGTCTTCTTGGCGACCTCCTTGACGAGCTCGGCACCGATCTTCTCGTACGGGTCGTCGAGCTCGATCTCCTTGGCGATCGACACGCCGTCGTTCGTGATGGTGGGAGCGCCCCACTTCTTCTCGAGCACGACGTTGCGACCGCGCGGGCCGAGCGTCACCTTGACGGCGTCGGCCAGCTGGTTCAGGCCGCGCTCGAGGCCGCGGCGGGCCTCCTCGTCGAAAGCGATCATCTTTGCCATGTGTGTGTCGTCCCTCCCGGACGTAGGCGTATGGGTTTAGCACTCAAAACAACCGAGTGCTAACGCCATTCTGGCACTCACCCCCGGGGAGTGCAAGCCGCGGGATGCGGTCGCCGCGTACGCCGCCCGGACACGCGAAGGCGCCCCGGAACCGAAGCTCCGGGGCGCCGTGGAGGGTCGCGTCAGAGGGGACGGACCGCCTCGGCCTGGGGGCCCTTCTGGCCGGTGCCCACCGTGAACTCGACGGCCTGGCCCTCCTCGAGGACGCGAAAGCCGCTCATCTCGATGTTCGAGTAGTGGACGAAGACGTCCTGGCCGTCGGCGACGGTGATGAACCCGAAGCCCTTCTCGGCGTTGAACCACTTGACGGTGCCCTGGGTCATGCTGGAACTCTCCTGGTGCTGCGCGGGGTAGACAGCGAAAGCGTATTCACGCCGATCGGCGCCGAGACGCGGTTCAGGAGAGGTTTGACACGGCCGAATCGGAACGTTTACTCGACCGAAACACGGTCGAGGCCGAGCACCACGGTGACCCGCTTGTCCGCGGGATCGTTGTACGCATCGCTCTGCTCGATCCGCGCGCCGCCCAGCGCCTCGGCGACGCCCGCGGCCGCGGCCTCGTGCTCGGGCGCGGCGTAGTAGACGGTCGTCTCGGGGAAGTCGGTGGTGTTCGCCGTGCTGACATCGACGTCGTCGGCGCTCCAGCCGGCCGCGACGAGCTCCTCCTCCGCGGCGGCCTCGAGCCCCTGCGACGCGGTGCCGTTGAGGATCAGCACCTCGTACGTCGGATCGATGACCGCGGCGGTGGTCGGCTCGGGGTCGGGCTGCGGCAGGATCCCCGGCTGCTGCGAGACGACGAGGAAGCCGATCACACCGGCGCCGAAGAGCACGATCGCGGCGAGTGCCGACCACAGCAGCACGACACCCGCGCGCATCCGGGGGTTCTCGGCGCGGTGCGCCCCCACCCGTTCCGGCTGACGAGGGACGTCGTCGAATCGGTCACGCGGGTAGTCGGCAGGCACCCGTCGATGCTACCGGGCGGCGTCCCGCGGCTGGCTGAGCGCGGGGTCAGGCGTGCAGCGCGTCGCGCCGCGCGACCCGCTCGTCGCGCACGCGGCGCAGGCGCTTCACGAGCAGCGGATCGTGCTCCAGGGCCTCGGCGGTGTCGATCAGCCGGCCCAGCAGCTGGTAGTACCGGGCGGGACCCATGCCGAGCTCCCGGCGGATGGCCTCTTCCTTCGCGCCGGCGTGCCGCGTCCACTCGGCCTCAAAGGCGAGGATCGCGCGCTCGGTCTCGGTCAGTGCCACGGGTTCACGGTACGTCCGCGGGGGCATGCTTCCCGGGCGCCACTCCGGCATGCCCTCAGACCGCCGCGATCCACGCGCCGAGCGGGTCGGCTGCGGCGATCACCTCGCCGTCCAGGGCCAGCGCGAAACCCTCCCAGCCCTCGGGGTCCGGCCGACGCGTCCAGGCGTCGTGGAGCGCCGGTGCGTCGAGGGTGATCCAGCGCGCGTCGATCGCGCGGATCGCGTCGATCAGCCGCTCACGAGCCGCGCGCGGCACGTGCGGCAGCACCCCGGGAGTGGTGATGACGAGCGTGGCGCCCGCGGGCGCGCGGGAGGCGAGGTCCGCCAGGACGCCGGGCGCGCTGGCGTCCGCGGCGACGAGCACGGGCGGGTCCGCGGCCGCGATGTCGAGCGCGGCGCGGATCCGCTCGGCGCGGCCGGTCTCGCCGGGCCACACCAGCCCGGTGATCCAGTCGCGGTCCCCGGCGTCCGCGGCCACCCGCGGCTGCGGGTCGATCCCCGCACGCCACACGATCTCGGGCAGCGTGCGCGGCGCCGGGGTGCGGCCCCGCAGGGTCGCGTCGATGACGACGGCTGATCGTCCCAGCTCCGCGATCGCGTCCTCACCATGGAAGCGGTAGGCGTAGCGGTCGGGGTACAGACAGAGGCCGGCGGACGCCCCCACCTCGAGCAGCGCGATCGGGCCCGGGATGTGCTGCAGCGCATACAGCAGCGGCGCGCACCGGCCCGGTTCGTTCGTCTGGATGCTGCGCGCCGCGCACTCGGCCACCACGCGATCGGCGTGGGCGCGGACGAACCGCGCCCATTCCCGATACGACCCCTCGCCCGACCCCAGCAGGCGCGTGACGGCGAACACGAGCGGCGGCTGGCGGTGCGGCGGATCCAGCCGCGCCAGGATGCGGCAGACCTCCTCGTCGGCCGCGACGCCGGTCGCCCACGCCGCGTACAGGGCGCTGCGGCCGGGCGCCTCGTCCCGCGCGAACCGGGCGTACCGATCCCGCACCTGGGCCGCCCGTTCCTCCACTCCCCCATTCTGCGGCCGCCGGAGGGGGCGACGACGACTCTGCGGCCGCCGGAGCGGGCGACGACGACCCCGGCCGCCCGGATCGCGCTTACCCTGGTTCCATGGCCTACGAAGTGCAGAAGTCCGAAGAGGAGTGGCTCCAGGAGCTGGGTGCCGAGAAGTACGCGGTGCTGCGCCAGGCCGGCACCGAACGCCCCTGGACGGGCGAGCTGCTGGACGAGGAGCGCGCCGGCATCTACACCTGCGCGGCGTGCGGCAATGAGCTGTTCGTCAGCGGCACCAAGTTCGACTCGCACTGCGGCTGGCCGAGCTTCTACGAGTCCGTGCGCCCGGAGGCCGTCGAGCTGCTCGAGGACACCAGCCACGGCATGGTCCGCACCGAGGTGCGGTGCGCGCGCTGCGGATCGCACCTGGGACACGTCTTCCCCGACGGCTTCGGCACGCCCACGGGCGACCGTTACTGCATGAACTCGATCTCGCTGAACTTCACGCCCGAGGGCTGACCCCGCGCCGGCGCGCCGCCACGATCACCCCGGCGAGCGCGAACGCGACGGTGAGCACGGCCTGCCAGAGCGGTGCCGGCGCCGCCGCGGGCCACAGCACATCGAGCAGCACCGACCCCGCGAGCAGCCCCAGCACGGAGCCGAGCCCGAAGACCAGCACCCCGGTGCGAGGGGTGATGGCGGCGCTCAGCGCGATGTACACGACGCCGAGGGCTCCTCCCGCATAGAGCACGGGATTGCTCGGAAGCTCCTCGGGGAGGCCCGCGACGGCGGCATGCGCGATCGCCGCGCACAGCAGCACGGCCGTCCCGCCCGCGAAGTTCACCACGGTCGCCGCGATCGGCGAGCGCGTCGCGACCTGCAGCCGCCCGTTGGTGGCCTGCTGCCATGACAGGCAGGCGCCGGAGGCCACCGGCAGCACGAGCATCCACCACGGCACGCGCGCAAGGGTGTCTCCGCCCAGGGCGACGAGCACGGCGACGAGCGTGAGAGCGGCGCCGACTGCCCGCGGCACCGTCACCGCCGACGCTCCCGCCGGGCTGTAGCCGATGCGGTCCATCACCAGGCCGCCGACCGTCTGACCGGCCACCAGCCCGACGGTGAACAGCGCGGCGCCGACGATGGCGACCGTGAGCGTCTGGGCGACGACGTTGAAGGCCCCCGCGATCCCGCCGCAGAGCATCCACCAGGTCACGTCCCGCGCAGCGATCCCGCCGCGCAGCGCGCGCAGTCCCCGCCGCCCCGAGGGAAGGGCGAGCGCGACGGCGAGGACGATCACCAGCCCCGACCCGAAGGAGACAAGGGCCGCGGCGAACGCGTCGTCCAGCTCGACCCCCAGCTGCCCGTTCGCCCGCGCCTGCAGCACGGTGAGCATCCCGACCAGCACCGCCCCGCTCACGGGGACGATCGTGCGCGCACGGCGGCGGAACGCGGTAGGGCTCACCGACCCACCCTATGCCCGCTCAGGGAGCCCGCGCGGCGCCGACGGGCCGACCCCGTTTACATGTGCGTCACACGCGTGGGATTGGATGACGGGATGGACCTCGTGGACGTACAGACACTTCGTGTGGCGCGCACGACGGCCGACCTCGTGCTCGCGCCCGGCGAGCGTGCGATGGGCGGCGGAACCTGGCTGTTCTCCGAGCCGCAGCCGGGCACCACGGGCGTCGTCGACCTCATGGGCCTCGGCTGGCCCGACCTCGAGGACCTGCCGGAGGGGGGACTGCGGATCGCGGCGACCTGCACGCTCGCCGCCCTGGCCGCGTCCGGTCGTCACCCGCTGTTCCTTTCCGCATGCGAGTCGCTGCTGGCGAGCTTCAAGGTCTGGAACGCGGCCACGGTCGGCGGGAACGTCTGCCTCGGCCTTCCCGCGGGCGCGCTCGTCTCCCTCGCCGCAGGCCTGGACGGCGTCGCGGTGCTGTGGACCGCCGACGCGGCGGGCGGGCTCACCGAGCGGCGGCTCCCCGTCCTCGACTTCGTGACGGGGGCCGCGCAGACCGCCCTGCGCCCCGGCGAGGTCCTCCGCGCGATCGACTTCCCCGCCGCGGCGCTGCGCGCGCGCTCCGCGCTGCGCAAGCTCGCGCTCTCGCCGCTCGGCCGATCGGGCGTCGTCGTCGTGGGCCGGCAGGACGAGGACGGCGCGGTCGCCATCACGGTGAGCGCCGCGACGCTCCGCCCGCGACGCCTCGCCTTCGCGGCCCCGCCGAGCGAGGAGGAACTCGCTGCCGCGGTCGCGGGGATCGATGACTGGTTCGGGGACGCGCACGGCGCCGCGGACTGGCGGCGCGCGCAGGGCCTCCGGCTGGCGATCGAGGTCCTCGGCGAGGTGACGGGATGACGACGACCGTGAACGGCCGGCCGATCGACGCGGTCCCGCGCCCGGGTCAGGTGCTACGCACCTTCCTGCGCGAGCACGGCTGCTTCGAGGTGAAGAAGGGATGCGACGCGGGAGACTGCGGCGCGTGCACCGTGCTGCTCGACGACGTCCCCGTCCATTCCTGCATCACCCCGGCGCATCGCGCCGAGGGCGCTGAGGTCACGACCGTCGCGGGCCTGGGCTCCCCGGAGCACCCGCACCCCGTCCAGCAGGCCTTCGTCGCCGCGGGCGGCTACCAGTGCGGCTTCTGCACGGCGGGCATGATCGTCACGGCCCAGGCCCTCCAGCCGGGCGACGACCTCACCCAGAAGCTGAAGGGCAACCTCTGCCGATGCACGGGCTACCGCGCGATCGAGGATGCGATCCACGGCGCCTCCTCGATCGAGCACCCCGCCGCGGGCGACGCCGCGGGCCGCTCCGTCGCCCCGCCCGCGGCCTGGCGCGTCGTCACGGGTCGCGAGGAGTACACGCTCGACTCCTTCGAGCCGTTCCGCTCGACCTCCGCCCTCGCCCACCTCGCCGTGCTCGGCGCTCCCCACCCGCACGCCCGGATCCGCACGATCGACACGCGCCGCGCCGAGGCCGCGCCGGGGGTCATCGCCGTCCTCACCCACCGCGACTCGCCGGCGACCCTCTTCTCCACGGGACGGCACGAGAACCGGCTCGACGACCCCGACGACACCCTCGTCTTCGATCCCGTGATCCGCTTCGTCGGCCAGCGCGTCGCCGCGGTCGTCGCCGAGTCCGCGGCGGCGGCGGAGCTGGCCGCCCGCATGATCGAGGTCGAGTACGACCTGCTTCCGGCCGTCTTCGACCCCGAGCTCGCCCGCCGGCCGGGAGCGCCCCTGCTACACGACGACAAGACGCCCGAGACGAGCCGGATCGCCGCGCCCGAGCGCAACACGGCGGCCGAGACGCGCGGCGAGCGCGGCGACGTGTCGGCCGCCCTCGCCTCCGCCGACATCGTCGTCAGCGGCGAATGGCGCACGGGGCGGATCGCGCACGCCTCGCTCGAGACCCACGCCACCCGCGGCTGGCTCGACGGCGACGGCCGGCTCGTGCTGCGCACCTCCACGCAGGTGCCCTACCTCGTGCGCGACGAGATCGCCCGCATCTTCGACCTCGACCGCGATCGCGTCCGCGTCTTCGCGACCCGCGTCGGCGGCGGCTTCGGCGGCAAGCAGGAGCTCCTCACGGAGGATCTCGTCACCCTCGCGGTGCTGCGCACGGGGCGCGCCGTGCAGTATGAGTTCACGCGGCAGGACGAGTTCCGCATCGCCCCCGGCCGCCACCCGATGCGCCTGCGGGTCGCTCTCGGCGCACGGCGTGACGGCACGCTCACCGCGATCGACGTCGACGAGCTGTCCGACACCGGCGCCTACGGCAACCACTCGGCGGGCGTCATGTTCCATTCCCTCCACGAATCCCTCGCCGTCTACCGCTGCGAGAACGTCCGTGTCCACGGGCAGGCGGTCTACACCAACAACCCTCCCTCCGGGGCCTTCCGCGGCTACGGGCTCGGCCAGGTGATCTTCGCGATCGAGAGCGCGATCGACGAGCTCGCCGGCCGGCTCGGGCTCGACCCCTTCGAGATCCGCCGCCGCAACGCCGTCCGCCCGGGCGACCCCCTCGTCACGACTGACGAGGATCCGGGCGACGTCGCCTTCGACGGGGCGGACGGCCTGCGGCAGTGCCTCGACCTGGTCGAGGCCGCGCTCGCCGCGGATGCGCCGGCGGTGCGCGAAGGCGGCCTCGGCGCCCTAATGTCGATGCCGCCCACGGCCGAGGAGATCGCGAGCGGCGAATGGCGGATCGGGACGGGCGTCGCCCTCGCGATGATCGCCACGATCCCGCCCCGCGGCCACTACGCCGAGGCGACCGTACGGCGCGTCCCCGGCGAGGACCACGACTTCGAGATCGAGGTCGGCACGGCGGAGTTCGGAAACGGGTCCACCACCGTCCACGCCCAGCTCGCGGCGACCGCGCTCGGCACGACCCCGCAGCGGATCCGCATCCGTCAGTCCGACACGGCCCTCCCGGGCGCACGCCATGACACGGGGGCCTACGGATCGGCGGGGTCCGTGGTCGCGGGGAAGGCCGTCTACACGGCAGCTCTCCGGCTCGCCGAGCAGCTCAGGGCGGGCGGGCCGGACGAGGCGACGGCGACGCACGACGGCACGCCCCGCACGGTCGCGTTCAACGTGCAGGCCGTCCGCGTCGCCGTCCGCCCCGCCAGCGGCGAGGTGCGGGTGCTCCGCTCGGTGCAGGCGGTCGACGCGGGCACCGTGCTCAACCCCGCGCAGCTGCGCGGACAGGTCGAGGGAGGGGTGGCGCAGGCCTTCGGCTCGGCGCTCTACGAGAACGTCGTCCTCGAGCAGGGCGTGGTCGTGACCGACCGCTTCCGGCAGTACCACATCCCGCAGTTCGCCGATCTGCCACGCACCGAGGTGCTCTTCGCCCAGACCCATTCGCCGCTCGGCCCGCTCGGCGCGAAGTCGATGAGCGAGGCTCCCTACAACCCCGTCGCTCCGGCCATCGCCAACGCGATCCGCGACGCGCTCGGCGTGCGCCCCTACGCGCTCCCCCTCACCCGCGACGTCGTGTGGCGCCTCGCGAACGGGACCGACCCCGCCGCGCGGCCGGACGTCAGCTGACGGGCTGCCCCGTGACGGGCGCGTGGATCCGCCCGGAGAGCTCCCGCAGCGAACGGGCGGACGCCCCCGAGCGCACCTGGAGCAGCTCGGCGAGGATCGAGATGGCGACCTCGTCGGGCGTCACCGCGCCGAGGTCGAGGCCGATGGGGCCGTGCAGGCGCGCGAGGTCCGCCGTGCTCGCGCCGAGGTCCCTCAGCCGGGCGAGACGCTGCTCGTGGGTGCGGCGCGACCCCATCGCCCCCACATAGAAGGCGGGCGAGCGCAGCGCGAGGAGGATCGTCTCGGGGTCGAAGCGATCGTCGTGGGAGAGCAGGCAGACCGCGTCCCGCGGCCCGAGGATCGTCTCGGCAAGGATGAGGGGAGGCCAGCCGACCACGATCTCCGCGCCGGGGAAGCGCTCGGGCGTGGCGAAGACGGGGCGCGGGTCCAGGATCGTGACGGCATAGCCGATCGCGCGCGCCGCGCGGGAGAGCGCCGCGGAGAACTCCATCGCCCCGACGATCACGAGCCGCGCGGGGAGCTCCGCCGTGTCCACGAACACCGGATCCGCGCACTCGGCCGTGTCGTATCCCGTGCCCGTCAGCGCGATCCGCGCGGGCAGGCCCGCCGCAGCCCGCCGCAGGGAGCGGAGCACCGCATCACCCTCGCCGCGACGCGCGGGGTCGACCAGGGCGAGGTGCAGGCGGATCCGCCCGCCGCAGGACAGGCCGACCGCGAGCGCCAGCTCCGCCTCGGGGCCCTCATCGGGAACACCGAACTCGATGACGCGCGTCCGGCCGTCCTCGAGCACCCGGTCGGCGACGTCGATGGTCGCCGACTCCACGCATCCGCCCGCCACCGATCCGATCGCCTGGGAGCCGTCCCACGCCATCGAGGTGCCGAGCTGACGCGGCCCGCTGCCGTCGAGCCCCACGACGGTCGCGACGACGAGCGGGCGCCCGGCATCCAGCGCGTCGAGCAGGCGGGCGGCGATCTCCAGCATGAAACGAACCTGACACATCGACATGTCAGGCTCGTTTCGTGATGCTGACGGGCCAGAGGAGTAGCCATGACCACTGACGCCGACTGGCTGGGCCGCGCGCTCGCGCTCGCGACGCGGAACGTCTCGGAAGGCGGCGGACCCTTCGGCGCGCTCGTGGTCGGCGCGGACGGGGGGATCCTCGCCGAGGGCGTGAACCGGGTGACGCGCGACAACGATCCGACGGCGCACGCCGAGGTGACCGCGATCCGCCGCGCCTGCGCCACGATCGGGGACTTCTCTCTCGCCGGGGCCACGCTCTACACCTCCTGCGAGCCGTGCCCGATGTGCCTGGCCTCGGCGCTCTGGTCGCGCGTCTCCCGCATCGTCTTCGCCGCCGACCGGCATGACGCCGAGCGCGCGGGCTTCGACGACCGCGCGTTCTACTCGGTCTTCGAGACGCCGTCGACCACGTGGCGGTCGCCCTCCGTCGAGGAGCTGCGCGTCGACGCCGCGAACGCGCCCTTCGAGGCGTGGCTCGCCGCGGCCGACCGCACCGAGTACTGATGGTGCCCGGTCTCGTGCCGCCGTGGGGCCCCGGCCGTGCGCTCGGCTGAGCCGACGTCCGCTCTGGCTGCCGCGGTCGGGATCGTGCTCGCGGCGGGAGCGGGCGCTCGTGCGGGCGGGCCGAAGGCGCTCCGGCGCTCCGTCGACGGGGTTGCCTGGCTCGGGCTCGCCGCGCACGCGCTGCTCGACGGAGGCTGCCGGGAGGTTGTCGCGGTGCTCGGCGCCTCTGCGGCGGACGCGCTGCCGCTCGTCCCGCCGCACCCGGCGGTGCGCGCCGTCGTCGCCGCCGACTGGGCGGCAGGGGTCTCCGCCTCCCTGCGCGCGGGCCTCGTCGCCGCGGCCGAGACGGAGGCCGCCGTCGCCGTCGTCTCGCTCGTCGACCTTCCGGGGCTCCCCTCCGCCACCGTCGCCCGGCTCCTCGCCCCGCCCTCCTCCGGCTCCGGTGCGGCGCATCCCGCGGGAATCCTGCGGCGCGCGGTGTACGGCTCCCGCCCGGGACACCCCGTCGTCCTCGGCCGGGACTGGTGGCCGGCGCTCGCCCACGATGCGCGTGGCGATCGCGGCGCGGGCGCCTTCCTCTCCCGTCACGGCGCGGAGGCCGTCGAATGCGGCGATCTGTGGCACGGCGAGGACGTCGACCGCTGACGCGTGCGCGCGGCCGTGGCGGCGATCAGCCGCCCGCCGCCGGCACCGGGAGCCCGACCGCGGGCGGCTGGGGCGCGTTGAGCAGCTCGACGAGGAAGTCCTCGAACGCCGGCACGTCGATCGCGCGCACCACGGTCTGGCGCGTCTCGCCGAGCCCGGGCTCGTATCCGGGCGCCCACGACAGGATGTCGCCATAGCCCGGCCCGAACTCGGTGTTCACATCGATGAAGAGCTCGTCGGACTCGGTGATCAGGTCGGGACGCAGCCAGGTGGCGGTCGCGATCTCGTCCCAGAGCGGGAAGCCCGGATGACGCGAAGCGAGCGCACGGCACAGCGGCGTGCCCGCGGCCGTCATCCGGGCCAGAAGCTCCGCCGTGAGCTCCGTGGCCGTCGACGGGTCGACCGGGATCATCGTCACCCGCGGCCACGGCGAGCGCATCACGATGCTCGCCGCCTCAGGGTCCCAGCGGATGTTGAACTCGCGCCGCGGCGAGTTGGCGAACTCTCGGGCGAACTGATGCGCCGACGTGCTGTCCCGACGGCGGTGCGGGTTGAGGCTGCCCCCCATGTAGACGAGCTCCTTCACCCGGGATGCGAAGCCGGGATCGAGGGACTGCGCCAGGGCGAGCGTGGTGAGAGGGCCCGTGGCGATGATGCTGACCTCCCCCGGGTGCTCGCGCGTCAGCCGCAGCATGGTCAGGGCCGCATGCTCCTCGCTCGCGGGGACGACGGTCGGGTTCCCGATCGGCAGGTCGACGACGACGTCGTGCGCGTGGTAGCGGGGATCGCTCTGCAGGGTCTCCTCGACCCACCCGCGGCTCCACGCGCCCTTCCACACGAGCTTGCCGTAGAGCGCCTCCCATCGCTCGGTCGCCGCCTCGGAGTTCAGCAGCGGGAACACCGACCCCGGCAGTGCGGGGATCTCGGGGTGGCCGGTGATCTCGAGCATCCGCCGCACGTACGCCAGCGACTGATCCCGCCACACGTTCCCGCTGATGGCCGAGAACCCGAGCACCTGGGCCTCGGCGGACTGCAGCAGGAGCGGGAAGGCGGCGTGGAAGCCGGAGACGTCGTCCTCGACGATCACCTTGCGGGCGGGGTTCGTCGTCTGGGTCATTCTGATCCCTTCTTCATAAGAGCGGACAGGCCGGTCGGCCCGCCGATGTGACAGCGGCGCTCCTCACGCGAGCGCTCCCGTGCCGGGACGCGGAGCGGGCGGCGGGTCGGTGCGGCACGGCTCATCCGACGATCCCGATGCGACGTGTCAGCGTGCCGCTGACGAGTGACAGCACGGCATAGATCGCGAGGACGGTCACGACGAGGAGCACGCTCGCCGACCACAGCTGCAGATACTGCGCGCGCACCGAGGACACCGCGAGCAGGTGCCCGATGCCGTCGCCGGTCGCGAGCCACTCGGCGAGCGTGGCGCCGGCGATCGATGCGGGCACGGCGATCTGCGCCGACGCGATGATGGAGGGGACGGCGTACAGCACCCGGATGTGGCGGGCGATCTGCCATCCGGATCCGCCGGTCGCGCGGACGACGTCCACGGCGCCCTCCGGCGCGGCGCGGAGTCCGCCCATGACGTTCACGAGCGTGGGGAAGAACGTGATCAGGACGACCACGATGGTGACCGCGAGCAGCCCCCGCCCGAACACGATGACGATGACGGGGATCATCGCCATCATCGGGATCGAGCGCAGCACGACGGCGAGCGGCATGACCACGCTCTCCAGACGCGGCAGGGCGACCAGGGCGATCGCGCCGAGCACGGCGAGCGCGGTGCCGGCGACGAACCCCGACGCCGCGTGCACCGCGGTCTCGCCCATCGCGCCCAGGAACGTCGCCCAGAACACCTCCGGGCCCTCGCCCGTGCGCGGGTCGCCTTCGGTCAGGAACCGCGCGATATCGTGCGGGAGCTTCACGAAGTAGTCGCTGAGCCCGAACACACCCCGCAGCGCGTACCAGGACGCCGCGACCAGCCCGAAGGCGACCAGGAGCGCGACGATGCTCTTGCCTGTGCCGAGCCGCGCGGTCTCCGCGCCGGCGACCGTCGTGTCGACGGTCGCGCCCTTCCCCGCCCACGGCACGGCCAGACGTGCGACCAGCGTCACCATCGCGTAGCCGACGGCCGCGATCGCCCCGGCGACGACGCCGATCGCCCATACGCGGGTCACGAGGAACTGTTCCTGCGACGCGAGCAGCACGGCCCCCAGGCCGCGATCCGCCCCGAAGAACTCGCTGATCAGCGCGCCGAGCACCGCCGAGGGCACGCCGATCTGGAGCGCGGCGATGATGCTCGGCACGGCCGACTGCACCCGCAGGAAGCGGACCTTCGCCCAGCCCCGGCCACCGCTGGCGGTGATGACGTCGGCGGCCCGCCCGTCGACCGAGCGCAGCCCGAGCAGCAGGCCGACGAGCAGGGGGAAGTACACCGCGAGCGCCGTGATGATCACGCGCGCCGTTTCGGGAGGGACCGCAACGGTCAGGATCGGGGCGATCGCCACGGTGGGGATGACGTGCACGACGGTCGCGACGATGAACACGACCGGCTGGCTCACGGGGAGGAGGAAGCAGAGCACCGCGAGCGGCACAACCACCGCGATCGCCCAGAGCAGCCCCTGCGCCGCACGACCGAGCGTGTGGGCCGCGTTGCCGGCGAGCAGCTGCCCGTCGGCGACGATCTGGGCGACGAGCGTCCACGGGTAGGGCACCACGCCGTTGTCCGCGAAGGCGGTGGCCACCAGCAGCCAGACGACCGCGAGGGACCCCAGCACGATCAGGGGCAGCCGGATCCCGCGCCGGCGGGGCGTGCGGCCGTGGGAGACCCGCGTGGCCAGGCCCGACGTCACCGTCACGATGCCGCGCCGCCTCGTGCCGAGAACAGCAGCTCGCCGAGGTGATCCGCGTAGGCGTGGAAGACGGCCTCCTGCCGGACGGCGGCGGTGCGCGGCCGGGGCAGCTCGACGTCGACGCGCTCGATGATGCGTCCCGGTCGTGCCGCCATGACGAAGATGTGATCGCTCAGGAACACGGCCTCCTGCAGCGAGTGGGTGACCAGCAGCGTGGTGGTCGGCCGCTCCGTCCAGATCCGCTGCAGCTCGACGTTCATGTGGTGCCGCGTCATGTCGTCGAGCGCGCCGAACGGCTCGTCGAGCAGCAGCACGTCCGGCTCGAGCACGAGCGCCCGCGCGATGGCCACCCGCTGGCGCATGCCGCCGGAGAGCTGCGCGGGCCGCGCCTGCTCGAAGCCCGCGAGGCCGGTGAGCGCGATGAGGTCCGCGATCGCCCTGGGGTCGACGGCCCGCCCGGCCACCTGCAGTGGCAGCGCGATGTTCGCCTCCACGGATCGCCAGGGCAGCAGCGCGGCGTCCTGGAACGCGACGCCGATGTGGTGCCCGCGCTGCACCTCCCGGGGAGCGCGGCCCAGCACCTCGAGCGTGCCGGTGGACGGGGTGTCGAGGCCGGCGAACATCCGGAGCAGCGTCGATTTCCCGCACCCGGAGGGACCGATCAGCGACACGAAGGATCCTTCGCGGGTGGTGAAGGAGACGTCGTCGAGCGCCGTGACGGGGCCCGAGCGGGTGGAGAACACCTTCCCCACCCGCTCGACGGCGAGGCCGTCGCGGACGACCGTGGCAGGGGCGGAGTCACTCACCGAGGATGCCCTCCTGCGCCGACAGGTCGAAGAGGTCGGCTGCGTCGAGATCGATGTCGAGGATGTCGTCGAAGAGCGCCTGGGTCGAGGCGACCCCCTTCTCTGTGATCTCCAGCAGCCCGCCTTCGTTGAGGTCGGCGCCTCGCTCGATGAGGTCGGCCCAGACGACGGCGCCGTCGACCTGGGACTCCCGCTCGAGACCGAGCTGGTCGCCGTAGACCTCGTACACGAGCTCGCCCGCGGCCTCGGGATCCGCGATGAAGTCCTCGGCGCTGGCGAGGGTGCCCCGCAGGATCGCCTTGATCTGCTCGAGCTTGTCCGGATCCTCCAGCGAGTCCTCGCGCACGACGAGGATGCTGCTCCACCGGTTGTAGCCGTAGTCGGCCACGGCGAACGACGTGGTCGGCGTGCCCTGGGCCTCGAGAACGACGGGGACGTTGCCGAGCGTCGTGTACAGCGCGTCCACCTGGTCCGTGACCAGGGGCGTCGCGGAGCCGTCGACGGTGACGATCTCGATGTCGGCCGTGTCGACTCCCACCCATTCCAGGAAGGGCAGCAGCGTCACCTCCTGCCCTGTGGTGACGCCGATGCGCGTGCCCGCCAGGTCCTCGATCTCCTCGATGCCGGAGTCGGCGAGCATGGTGATGCTCGTCGAGGAGAACTGGTACAGGGCGGCGACGCCGACCAGGGGCGCGCCGTTGCGCACGGCGTCGGCGAGGGTCTGCGTCGACATCAGCCCGACCAGGGCGCCGCCGCCGACAATCTGCGCGTCCACGGTCACGTCAGGGCCGCCGGGAAGGATCTCGAGCTCGATGCCCTCGTCCTCGAAGTACCCCTTCTCGTCGCCGAGGACGTAGACGCCGTTCTCGATGTTCGGAAGCCACCCCAGCTGCAGAGCGGCCGGCGCGAGCTCGTCGGAGCCCTGCCCGCCTGGGGCGGGCGCCGAGCACCCGGTGAGCGCGAGGGCGAGGCCCGCGCCGGCGACGAGAGCGGTGATCCGGCGCACGGTGCCGGGGACCGGGACAGAGGGTGTGGTCGACATGGTGGGGTCTCCAGAGATGATCGGAATCGGGGCTTGCGAGAGGGGGCGAGGCTGCGATCCGCATCATGGCACTGTCGCTGCCAAATCGATTCTGCACGGAGGACGCGGTCGTCTCCCAGGGATGCGAAAAGGCTTATCGAGAACGTAACGAGGCGGAAACTTGCTCTCCGGGCGTCACCGGTCAGCCGATCAGCGCGGCCAGCTCACGCTGCCGGACCGCCGCGCGGGCACGGATCTCGCTCACGTCCGCGGTCAGCACCTCGCCGTCCTTGACGACGACGGCCCCGTCGACCAGGACGTGCCGCACATCGCGCCCGCTGGCGCATTCGTAGAGGAAAGCCTCCGCGGACGCGTACGCGGCGGCGTCGGGACCGTCGGTCCGCAGCACGACGATGTCGGCGCGCTTTCCGACCTGGAGCGTGCCGACGCGGTCCTGGATGCCCATGGCACGAGCACCGCCGACGATGGCCATCCCCAGGATCTCCTCGCCGCGCACGCCGTTACGGTTGTGCACGGGCGTGGCCTCGACGTGCTGCTGCCCGACGCGGGCGAGCATCGCGACACGGAACAGGTCGAGCGTGCCCAGCCCTGCCACCCCGTCCGTGCCGAGCCCGATGGACACCCCCCGACGCCACATCCGCAGTGCCGGAGGCGTGCCGATGGAGTAGTTGCCCTTGGCGCAGTGCGCCGCGGAGACGCCATGGCGGGCATAGGCGTCGATGTCCTGATCGTCCACCAGGATCGAATGCGCGCCGTGCAGGGCGCTGTCGAAGACCCCCTGCTCGATCAGATGGTCGATGGGGCGGCGCCCGAACCGCTCCAGGGCGAAATCGATCTCGTACGTCCCCTCCACGAGGTGGGTGTGAACCTTGACACCGCGCGCGGAGGCTTCGCGGTGGATGCCCGAGACCAACTCCGGGCTGCAGGTGATGATCTGCCGGAGCGACATGCCGGCGGTCACCCGCGTCGACCCGTCCGCCGCCGCGGGCAGGCGCTCGACGAGGGCGACGTTCTCCGCGATCGCCTCGTCCGTGCTCATCTGCATGCTCGCCGGGATCCGGTCGCCGCCGTCCATCGTGCTCAGCGACACGGAGCCCCGGATGCCGCTCCGCCACGCCGCGGCGGCCATCGCGTCGGGATGCGGGCCTCCCGCCTCGAAGAAGGCGGTGGTGCCGGTCTGGAGCATCGCCGTGTAGGCCAGCATCCCGGACAGCTCGACATCCTCGGGGGTCAGATTCGCCTCGAACGGCACGAGGTACTCGCGCCAGGTGGGCACCCGCAGCGCCCCGCTCTTGGCGAGCGTCGGGAGCAGCCCGCGCATGAGGCTCTGCGCGGTATGCAGATGGGCGTCGGTTAGCCCGGGGATGACGATGTCCCCGGCCGCGTGGATCCGCTCCGAGGAGACCCATTCGGCCGTCACGTCCGAGGTCTCCCCGATGCCGACGATCACCCCGTCCTTGATCGCCACGGCCCCGTCGGAGAAGACGCGCGCCTCCTCGTCGAAGGTGACGACATGGGCGTTCTGGATGATCCGGTCCGCGGTCTGGGGCATAACTTCCTCCGGTCTGAGACGATTTGCCGAGCTCATGCGACGAATCGATTCCGCATGGTCACGGCATGTCTACCACACGGCCGTCGGAGCACTGCGGGCCCCCGGCCTAGGATCGATTGACCGCCGCATAGCCGAAAGCCGACCGATGACCCCGTCCCCTCCCCGCGCGACGATCGCCGACGTCGCCGCCGCCGCCGGCGTCTCCCGCACGACCGTGTCCGTGGCGCTGTCCGGACGGGGACGCGTGGACGCCCGCACCCGCGAGCACGTCAAGGCCGTCGCCGCCGCGCTCGACTACCGCCCGAGCGTGCGTGCCCAGCGCCTCCGCTCCGGCGTCTCCCACACCGTCGGCCTGGTGACCGCGCTGCCGGACGAGGTGGTCGGCAAAGACTCGCGCATGAGCTTCCTGCTGGAGCTGGGAGTGCCGCTTGCCCGCGCCCTGCTCGAGCGCGGCTACTCGACCCTCCTGCTGCCCCCGGCGAAGAGCGGGAGCCACCTCGACAACATCGACGCGGATGCGGCGGTCGTCCTGGATCCGCGCGCGGACGACCCCCTGATCGAGGGCTTCCGCAGCCGCGGTCTCCAGGTCATCACGATCGGCGACGCCCCGGGCATCCAGGCCGACGGCGTGGTCGACCGCGGGACGAGCGACGCCGAGGTCGCCATCGGCCACCTCGTCGACAACGGCGCGACGAACATCGTCGCGCTGTCCACCGTCGAACAGCACTCGCTCGCGTCCAGCCTGCGCAGCTACGCGCTCGGGCCGCGCCCCGACGGCGTGCGGCTTCGGCTCGTCGAGATCTCAGCCGACGCCGGCGAGGAAGGCGGCAAGGCGCGCGCCCGCGATCTGCTCCGCGACGACCCGTCGATCGACGCGATCTACGCCCCGATCGACGCCTTCGCCGTAGGCGCCCTGCACGCCGCGCAGGAAGCCGGGATGCGCGTCCCGGACGACATCATGATCATCACGAACTACGACGGCCCCCGCGCGCACGCGACCACTCCTGCGCTGACCGCGCTGAACCTGCAACTGCCCGCGTTCGCCGATGCCGCGGTGAGCCTGCTGATCGACTGCCTCACCGACCCCCGGGCCGAGCGGCGCACGATCCCCGCGCCCCGGCCGGAGGTCGTCCAGCGCGCCTCGACGAGACGCGCCTGATCGCGCGGCCGCCGCCGTGCGGGAGCGCGTGTAACCACGGCGAAACACCCCGCCGGTGTTCGCGAAATCTGCGTCTCCTAGCGTCTACTCACGCGCGCCGCCGAGGACACGGAGCGGGGCGTCGACACCCGAAGCGGTCCCGTCGACCTGGAGACACATCACATGACCTTCCGCACCTCTCGCACACGGCGCGCATCCGTCGCGCTGCTGGGCACCGCCGCCGCGGTGCTCGCCCTGGCCGCCTGCTCGACCGGCGACGACGACGCCTCGTCCGAGCCGGGCGCCGCCGCCGAGGGCTTCGGCGACATCACTCTGCAGCTCAGCTGGATCTTCAACGAGGAGTTCGCCGGCGAGTACGTCGCCGACTCCGAGGGCTATTTTGCCGAGGCCGGCTTCGACTCGGTCACGCTCGTCCCCGGCCCGTCCACGGGCGTCGCGGAGCTGCTCAGCGGCACCGCCGACATCGCGCTGAGCGACTCCGTGGCGGTCGGCACCGCCATCGCGAACGAGAGCGCGCCGCTGAAGATCATCGGCGCGACGTTCCAGGCCAACCCGTTCACGATCCTCTCCCTCGGCGACGGCGGGAACATCGCCGCCCCGGAGGACCTGATCGGCAAGAAGATCGGCGTGCAGGACTCCAACACGTCGCTGTTCAACGCGCTGCTGGCGGCCAACGGCATCGACGCCTCCGAGGTCGAGGTCGTCCCTGTCCAGTACGACCCCGCTCCCCTCGTCAACGGCGAGGTCGACGGCTTCGTGGCGTATCTCACGAACGAGGCGATCACCGTCGAGATGATGGGCCTGGACACCGTGAACCTGCCCTTCGCGGAGAACGGCCTGCCCTTCGTCGCCGAGACGTTCACCGTCACGCAGGAGACCCTCGACAGCCAGCCGGAGATGCTGAAGGCGTTCCTCACGGCCGAGATCCGCGGCTGGACCGACGCCGTCGCCGACCCGCAGCTCGGCGCCGACCTCGCCATGGAGACCTACGGCACCGACCTGGATCTCGACCCGGAGAAGACCCTCGCTGGCTCCGAGGCGCAGAACGCCCTCGTGACCTCGGCGGACACGGAGGAGCACGGCCTCTTCGTGATCACCGAGGAGCTGCAGGAGATGACCATCGAGAGCCTCGCCGGTGCCGGCATCGAGATCACCGCCGACCAGCTGTTCGACCTCAGCCTGCTGGAAGAGGTCTACGCAGACAACCCAGAGCTCGTCAGCTACGCGGGCTGATCACCGAACCACAAGGAAGCACCCGTGACAGACACGGCCACGCAGGCCGGTGCCCAGGCGAACGCCCTGGGCACCGGCCTGCAGATCACCGCCCTCAACAAGTCGTTCCGCGTGGGACGACGCACGGTCGTCGCCCTGCAGGACGCCGACCTGCACACCGATCAGGGTACGTTCCTCTCGCTCCTCGGCCCGTCCGGCTGCGGCAAGTCCACGATCCTGCGGATCCTCGCCGGCCTCGAGGAGCCCACCAGCGGCACCACCCGGGTGGACGGCAAGAGCCCGCGGCAACTGCGCAAGGAGAACGCGCTGGGCATCGCGTTCCAGGACTCCGCGCTGCTGCCGTGGCGCAGCGTCGAGGCGAACATCCGGCTGCCGTTCGAGGTCGCGGGCAGGCCCGTCGACCACGCGTACGTGCGCGAGATGATCGACCTCGTCGGCCTGACCGGGTTCGAGAAGGCCAAGCCCGCCCAGCTGTCCGGCGGCATGCGGCAGCGCGTCTCGATCGCCCGGTCGCTCATCCTGAAGCCCGAGGTGCTGCTGTTCGACGAGCCCTTTGGCGCGCTGGACGACATGACGCGCCAGAGGCTGAACCTCGAGCTGCTGCGGATCTGGACCGAGAAGCCCGCCACCACCCTCCTGGTCACGCACGGCATCTCGGAGGCGATCTTCCTCAGCGACAAGGTGGCGGTGATGAGCCCGCGCCCCGGACGGATCAAGGCCGTCATGGACATCGACCTGCCGCGGCCCCGCACGCCGGAGCTGATGCGCACGCCCGAGTTCCACGCCTACGTGGACGAGGCCTCCGAGCTGCTCTTCGGCGCCGACGGCGCCGCGACCGATGACCTCTGAGACGGGCGGGGCCCGCCGCGTCGGCCGACTGCCCGCGCCGGTCGTCGGCGTGCTCGGCGTCGTCGCGATCGTCGCGCTGTGGTGGGTCCTGGCGCTCACCGTGTTCTCGGACGTCGGCGGCCGGGGCGTGCAGGCGGTCCCCACGCCGCCGCAGGTGATCGCCGCGATGGTCGAGTCGGGCGGGGAGTTCTACGTGCGCAACTTCTCGGTCACCCTCGCCGAGGCGGGCATCGGCTATCTGTGGGGCAACAGCCTCGCGCTGGCCGCGTCCGCGCTCGTGCTGCTCGTGCCGCGGCTCGAACCGGTGATCATGCAGCTGGCGATCCTCACCTACTGCGTCCCGATCGTGGCGATCGGGATCCTCCTCGTCGTCATCATCCCGCTGCCGCGAGCGGGCGAGCCCGCGGGCAACGCGGTGTTCCTCGCCGCACTGTCGGTGTTCTTCACCACGGTGGTGGGCGCGCTGCTCGGCCTCAAGGCGGCGGATCGCAGCGCTCTCGACGTCGTCGCCGTCTACGGAGGATCCCGGCTCACGCAGCTGCGCAAGGTGCGGGTCATCGCGGCCCTCCCCGCGATCCTCAACGCATTGCAGATCGCCGTTCCCGCGGCGTTCCTCGGCGCCGTGCTCGGGGAGTTCTTCGGCAAGGTGCAGCTCGGCGTGGGGCCCGCGATGATCGCGGCACAGCAGGGGCTCGACGCGCCCCGGCTCTGGGGCATCGCGCTCGTGTCGGGTCTCGTCGCCCTCGCGGGGTACGGGGCCATCGGGCTGGCCTCGCGGGCGATCGCCCCCTGGTCGAGAGGAGGAACGCGATGAGCGGATCCCACACGGCCGCACTGTCCCAGGTCGCCACCGTCGAGGCGCCCGCACTGGCCGCGAAGGTCCGCGCCGACGCCCGCCGCGCGACGATGAAGGCGCTCGGGTCGAGCCTGCTGACCTTCGCGCTGACCATCGTGACGGTGCTGGTCCTGTGGCAGGGGACGCTGTCCCTCTTCGGCGTCAGCGCCTACGTGGGCAAGGGGCCTGCCGACGTCTGGACGTTCCTCGTCAGCGCGCCCGACGCCGCGGCGAACCGGGCCCAGCTGTTCGGCCAGCTGGGCGAGACGCTCGGCGACGCGGCGATCGGCTTCGTCGCAGGCCTCGTCGTCGCGCTCCTCGTCGCGATGCTGTTCCAGCTCAGCAACGGCGCCGAGCAGGCGCTCATGCCCCTCGCCATGCTGCTGCGCTCGGTACCGCTCGTCGCGATGGCGCCCGTGATCATCCTGATCTTCCAGCGCAGCTTCGTGACGGTCGCGGTCATCGGGGGCATCGTGGTGCTCTTCCCCGCGCTCGTGAACATCGTCTTCGGGCTGCGCTCCTCGTCGCCGCTGATGAACGACGTCATCGCCGTCTACGGCGGATCCGCGTGGACCGCGCTGCGCAAGGTCGCCCTGCCGAACGCGCTGCCCTCCCTGCTGGCGGCCGTGCGGATCTCCGTCCCGGGCGCGATCACCGGCGCCCTCCTGGCCGAATGGCTGGCGGTCGGCGGCGGGATCGGCGGCAGCGTCGGCGCCTATCAGGCACAGGCGCAGTTCTCCGCCCTGTGGACGGCCGTCGTGCTCGTCACCGCCGCCGCGCTGGTCATCTACAACATCGTCGCCGTCGTCGAGTCGATCGTGCTCGCCCGCATGGGCATGGCCGACCGCTCCTGATCTCCCCGAAGGACTCCATGTCTCACACCACCGCTCCCCCGTCGCTGCGCGAGTTCGCCTTCGGGCTGCCCAAGGCCGAGCTGCACTTGCACCTGGAGGGCACGCTCGAGCCCGAGCTGAAGTTCGCCCTGGCCGCGCGCAACGGCGTCGAGCTCGCGGAGAAGACCGTGTCGGAGGTGACGGCGACCTACGACTTCACGGATCTGACGAGCTTCCTCGCCGTCTACTACCCGGCGATGCGCGTGCTGCAGACCGCCGAGGACTTCCACGACCTGGCGTGGGCGTACCTGCAGCGGGCGAAGGAGCACGGCGTCGTGCACGTCGAGATGTTCTTCGATCCGCAGGCCCACACCAGCAGGGGCGTCCCCTTCGACACGGTGGTCTCCGGCTATCGTCGCGCCGCGGTCCGGGCGCAGCGCGAGCTCGGCGTCTCGGCGGAGCTGATCCTCTGCTTCCTGCGGGACTTCTCCGCCGAGTACGCCATGGCGACGCTGATGGAAGCGCTGCCCTACAAGGCCTGGATCGTCGGCGTCGGACTCGACTCCGACGAGCGCGACAACCCGCCGGCGAAGTTCGCGGAGGTGTTCGCCCGCGCCAAGGCCGAGGGCTTCCTGACCACGATGCACTGCGACATCGACCAGGCGGGCTCCCTCGAGAACATCCGCACCGTCATCGAGGAGATCGGCGTGGACCGCATCGACCACGGGACGAACATCGTGGAGGACCCCGAGCTCGTCGAGCTGGCCAGGCAGCGCGGACTCGGGTTCACCTGCTGCCCCGTGTCCAACTCGTTCGTCACCGAGCAGATGAAGACCGACGAGATCGTCGGGCTCCTGCGCCGGGGCGTGAAGGTGACGGTCAACTCCGACGACCCGGCCTACTTCGGCGCCTATGTCGCCGACAACTACATCGCCCTCGCCGAGAAGGCGGGCCTCAGCCATGCCGATCTCGCGCAGCTGGCGATCAACTCCTTCGACGCCTCCTGGATGACCCCCGCCCGGCGCACCGCTCACGTCGACGCGGTGCGCCGCTACGCGGCGGAGCACGGCGTGACGCTGCCGTCCTGACGCCGAGCCCCCGCCCCGCAGCACCGTCCTCCCCGGAGAGAACATGACCGCCGACGCCCTCGCCACCTCGTTCACCCTGCGGCTGCCCGAGTGGCTCGAACGGGAGCTGCCGCGGCTCCCCGAGATCCTCCCCGACGTCGACGGGCGCATGGCGCTGGTCAATCGGCTCGCGCGCCGCAACTTCGCGGAGGGCAACGGCGGCCCCTTCGCCGCCCTCGTCGTCGAGCGGGAGACCGGGCGGCTCGTGTCCGTGGGAGTGAACGTCGTGCTCTCCACCGGGATCTCTTCCGGCCACGCCGAGGTGGTGGCCCTCGGCCTGGCACAGCAGCGGGTGGGCGGCTGGGACCTGGCCGCCGCGCACCTGCCCGAGCACGAGCTGGTCGTCAACTGGCGCCCCTGCGTGCAGTGCTACGGCGCGACGATGTGGTCGGGTGTGACCTCGCTCGTGGTCGCCGGCTCCGGGCCCGAGCTCGAGGAGCTGTCCGGGTTCGACGAGGGCCCGATGCGCGAGGACTGGGACGAGCAGTTCCGCCGCCGCGGCATCTCGGTCGTCTCCGGGGTGCGGCGCGACGAGGCGCTCGACGTCTATCGCGAGTACGGGGCGTGGGTCGCCGCGCACGACGGCGTCGTCTACAACGCCCGCGCCTCGCGACCGGAGTGACGCCCTCGCTCAGGCGAGGTCGGCCCCGAGGCCGGTGGGGCTCTCGAGGATGTTGCCGAGGATGCCGCGGACGATCCGGGATCCGTCGGCGCCGCGCAGGCCTTCGTACCAGGCCTCGGTGACACCGGGCTCGAAGGCGTGCGTCTCGTGCGCGCGGGCACGGCCGCGCTCGACGAGGTCGCCGGCGCGCTCGGCACGAGCGCGCTCGTAGCGGGCGAGCGTGTCCTGCGGGCCGAGCGTCGTCATCGAGAAGAGCAGCCCGAGCACGAACGAGTCCTCCAGCGCGGAGCACGCCCCCTGCCCCACGTCGGGAGCGGTGTTGTGCGCGGCGTCGCCCAGGATCGCGACGCGTCCGCGCACCCAGGTGTGGAACGGATCCAGGTCCCAGATCTCCACGCGATTGAGCGAGGCCGGATCGATCGAGTCGATCATCGACGCGACACCCGGAGCCCATCCCGCGAACGCGTCGCGCAGCGCGCCGTGCGCGGACCCCGGCTCCTCCCCCGAGGGGCCGGGCACGTCGGCGAAGAAGTAGAGGCGATCGCCCGCGACGGGCATCGCGGCGAAGCGCCTGCCCGCCGCGACATACGTCGTCCACTGGCCGGCCGGGCCGAACGCGGTGTTCGCCGGCACCAGGCCGTTGTAGTTGACGTAGCCGCGATAGGAGCGCGGCATCCGCCGGCCCACCACGTAGTCGCGGACGATCGACTTGGCGCCGTCGGCGCCGATCACGATGTCGGCCGAGTCGGACGACCCGTCCTCGAAGACGACCGTCGCCCGGTCGTCGTCCTGGTCGATCCCGACGGCCTTCTTCCCCAGGCGGATCCGATCGGTCCCGAAGCGCTCCATGAGCAGCTGCTGCAGGTCGGCGCGCGCCACGGGATAGGGGCGCTGGCCGGTCTTCTCGGTGATGGGCGCGAGGCTGAACTCGGTCATCGTCTCACCCGTGAGGCCGTCTCGGTAGGCCATGGTGTCCATGCGCCCGCCGAGCGCGGCGACCTCCTCGGAGAGTCCGAGCCAGTTGAGCACCTTGACGCCGTTCGACCACAGCGACAGGGCCGCGCCGACCGGCTTGTTCTCGCGGATCCGATCGTAGATCGTCACGTCGTGCCCGAGACGCTGCAGCGCGATGCCGGCGCTCGTGCCGCCGACTCCCGCCCCGATGATGACGACCTTCATGTCAGGACCCCCGGTAGGTGGAGTAGGCGAACGGGCTGAGCAGGAGCGGGACATGAACGTGCCGCTGATCGACGACCGTGAACGTCACGTCCACGAACGGGTAGAACGTGTCGACGCGCTTGTGCGCGAAGTAGCCGCCCGTCTCGAAGCGCAGCGTGTAGTCGCCGGCGGGCAACCGGTCGGGGCCGACCGCCGCGCGACCGTCGGCGTCGGTCTCCGCGGTCGCGACCCGCTCCCCCGCCGCCGTGGAGAGCACGAGGCGGATGCCAGGGGCGGGCATCCCGCTCGCCGCGTCGAGGACGTGAGTCGTCAGGTGGGGCATCAGGCCTCCAGGGTCTGTTCGAGGCGGAGCACGGCGATCTCGGCAAGCTGCGCGGCCGCCTCACGCCATTCGTCGTGGGGGTCGTTCGCGAGGCGTCGCTCGAGCTCCGCGAGCATCTCCTCGGGCGAACGGCCCGCCGCGCGGATGAGGAACACGCGGCCGAAGCGCTGCTCGTACGCGGCGTTCGCCGTGGCCATGCGAGCCGTGAGGGCATCGGAGGCCGCCGCCATCGACGACTGCTCGCGGCGGGAGTGATCGGCCTCCTCGGATCGCGCCGAGACGCGCTCGCCGATCCGCGGGTGGTGCGCGAGCGCCGCGTCCAGATCCCGCATCGTCCAGTCGCGCGCAGCGGCTGCCGCGAGCCCCGACGCCTCCGTGACGGAGCGGAACGGACGGGCCGCCACGATCGCCGACACCCAGGCGGGGACGTCGGCCCACACCCGGACGACCGCGCGCGCCGCAGCGTCGGGCAGGGCGTTGAACTCGCTCAGCTGCACGTCTCTCACCCTAGCCAGCGCACGTTTCCGGCCCGTTGCGTCGTCACGTCATGAGCCCGTCACGGGCGAGGGCGCCTGCGCGACGAGGCGCATGCCGAAGCCCAGGACGACCTGCAGCGCCGACACGGCGAGCACCACGACGAACGCGCCCGCCGAGCCGAGATGCTCGGCCAGCACGCCGGAGACGGCGGCCCCGACGGCGAGGCCGAGGACGACGCCGCTGGCGGTGAGCGTCATGACGATGCCGCCGCTGCCGGGTCGCGCGACGGACCCGGAGACGTCGAACACCGTCAGCATCAACGGTCCCTGGAAGGCGCCGGCGAGGACGCACGCGACGATCACCATGGCCGTGTCGTCCGCGAGCACGAGGAGCAGCGATCCGGCCGTCATCCCGGCGCCCGCGATCATCCACCGAGCCCACGGGCGGATGCGTCCGGGCACGGCGACCATCGCCAGCGTGGTCGCCGCCGATCCCACGGCCATCACCGCGTACAGCAGCGGACCCGCCCCCGAGATCCTGGCCTCCTCGGCGAACGCGGTCAGCCCGGTCTGGCTGGCGCCGAAGAAGACGCCCATCGCCAGCATGCCCGTGAAGGCGACCGCGACGAGCAGGCGGTCCCGGCCGCGCATCCGCGGCGGCCTCGCGTCCCCGGCAGTCGCGGATCGCTTCCGCCGGCGGGGGACGAGACGGTGGCTCGGGTGCACCGCGAACCAGCTCACGAAGACCGCGACGAGCAGCCCCGACACGATGAGGGCGGCGGCCGGCCCCGACACGACCGCGATGAGCCCGACCAGCGCGGGGCCGAAGATGTAGACGACCTCGTCGATCGCGCCCTCGAACGCGAAGGCGGTCTGCCGGTGCTGCGGCGCGACGACGAGCCAGCGCGCCCGCGAGAGCGCCCCCACCTGGGGCAGGGTGAGCCCCGCGGCGCCCGCGAGCATCACGACGACGGGATCCGGCGCGAGGCCGGCCGAGGCACCGAATGCCAGGAGCGCCGCGAGATGGAGGACCACGCCGATCAGCAGCACACGCCGCTGCCCGTGCCTGTCGGTCAGCGCACCCGCGACGGGCGCCCCGACCGCCTCGCCGAGGGCCGACGCTGCTGCGGCGACCCCTCCCACGGCAATCGAGCCTGTGGCGGCACTCGCCAGGGTCAGGATCGCCAGGGGCACCATCGACAGCGGGAGCCGGCCCAGGCCTGTGGCGACGAGGAAGCCCCAGCCCGCCGCCGCCGGCAGCGAGCGGTACGCGGTGAGCCCGCCGGGGTCCCGCGTGGCGGAAGCGCTCGGCGGTTCGACGGGGGTCGGCGAGCACTCTTCGGACGACATGGGGCCTCCCTCTGGCGCGTCCCCCACCTGATCGCGCCCGAGCCCCCATGCACAGGTGCATGATGGGCGCCAGCCGGCGCCCGACGTCGTATGCCTGCCACTCTACTGGCACGAGCCGTTCGCACGACGCCCCGGACATCACGCCTCACGAGAGCACTCCAGGTGTGCAATGGTTCGGCGAACGGTCCCGGGACCTCGGCGTTCTGGAGCGGCTGCGCCACGGGTTGAGAGGAGAAACCGGCTCGGGAGGAGGTTTCGCCCGCAACTGCTCCTCGTCAACGGGGAGCACCTCGTCAACCGTGCGGGCATTGCCTCACCGAGCGGCGAGGTGACGTCCCTGTCCGCGGATATCACGCCCCGTGAGCCCGTTACGGAACGCAACTGATTCCGCAACCCGCGGAGAACGCGTCCACGATCGAGGCGAAGACCGCCTCCGGGCTGCAGACACGCCCGTTCGCCGATGGTGCCGGCTGCGGGGCTCGAACCCACGACCTGCTGTTTACAAGACAGCTGCTCTACCAACTGAGCTAAGCCGGCGCGGGATCCATCCTAGGCCCGCGGGTCGCGTCACTCCGCGGGTGTCGGCGTGGGGGTCGGGGTCGCGAGGTAGGCGTCGCTCTCGACCGTGAGCACGAACTGGGTGAACTCGGCCGGATCGTCGAGGCTGCCCACGTAGGCCTGGCCGTCGACGAGGATGAGCGGCACACCCGCGAGCTCCACGTCGTCGGTGCCCGGCAGCGCGCCGTCGAGGGCCGCCGCCGTGGCCTCGCGCGCCCAGGCGACGTAGTCCTCGCCCTCGATGCAGTCGCGCACCTCGCGCGTGTTCTCGGCGCCGACCGCGACCGCGAGGTCCGCGAGCTCCTCATCGGTGTAGCCCTCGGTGCCCACCTCGGGCTGGTTGGTGAGCAGCTCGTGGTTGTAGGCCGCGAACGCGTTGCCGGAATGCGTCGCGACGCACGCGGCCGCCGAGACCGCGCGCTGCGAGTACTTGGTGCCGCTCGACTTGGCGGTCAGCATCGCGACCGGGTGGTAGCTGAGCGACACGTCGCCGCCGGTGACCCACTGCGCGAGCCGGGCGGCGTTGGCCGCCTCGAAGGCACCCGCCTCCTCCGACAGGTAGTCGACGTAGATGCGGATCTGGACGGGCTCCTCGGCCGGCGTCTCCGAGGGCTGCGGCTCCTCGGCGGGCTCCGGCGTCGCCTCGGGGGTGGCCGCGTCGCTCATGCTCGAGAGGTCGACATCGTCCACGGAGAACCCGCCCTCCACGAAGCCGCGCGGCACCTGCGTCTCGCCCGTGACCTCCGGCACCACCGTGTTGGTGATCGCGATCCCGGCGGCGGTCAGCGCGCCCACGATCACCACTCCCGCGGCCACGCGCCACAGCACGCGGGCGCGGGTCTGCTTGGCCGTCACCTGCTTGGCCTTGGCCCGCAGTGCGTCGCGCCGGCCCGGCGTCTCGTCACTCGACATGGTCCTCCCTCACCGCCGAAGCGGTTCCACAACCTTCCCGAGGATAGTCCCGCGCCCTGGGAATGCGCTCCCCGGGCCGGGATGGGCAGCACAGCCGGTCGCTCACCCGCTCCGCGCCCGCCACTCAGGAACCGCCCGTGACGGACCCCCGCGTGCCATACTGATCGGGACCCAACGGAGGGTCGCGGTGGGTGCGCCCGCCGTTCCATTCACTACGGATCGTCCGGCACGTACCTGCCGGTGAAGGAGAAACTGACATGGCATCCGTCACGTTCGACAACGCCACCCGCACCTACCCCGGTGGCACCCGTCCTGCGGTCGACAAGCTGAACCTCGAGATCGGCGACGGCGAGTTCCTCGTCCTGGTCGGCCCGTCGGGTTGCGGAAAGTCGACCTCGCTGCGCATGCTCGCCGGCCTCGAAGAGGTCAACGACGGACGCATCCTCATCGGCGATCGCGACGTCACCGACGTGCCGCCGAAGGACCGCGACATCGCGATGGTTTTCCAGAACTACGCGCTGTACCCGCACATGACGGTCGCCGAGAACATGGGCTTCGCCCTGAAGATCGCCGGCGTCGGCAAGCAGGAGCGCGCCGACCGCGTGCTCGAGGCCGCCAAGCTGCTCGATCTGGAGCCCTACCTGAACCGCAAGCCGAAGGCGCTCTCGGGCGGTCAGCGTCAGCGCGTCGCCATGGGCCGCGCGATCGTGCGCGAGCCGCAGGTGTTCCTCATGGACGAGCCGCTGTCGAACCTCGACGCCAAGCTGCGCGTGCAGACCCGCACCCAGATCGCCTCGCTCCAGCGCCGCCTCGGCGTCACCACGGTGTACGTCACGCACGACCAGACCGAGGCGCTCACCATGGGCGACCGGATCGCCGTGCTCAAGGACGGCATCCTGCAGCAGGTCGGCACGCCGCGCGACCTGTACGAGGCTCCGACGAACGTGTTCGTCGCCGGCTTCATCGGCTCCCCCGCGATGAACCTGTTCCCCGCCGACATCGTCGAGGGCGGCATCAAGTTCGGCAGCAAGACCGTGCCGATCGAGGCGTCGGCGCTCGCCAAGGCACACGGCTCGGAGGTCACCGTCGGCGTGCGCCCCGAGGACATCCAGGTCGGCCCGGCCGGCGGCGAGGGCCTGCAGGTGACGGTCGACCTCGTCGAGGAGCTCGGCGCCGACGGCTACCTCTACGGCCACAGCGAGATCGAGGGCAAGCGCACCGACATCGTCGCGCGCGTCGACGGCCGCACCCACCCGATGGCCGGCGAGACGGTCGCGCTCACCCCGGTGCCCGACCACGTGCACGTGTTCGACCTCGAGACGGGCGAGCGTCTCATCGAGAAGGCCATCGCGGCCGTCTGATCGTCCGTTCCACCCCCGCGGCGCGGGCCTGCCTTCAGCGGGTCCGCGCCGCGGCGCATCCGACGGGAGCGCGTTGTGCCCGAATCACTCCGGATCACCGCCGCGGAGATCGACCCGCAGCTGCTGACCCTGCCCTGGCGCGTGCCGCTGGAGGACTGGCCGAGCGAGAACATCGTGCGGCTGCCGAAGGGCATCTCGCGCCACACGGTGCGCTTCAGCGAGCTGTCGGGCCAGGTGGTCGCCGTCAAGGAGACCACCGAGACGATGGCCCGGCGCGAGTACGAGATGCTCGGCGCGCTGCGGCGCCTCGAGATCCCCTGCGTGCGCCGCGTGGCGGTGATCGCCGACCGCACGCTTCCCACCGGTGAGGCGCTCCCCTCGGCGCTCGTGACCGCGCACCTGAGCTTCTCGATGCCCTACCGCGCGCTGTTCACGCACACGCTGCAGCCGTCGACGGCCACCCGCCTGGTCGACGCGCTGGCGCTGCTGCTCGTGCGCCTGCACAACGTGGGCTTCTACTGGGGCGACGTGTCGCTGTCGAACACGCTGTTCCGGCGCGACGCGGGCGCCTTCGCCGCCTACCTCGTCGACGCCGAGACGGGCGAGCTGCACGAGGGCGGCCTGACCGACGGGCAGCGCGAGCACGATCTCGATCTCGCCCGCACCAACATCGCCGGCGAGATCATGGACCTCGCCGCGAGCGGCCGGCTCGACTCCGACGTCGAGGCGATCCGGATCGCCGACGGCATCGTCTCGGCCTACCGGTCGCTGTGGGCGGAGCTGACGGCGCCCGAGTCGTTCGACATGACCGAGGCGTGGCGCATCACCGAGCGCGTGCGGCGCCTGAACGAGCTCGGCTTCGACATCGACGAGATGGCGATCCAGACCGCCGCCGACGGCACCCACGTCTCGATCACCCCGAAGGTCGTCGACGCGGGGCACCACCAGCGTCGGCTGCTCCGGCTGACCGGGCTCGACGTGCAGGAGAACCAGGCCCGCCGCCTGCTCAACGACCTCGACGAGTACCGCGCGCGCACCGGCCGCAGCGAGGAGGAAGAGGAGGTCGCGGCGCACGAATGGCTCACGCGCGTGTTCGAGCCGGTGATCCGCGCGATCCCGTTCGACCTGCGCGCCAAACTCGAGCCCGCCGAGGTGTTCCACCAGGTGCTCGAGCACCGCTGGCTCATCTCCGAGCAGCGCGAGCAATGGGTGCCGCTGGCCGAGACCCTCTCCAGCTACATCGACACGGTGCTGCGCCACCGGCGCGACGAGGCCACGATCATGGGCCCGCCGACCGAGACGATCACCGCCGCCGTCCGCACGACGTCGCCCGACGAGGTCGAGGGCGACTGGCGCGACTTCGTCTGAGCCGCGCTCATGCCCCGGCCGGCGCGTCCGGATCGATGAAGAAGTTGTCGCGGAACAGCCCCGTCGGGTCGTAGCGCCGCTTCAGCTCGCGCAGCCGACGCAGGTGCGCGGGCGGGAAGGCACGCTCCACCGGCGGCGGCGTGGTCGAGTCGAAGCTCAGGTACATGCCCTCGAAGAAGGGCAGCAGCCGCGACCAGTGCGCGTCGAGCCCGGAGCGCGGCGAGCCGAAGGCGGCGACCGAGAAGCCGGCGTCGCGCCAGCCGTACGCCGTGGCGTCGGCGGGCACGTCCGCCACGGCCCCGCCTACGGCCCGCACCGCGAAGAAGTGGCTCGCTCCCGCGTCCAGCAGGGCGTGCGACTCGCGCGCGAACTCCGGCGTGATGCGGCGCAGCAGGCCCGAGCGCGACATCGGCTCCCCGCGCCCCTGCTGCGGCCCGTCGCTCGGGAAGGCGCCCATGATCTGGTCGTACGTGACGAGCGCCACCGACTGATCGATCAGCGGCGCCACCTGGGCGATCGGCTGCAGGTGCGCGATGATCCGCTCGGGATCGTCGTCGTCGACCACGAGCAGCGCCTGCGCGCTGCGGCGGCCGTCTCCCGAGCCGGACGAGAGGATCACCTCGCCCGACACCGCGCGATCGGCCCGCTCGATGAACGCGCCCCACCCCTCCAGGAACTCGGCGGCGTCGGTGGCGTCGAAGACCAGCTGCGCGAAGCCGACGCGCCCGACGGGGACGGCGTCGAACTCGAACGAGACCGCGATGCCGAAGTTGGCGCCGGCGCCGCGCATCGCCCAGAACAGGTCGGGCTCCTCCGCCTCGCTCGCGCGCACGAGGGAGCCGTCCGCGAGCACCACGTCGACGGCACGCATCCGGTCGATCGTCAGGCCGTGCGCGCGGGCGAACCAGCCGATGCCGCCCGCCGTCGCCAGCCCGCCCACGCCCACGCCGCCGTAGTCGCCGCTGGAGATCGCCAGCCCGTGCGGCGCGAGGGCGCGCGCCACGTCGGCCCACCGGGCGCCGGGACCGAGGCGCACGCGCCCGGAGGCGGGGTCGAGCACGGTGATCTCGTCGAAGGCGCCGACGTCGAGCACGAGGCCGCCGTCGTTGATCGAGCGCCCCGAGATGCCGTGGCCCGCGCTCAGCACCCCGAGCGGCAGGTGGCGGTGCGCGCGGGCGACGGCCACCGCGTCGTGCAGCTGATCCAGCGTGCGGGGCGCGAGCACGAGGCCCGGGGCGGCGCCGCGCAGGTAGGTGGAGCGGTAGCGGCCGTACGCGACGTCGCCGGGCTCGATCGCCACGTCGGCGAGCGAGGAGGGCAGCTCGTCGTAGGCGATTCCGGGTGAGCGGCGCGCGAGCGCGGCGGTCCCGCGCACGCGGCCGGCGACGGAGACGCCGCGCCCGGCCCGCTCGCGGTCGACCTCCTCACGCACGGTCGGGAGGATCTCACCGGCGAAGGCCTCGAGCGTGCGCTCGTCGTCGCTCGCGACGATGAACACGCTGATGCCGTCCTCCAGCGCCAGCCGCGCGAGCTCGGCCGCCGGAGTCTGCGGCGGGATGTTCAGCAGCCGCGTGATCTCTCGCGGGTCGCGGCCGGCCTCGGTCGCCGCGTCGTCGATCGCCCGGTTCCCCGCCGCCAGGGCGCCCGGCTCGAGGTAGCCGAGGCTCGGCAGCCAGCCGTCCGCCTTGCGCCCGGTCAGCCGCAGCATGCGCGGCTTGTACGCCCCGAGCCAGATCGGGATCTCGTGCGCCGGGGCCGGGCCGGTCTTGGCACCGTCCACCCGGTGCCAGCGGCCGCCGGCGCGCAGGGGCCCGCGGCGATGCGGATCCCAGATCCCGCGGATGATGTCGATCGCCTCGCTGAGCGCATCCACGCCCTGCCCGGGCGTGAGGCGCCGTCCGCCCATGGCCTCGATGGCGTCCCAGAAGCCGCCGGCGCCGAGGCCGAGGTCGAAGCGCCCGCCCGAGAGCAGGTCGAGACTCGCGGACGCGCGCGCGAGCACCGCGGGCTGCCGCAGCGGCAGGTTGAGCACGTTGCCGGACACGTGGATGCGCGAGGTGCGGGCGGCGACCCAGCTCAGCAGCGTCCACGTGTCGTGGAAGCCGGGCTGATACGGGTGGTCCTGGAAGGTGACGAGGTCGAAGCCGAGCCGCTCGGAGAGCACCGCGAGCTCGACGGGGCGCGCGGGAGGCGCGTTGCGGGGCGTGACGAAGGTGCCGAAGCGCAGGGGGTGGCCATAGTCGGGCATGCCCCCAGCCTCGACCCCGGCGCGATCGGCCGCAATCGGCCCGTCAGCGACTTACTATTCGTATGTGAGCACACCCGAGCGACCGTGGCCCCTCATCGACGACGAGGAATGCCGCCGCGCGACCACGATGATCGAGATGATCGGCCGCCGCTGGAGCAGCTCGGTGCTGCTCGCGATCGGCCGCGGGGCCCACCGGTTCCGCGAGATCCGCGGCATGGTCGACGGCCTGTCCGACCGCATGCTGTCGGTGCGCCTGCGCGAGCTCGAGCAGGCCGGCCTCGTGGCGCGCGCCGTGCAGCCCACCATGCCCGTCACGGTGCAGTACGGCCTCACGCCCCGCGGGGCGGAGCTGCTCACCGCGATCCAGCCGCTGGCGCGCTACGCCCAGCGGTGGGCGGCCGAGCCCGAGGAGCCGGCCGCCTCCGCCTGACGCGCGGGGTCAGCCCGCCTGCTGCGCGGCGCGCGTGGTGGCGACCTGGTACAGCGCCACCGACGCCGCGATGCCCGCGTTGAGCGACTCGGTCGCCGCGGAGATCGGGATCGAGACCACCTGATCGCAGTTCTCGGTGACCAGGCGCGAGAGGCCCTTGCCCTCGCTGCCGACGACGATGACGATCGGGCGGTCGGCGAGCGCGAGCTCCGGCAGCGACACGTCGCCGTCGCCGTCGAGGCCGAGCACGAACACGCCCTGCTTCTTGAGATCCTTGAGCGTCGAGGTGAGGTTCGAGGCCATCGCCACCGGGATCCGGGCGGCGGCGCCGGCGCTGGTCTTCCACGCGGCCGAGTTGACGCCCGCCGAGCGGCGCTGCGGGATGATCACGCCCTGGCCGCCGAACGCGGCGGTGGAGCGGATGATCGCGCCGAGGTTGCGCGGGTCGGTCACGCCGTCGAGGGCCACGAGCAGCGGCGTCTCGTCGCGGTCGATGATCTCCTCGAGCAGGTCCTGCGGGTGCGCGTACTCGTACGGCGGCACCTTGAGCGCCACGCCCTGGTGCACGCCGTCGAAGCCCGCCATGCGATCCAGCTCCGGACGGGTGACCTCGAGCACGGGGATCTCGCGCTTGGCGGCGATCGACAGCATCTCCTTGACGCGGTCGTCCATCTCCACGCGCTGGGCGATGTAGAACGTGTTCGCGGGGATCTTGGCGCGCAGCGCCTCGAGCACCGAGTTGCGGCCGGTGACGTACTCGTTGTCGTCGTTCGGACGGCGCTGGGGCGTGCGGCCCTGCGCCGGGCGCTTGGCGGCCGCGCGCTCGGCGAGCACCTTGCTCTTGTGCGCCTTGTGGTACGGCCGGTCCTCGGCCTTCGGGGTGGGGCCGCGACCCTCGAGCGACTTGCGGCCGTGGCCGCCCGTGCCCTTGGTCGGGCCCTTCTTCTTGCCGCGGCTGGCGCCGGGGCGTCCGGGCTTCGTCATTCGATGCTCCAATGGGTGCCGTCTGGGGTGTCTTCGAGGGCGATGCCGGCGGCGGCGAACGCGTCGCGCAGCCGATCGGCGGTGCCCCAGTCCTTCGCCGCACGCGCGTCGGCGCGCTGGGCGATGAGGGTGGTCATGAGGGTGTCGAGGGTCTGGGCCGCGGCGGACTCGTCGCCGCCGGCCTCGGGGCGCTCGTCGAGGCCGAGGATGCGCAGCATCGCCGCCAGCTCACCGGCCGCGCGCGCGGCGCCCTCGCGGTCGCCCGCGTCGAGGGCGGTGTTGCCGGCACGGACGGTCTCGTGCAGCGCGGCGAGCGCCTGCGGGACGCCGAGGTCGTCGTCCATGGCGTCCGCGAACGCCGCCGGCGGCGCGGCCGGCGCGACCGTCACGCCGGCGCGCTCGGCACGGACGCGGAAGCCGGTGATCCGATCGAACGCCGCGGCGGCCTCGTCGAGCGCCTTGTCGGAGACGTCCAGGCTCGAGCGATAGTGCGCGGCGAGGAGGGCGTAGCGGACGACGTGCGCGGGGCGCGCGGCGAGCAGGTCGGCGGCGAGGGTGAAGTTGCCGAGCGACTTCGACATCTTCTGGCCGTCCACCGTCACGAGCCCGTTGTGCAGCCAGTACCGCGCGAAGGCGTCGCCGGCCGCCGTCGACTGGGCGAGCTCGTTCTCGTGGTGCGGGAAGCGCAGGTCCAGCCCGCCGCCGTGGATGTCGAACTCCGCCCCCAGGTAGCGGCGCGCCATGGCGGAGCACTCGATGTGCCAACCGGGCCGACCCGGTCCCCACGGCGAGTCCCAGGTCGCGTCGGCGGGCTCGCCGTCCTTGCGGCCCTTCCAGAGCGCGAAGTCGTGCGGGTCGCGCTTGCCGCGCGGGTCCGCGTCGGCGGCCTCCTCCATGTCGGAGGTCTGCTGCCGGGTGAGCGATCCGTACGCGGGCCACGAACGCACGTCGAAGTACACGTCGCCGGCGGCCGCGTAGGCGTGCCCGCGCTCGATGAGCGCGCCGATGAGCTCCTGCATCTGCGGGATCGAGGCGGTCGCGCGCGGCTCGTACGTGGGCGGGAGGATGCCGATCGCGGCATACGCCGCGTCGAACTCGCGCTCCATGCGGTACGCGAGCGCCCACCACGGCTCCTCGGGCGTCGCGTTCGCGAGCACCTTGTCGTCGATGTCGGTGACGTTGCGCACGAACGTGACGCGGCCGAAGCGGTGCTCGAGCCAGCGGCGCAGCACGTCGAAGGCCAGCGCCCCTCGCAGGTGTCCCACGTGCGGGCCGGACTGCACAGTCGGGCCGCAGACGTACATCGTGACGTTCCGGGCGTCGAGGGGCACGAAGTCGCGCAGCGCCTGGGCGCGCGTGTCGTAGAGCCGGAGAGTCACGTCACCAGCCTACTGATGGGCGCCTGAAGATTACGGTCGCCCGGAGGGCGCGCGAAACGGCGCCGACGCACGCGTGGGATAGAACAGTCTCGTGCCGTTCGTGATCGCCGTCCTCGCCGCCGCCGTCCTCTTCGGCACGACCGGCACCTCGCAGGCGCTCGGGCCCGAGGGCACCACCCCGTTCACCGTGGGCGGCGTGCGGCTGGTGATCGGCGGCACGGCCCTGGCCGCGCTCACCGCCGCGGCCGCGTGGCTGCGTCGGCGCCGCAATCCCGGCGCCGCCCGGCCGCGCGCGACGGCCCGCCCCGTGGGGCTCATGGCGCTGACGGCGGTGTGCCTGACGGTGTACCAGCCGCTGTTCTTCCTCGGCACCTCGCTCAATGGCGTGGCGGTGGGCACGGTGATCGCGCTCGGCTCCTCGCCCGTCATCGCCGGCGTCATCGAGGGCGTGCTGCATCGCCGCCTGCCCAGCGGCATCTGGATGTCGGCCACGGCCCTCGCCACCGTCGGCGTGGTCCTGCTCGGCGTGGGCGGGGGCGGCGAGGTCGCCGCCGATCCGGTCGGGGTGCTCGGCTCGATCGGCGCCGGGGCCTCCTTCGCGGTGCTCGCGGTGGCGCAGCGCCGGCTGCTCGACGACGGCTGGCACCCGTTCACGGTCGTGGGCTCGATGGGCGGCGGCTCGGCCGTGCTCGCGATCCCGTTCCTCTTCGCCGGCGACCTGTCGTGGCTCGGCGAGCCGCGCGGCGTCGTGATGGCGCTCTGGCTCGGTCTCGCGACCGTCACGGTCGCCTACGCCCTGTTCACGTGGGGCCTCGGCGGGCTCAGCGCGGCGGCGGCCGCGACGCTCACGCTCGGCGAGCCGCTCACGGCCAGCGTGCTCGGTCTCGCGGTGCTGCACGAGCAGCTCGCCCCGCTCGCGATCGCCGGGCTCGTCGTGCTCGGCGCGGGCCTGGCGCTGCTCGCCCGGGGCTCGCGCGCGCCCCGCGACCCGGAGCCGTTCGCGGTCGAGGGCTAGGTGTAGTTCCCCGTGAGGTTGTGAACGCGTGAGGCCGGGGTCTGGCCGCCGAGGGCGGTGTGGGGTCGGTGGTGATTGTAGTGATGCAGCCAGGCCGGGAACGCCTCGATGCGGGTCGATTCGTTCGGGTAGAAGCGGGCGTATGCCCATTCGTCCTCGGCGGTGCGGTTGAGGCGCTCGACCTTCCCGTTCGTCTGCGGCCGGTAGGGCCGCGTTCGACGGTGCTTCACTCCATTGCCGAGCGCATCTCGGAAGGCATGTGAGCGGTAGCAGGCGCCGTTGTCCGTCATCACCGCAGTGACCGTGATCCCCGCATCCGCGAAGAACGCGCGGGCGCGGATCCAGAACGCTGCAGCCGTCTCCTTGCGCTCGTCATCGAGGATCTCCGAATACGCCAACCGGGAGTGGTCGTCGATCGCGTTGTGGACAAACGCGTAGCCGACACCGCGCTGTCGGTCCCGGTTGCCTGCTGCCCGGCCGAGGGCGCGGTGCCCGCCGCCTTCGGGGATGCGCCCCTGCTTCTTGATGTCGACATGGACCAGCTCGCCCGGCCGCGACGCCTCGTAACGGATCGGTTTGGGCTTGCGGACCGGCAGTCCGGTGAACCGGTCCAGGTGCTTGAGCAACGGCATCCCGTAGCGGGCCAGGACCCGCCCGACCGTCGAGCGAGCCAGGCGCAGGTGATACGCGATCCGGTGAGGCCCCCAACGGCGGGTGAACCGCAACGCGATGATCCGCCGCTCCGTGCGCCGTGACAACTGATGCGGCGACGACACCGGCCGTGACGACCTGTCGGTGAGCGGCTCGCCCGCGGCGTAGCGTTTGGCCCACTTCGACGCGGTCGCGGGCGAGCAGTTGAACCGTTCCGCTGCCCGCCGGATCGTCCAACCGGCATCGACGATCGCGGATGCGAGGCGACGACGCCCTTCCGGCGTCAAGGGAGCGTTAGCGTGAGTCACGAGGGCCTCCGTTGTGACGTAGTGAGTGTGGTAACCCACATCGTCCCGGAGGCCCTCGCCTCAGCTCACACGTTCACAACGTGTCGGGGAACTACAGCTAGGGAGCGCCGGCGGATCGCTCGGTGCGCTCAGACCGGGACGACGAGGGCGACGGCGAGGGCCTGCACGCCCTCCGCGCGCCCGGTGAAGCCCAGGCCGTCGGTGGTCGTTGCCGAGACGGAGACGGGCGCCCCGCCGAGCGCGGCCGACAGCGCGGCTTCGGCCTCGGCCCGGCGCGCCGCGAACCGCGGGCGCTGGGCCTGCACCTGCACCGACACGTTGCCGATCTCCCACCCGGCCTCGCGCACGAGGCGCGCGGTCTCGGCGAGGAACGCCTCGGCGTGCGCGCCGGCCAGCTCCGGCCGATCGGTGCCGAAGCGGGATCCGATGTCGCCCAGGCCGGTGGCCGAGAGCAGCGCGTCGACGATCGCGTGCGCGACGGCGTCGCCGTCGGAGTGTCCGGCCAGCGCGGGCTCGCCCGGCCACTCCAGGCCCGCGAGCCAGAGCGTGCCCTCGCCGCCGAACGCGTGCGCGTCGGTGCCCACGCCGACGCGCGGCGGCCCGGCCGGTCGCGCGTCGCCCGCCGCGTCCCGGGCCGCGGGCCCCACCGGAGCGATCGGGTCGCCCGCGACGAGCGTGCGGGCGCGCTCGAGGTCGGCGGGCGTGGTGATCTTGAAGCCCAGCGGGTCGCCGTCGACGGCGGCGATGGGATGGCCGGCGTCGGCGACCAGGGCGGCGTCGTCGGTGTACTCGCGCTCGGCCGCCGCGTAGGCGGCCTCGAGCACGTCGCGGCGGAAGCCCTGCGGCGTCTGCGCGGCCCCGAGCTCGCTGCGGTCGACGACCCCGACGATCCGTTCGCCCTCGACGCGCTTGATCGTGTCGATCACCGGCAGCACCGGCACGGCGCCCCACCCGGTGCGGTCGATCGCCTCGACGACGCGCTCGAACACGGCCGGCGGCGTCAGCGCGCGGGCGGCATCGTGCACGAGCACGATCTCGATCTCGGGCAGCACGCGCGCCAGCCCCGCCGCGACCGACTCCTGGCGCGACGCTCCCCCGGCCACGACCGAGACGAGCGGGGCGCGATCGCCCGCCGCCTCGCGGGCGTCGGTAAGCGCCTCGCCGACGCGATCCTGCGGTGCGACCACGATCACCTGCGCGAGCGGTCCGGCGAAGACGCCGCGGAGCGCGTGGCGCAGGATCGTGTGGGCGTCGAGGCCGACGAACGCCTTCGGGGCCCCGGCGCCGAGTCGCGTGCCGGAGCCCGCGGCGACGACGATCGCCGCGATGCGCGGCGCGAGCGGGGGTGCGGAGGGCTGCGTCTGGGTCACTCCATAAACGTACCGCCGGGTACCCGAAGGCACCCGGCGGTACGTGGCACGGACGGTCGGTCGCGACCGCCCGAGAGATCAGTCGCTCAGGAGGCGAGAACCTCGTCGAGGAGCGTCGCGGCCTTCTCCTCGTCGATCTTCTCGGCCAGCGCGAGCTCCGACGTGAGGATCTGACGCGCCTTGGCGAGCATGCGCTTCTCACCCGCCGAGAGGCCACGGTCCTGATCGCGGCGCCACAGGTCGCGGACGACCTCGCTCACCTTGATCACGTCGCCCGACGCGAGCTTCTCCAGGTTCGCCTTGTAACGGCGGGACCAGTTGGTGGGCTCCTCGGTGAACGGCGCGCGCAGGACCTCGAAGACCTTGTCGAGGCCGTCCTGGCCGATCACGTCGCGGACGCCGACCAGGTCGACGTTCTCCTGGGGCACCTCGATGATGAGATCGCCCTGCGTGACGTTCAGCTTGAGGTAGACCTTCTCTTCGCCCTTGATCTTGCGGGTCTTGACTTCCATGATCGTCGCGGCCCCGTGGTGGGGGTAGACGACGGTCTCTCCAACCTCAAAAAGCATAGAATGTGTGTCCTTTCGGCGTTCTCCAGGATATCACAGCCGGGAATGCACTAAGGTTCCCCTCCTCACAGATTCGGGCCTGGCGGGGCCGCCCAACGCCGCCCGATCCGCCGCGCGCGACCCTCTAGACTGATGTGCGGGCCCGCCGGTCGGCGGACATCCCGCACCACCTGGAGGATCCGTGAACTCGCGCTCTCTCGCGTCCCTCGCACTGGGCGGCCTCGTCGTGCTCGGCACGGCCGGCTGTGCCGCCATCACGCATCAGGCGACCACCATCCAGTACTCCCCCGCCGACGGCGTGAACATCCCGGTCGGCGACGATTCGCCGGTCGAGATCCTCAACACCCTGATCGTCGCGAACGAGGACGGCACCGACGGCAACCTCGTCGCCGCCTTCGTCAACAAGACCGACGAGCCCGTCACCGTCACGCTGTCGTGGAACGGCGGCGGCGCCGAGGTCGACGTGCCGGCCGACGAGACGCTGAGCCTGGGCGGCGAGGACGACCCCGTGCTGCTCGAGGGCATCGACACCCCGGCCGGCGCGACCCTGCCGATCGCGTTCTCGACCGGCGGCGAGCCCGTCCAGGCCGAGGTCCAGGTGTTCGACGAGGAGCTGGGATACCTCGAGGGCCTCGCTCCCTCGGAGTGACCCGTCGCATCGAGAAAGGCGCCCACCGCGGAACGCGGGGGCGCCTTTCTCGTACCCGATGGGATCAGAGCGCCTCGAAGCGGTAGCCGAGACCGCGCACGGTGACGAGCATGACCGGCTCGCTCGGGTGCTCCTCGATGCGCGAGCGGATGCGCTTGATGTGCACGTCGAGCGTCTTGGTGTCGCCGAAGTAGTCGCTGCCCCAGACCCGGTCGATGAGCTGACCGCGGGTGAGCACGCGGCCGGCGTTGCGCATGAGCACCTCGAGCAGCTCGAACTCCTTCAGCGGCATGCTGATCGGCTCGCCGTCGACCGCGACCGTGTGGCGATCGATGTCGAGGGTCACCCGGCCGCCCTGCAGCACACGCTCCTCCAGCTCGGCCTCGTCCTGCTGCGCGCGGCGCAGCACCGCGCGCATGCGGGCCAGCAGCTCGCGCGCGGAGTACGGCTTGGTCACGTAGTCGTCGGCGCCCAGCTCCAGGCCCACGACGATGTCGATCTCGCTGTCCTTGGCGGTGAGCATGATGATCGGCACGCTCGAGGTGGTGCGCACCTGCCGGCAGACCTCGGTGCCCGGCATGCCGGGCAGCATGAGGTCGAGCAGCAGGATGTCGGCGCCTCGCTCGCGGAACGCGATCAGGGCCGCGTCACCGTCTTCGGCGATCTCGACGTCGAACCCCTCTCTGCGCAGCAGGTACGCGAGCGGGTCGGCGAGGTCGGGTTCGTCTTCGACGAGGAGCACGCGGGTCATGCTTTCTCCTTCTTGAGGGAACGGGCCGCCTTGCGGGCGGAGCTCTTGGGGCGACGCTCGGGCTCGCGCACGGGCGCCTCGATGCGGGGCAGGCGGATGGTGAAGGTCGAGCCGCGATCGGGCTGCGACCAGAGCTTGACCTCGCCGCCGTGGCGGTAGACCGCGTGCTTCACGATCGACAGGCCCAGGCCGGTGCCGCCGGTGCGGCGGGAGCGGGCCTGATCGGCGCGGTAGAAGCGCTCGAAGACGCGCTCCTGGTCGGCCTCCGAGATGCCGATCCCCTGGTCGGTGACCGCGATGTCGACGGCCTCGCCGTCGCCGCGCACGCCGATCCCGACGCGGGAGTTTCGGGGCGAGTAGGCGATCGCGTTGGCGATGAGGTTGCCGACCGCCTCGATGAGGATCTGCGCGTCGCCGCGCACGTACAGCCCGCGATCGCCGCCGCGGACGAGCTCGACGCCCTCCGAGTCGGCCTGGACGGCGTTCGACTCGATCGCGGCGGTGACGACCTCGTCGATCGCCACGTCGCCGAAGGTGGTCAGCTCGTCGGTCGCCTGCAGGCGCGAGAGGTGCATGATGCGACCCGTGAGCTGCCCCAGCCGCTCGGCCTCCGCCGAGATGCGCGAGGCGAACCGGCGCACCTCCTCGGGCTCGTCGGCGGCCGTGTCGATCGCCTCCGCCAGCAGCGTGATGGCGCCCACCGGCGTCTTCAGCTCGTGGCTCGTGTTCGAGATGAAGTCCTGGCGCATCTGCTGCAGCCGCTCCTGCTCGGTGAGGTCGCGCGCGATGAGCAGGAACCACCGCTCGGTCAGGCGCGAGATCCGGGCGGAGATGAGCCGCTCCTGGCCCTTGAGCTTGCCGGTCGGCAGGCGCATCGACTCGTGGGCGGTGCCCGCTCCCCGGGCCACCTTGAGCAGGTCGCGCAGCCCGGGGTACTCGAGCGGGCGGCCCGGCACGAAGCCGAGCGAGTCGGCCGCGTGCGAGATCTCGAGCACGGTGCCGGAGGAGTCGACGACGGCGGCGGGCTCGTCGAGGGCGGCGAGCACGGCGCTCACCCCCGTCGGCAGCGCGTCGCTGTTCTCGCGCAGGATCCGCTCGCGCGCGCGCACGGCGACGACCAGCAGGAGGGTGATGCCGACCCCGATGAGCGCCCCCAGGAGCAGGGCGAGCAGCACGAGCTGCGTGGAGTCCATGCCATCAGCGTAGAACGGCCCGGATCGTGCCGTTCACCGGATGTGCACCTTCTCGGGGATGCGCGGACGAGTGTTCCGAGCCGCGTCACCATCCGTTAACCTTCGCTGACCAGACTCGAGCCGACCGCGTGCACGAGTATCGTTGCGCGCGCAGATGCATGCGCCCATGAAAGGTCACCCACCGATGCGCGAAGTCTTCCACCAGTCGCTTGAAGAGGTGCAGTCCCGGCTCGTCGAGATCAGCGAGCTCGTCACCGTCGCGATCGACAAGGCCACCAAGGCCTTCGGCACGAGCGATGTCGCCCTAGCCGAGGAGGTCATCGCCGGCGACTCGGTGATCGACGAGAAGTCGGTCGAGCTCGACGAGCTCGCCATCGAGATCCTCGCGATGCAGCAGCCGGTCGCCCGCGACCTGCGCATCGTCGTCGCGGCACTGCGCACGAGCGCGTCGCTCGAGCGCATGGGCGATCTCGCCGAGCACATCGCCCAGCTCGCGCGCATGCGCTACCCGGAGCGCGCCATCCCAAAGGGCTTCAAGAGCACCTTCGAGCAGATGGGCAAGCAGGACGTCGAGATCGCCCGCCAGCTCACCGAGCTGCTGCGCACGCAGGACGTCGCGATCGCCGATGCGATCCGCAACGCCGACGACGAGGTCGACGAGCTGCACGCCTCGGTCTTCGAGAAGGTGCTCGGCGCGCAGACCGCCGCCGACGCCGCGGCCGTCGTCGACGCGACCCTCGCCAGCCGCTACCACGAGCGCTTCGCCGACCACGCGGTGGGCGTGGCCAAGAAGATGGTCTACCTCGCGACCGGCGACTGGATCGGCCCGGGCGAGTCCGAGCACTGATCCCCGCTCACGCGAAAGGCGCCGCTCCCCCTGACGGGAGCGGCGCCTTCTGCGTGTGGCCTTACTTCTTGCCCTGCGCGGCGACCGCGGCGGCGCCGGCGGCGGCGGCCTCGGGGTCGAGGTAGCGGCCGGGACCGGTGGGGCGCATGTCGTCGTCGAGCTCGTAGACGAGCGGGATGCCGGTGGGGATGTTCAGCCCCGCGATGTCGTCGTCGCTGATCCCGTCGAGGTGCTTCACGAGCGCGCGCAGCGAGTTGCCGTGGGCGGCGACCATGACCGTCTTGCCGGAGCGGAGGTCGGGCACGATCTCGGCCTCCCAGTACGGCAGCAGGCGGTCGATCACGAGCTTGAGCGACTCGGTCTGCGGCAGCTCGCCGTCGATGCCGACGTAGCGGGGGTCATCGGTCTGGGCGTACTCGTTGCCCGGGTCGATCGCGGGCGGCGGCACGTCGAACGAGCGGCGCCAGGTCATGAACTGCTCCTCGCCGAACTCGTCGCGGATCTGTGCCTTGTCCTTGCCCTGCAGGGCGCCGTAGTGACGCTCGTTGAGACGCCACGAGCGGGTGACGGGGATCCACAGGCGGTCGGCCGCGTCGAGGGCGATGTCGGCGGTCTGGATCGCGCGGCTGAGCACGGAGGTGTGCAGGATGTCCGGCAGCACGCCCTGCTCCCGCAGCAGCTCGCCGCCCCGCTTGGCCTCCGCCTTGCCCGTCTCGGTCAGGCGGACGTCCACCCACCCGGTGAAGAGGTTCTTCTCGTTCCATTCGCTCTGCCCGTGGCGGAGCAGGATCAGCGTGTGCGTCATGCTGCCCATGCTAGAGCGGATCGCGCGCGCGATTGTCGGCATCCTCTCGATCGGGCGCGAGAGGATGAAGGCATGCAGGGCGGGCGCGCGGGTCGAGTCGTCGGCCGCCCCACCCGAGGCACCACCGGCACGAATCGCCTGCGCCGCGTGGACCGCTGGATCGCACAGCTGCCGGCCCTGCGCGCGGCCCGCGATCCGCTCGTCGTCGACCTCGGCTTCGGCGCGAACGGGGTCACCACCCTCGAGCTCGAGGACCGCCTGCGCCGCGCGCGGCCGGGCGTGGACGTGCTCGGGCTCGAGATCGATCCCGATCGCGTCGAGGTGGCCGACGCGCAGCTGGCGGCGGTGCGCCGGGCCGAGCTGCGCTTCTCGCCGGAGGCGCGTGTGTCGTTCGCGCGGGGCGGGTTCGAGGTCCCGTCGCCGCGCCGGCCCACGGTGATCCGCGCCTTCAACGTGCTGCGGCAGTACGACGAGGCCGACGTGCCGGACGCGTGGGCCCGCATGTGCGCGCGGCTCGCCCCCGGCGGCGTGCTCGTCGAGGGCACGTGCGACGAGATCGGGCGCGTGTCGTCGTGGATCGACGTCGACGCCGATGCCCGGCCGCTGCGCTTCACCATCTCACTGCGGCTGCGGGGACTCGAGCGCCCGTCGATCGTGGCCGAGCGCCTGCCGAAGGCGCTCATCCACCGCAACGTGCCGGGCGAGCGGGTGCACGCCTGGCTCACCGCCCTCGACGACGAGTGGGAGCGCGCCGCCGGGCACGCCGTCTGGGGCCCGGAGCAGCGGTGGCTGGCGATGATCGCCGCCCTGCGAGCCGCGGGATGGCCGATCGAGGGCGGACGCACGCGCTGGCGCCTGGGCGAGCTGACCGTGCCGTGGAGCGCCGTCGCGCCCCTTCCGGCCTGAAGGTATGAGAAACGGCGGCTTCGCGCCGTCAGAACCGCCAGATCTCATACCTTTCGGGACTCCTGGCGGCGGATCGCCGCGCGCACCCGCGCGACGATCCGGGCCTCCGAGGTGACGGGATCGCGGAAGTCGGCGGCCGTGAACCGCACGATGTCCCACCCGAGATCGCGCAGCCATTCGCCCTTGGCGATGTCGCGCTCGAACTGCCTCTGCGCGCGGTGCCCGGCTCCGTCGTACTCGATCCCCACCCGCACTCGCGGGTACGCGAGATCGAGGCAGGCGACGAACGCGCCGTCGGGCGCGACGACGTCGTAATCAAGGCTCGGCTCCGGCAAGCCGCCGTCCACCAGAACCAGCCGCACCCGCGTCTCGGAGGGGGACGATGCGCCCGTGCGCGCCCGGTCCAGCGCCCGACGCAGCCTCTCGGCCCCTCGGCGCCGGCCGATCGCCGCCGCCAGCTGCTCCCGGGTCGCGAAGGCGGGTCGCTCGGGCGGCCGGAATCCGCCCGGGTGCCGCGGGATGCGCAGCAGGTGGTCGGCCGCGACGACGAGGTCCCGCTCCGACAGCCGGGCGCCGAGCATCGCCCAGGTCGACACGGGATCGGTGACCCGGAGCCCGTCGACCTCGACGACGGGCGCGAGCGCCGGATCGATGTGGATGCCGCGCACGTTCGCCCGTCGCACCACCGAGCGCGGCTTGTGGACGGCGACTACGAGCGGGGCCAGATCGGGTGGCCCGGCGGAGCCGCGTTCGCGCGGGAGCGAATGAGAGAACGCCGGCAGGGGGATGCCGTGGATCACCGCGGCGGTCACCCCCGCGAAGAAGGCGTGCGGCGCCAGGACGGTCGCGAGCTCGCGCGCCCGTGCGAGCACCCGCTCCCGCTCCCGCGCCGCCGGCGGAAGCTCCTCGCCCGGAGCCGCGGCGCTGAGCGAGCGCGCGCCGTGCGCGGTCGAGATCAGGTCCGCGCCGCGCAGCCGAGCGCGGCTCACCCCCTCCGCGCGGGCGTGCGCGACCGCGAAGCTCTGGCCCAAGCCGGGCGGCAGCTCGCCTCTGGTCCGCATGCCCGGAGTCTGCCCAACCCGCGCTCGCCCCGGCGCGAACTCTCCACAGCCGCCGAAAGGTATGAGAAACGGTGGTTATCCGGGATCGAAACCGCCAGATCTCATACCTTTGCGGAACGTCGCGGGTCGCGGCGCACCGGGTCAGACGCGGGGGATCGCGCGGGCGGCGTCGGCGCGCGGCTCGCCGGCGGCCACGAGCAGGTCGACCACGAGCGGGCGCAGCGAGGCGACGACGTTCTGATCGCCCAGGCGTGCCCGCGGCAGCAGCGCCGCGGGGTCGAGCGTCGCCGCGATCGCCCGCAGCGCCTCGCGCGCCTCGGGCTCGCGGCCGGCGTCCTCGGCCGCCGCGGCCACGAGCGCGGCGGACCGCTGCACCCCAGCCACGACGTCGGCGAGCTCCGGCCGCTCCTCGCCGTCGTCGACGGCGTAGTGCACGCGCCGCGCGACGACCCGCAGATTGCGGGCGGCGAGGTCCATGGCGTCCTGCATGCGGGCGAGCCGGGCGAGCTCCTGCCTGCGGCCCTGCAGGAACGGCGACATGCGCGAGATCGCCTGACCCGACTCGATCGCCGCCGCCCACACCTGCATCGGACCGTGCAGATCGCGCGCCCGCGACAGCCCGCGCTCGGCGCGCAGCCGATCGCCCCGCCGCAGCCCCTGCGCCACCCGCGCGATCGCGTGGTCGAACTCGTCGAACACCGTTCGGGCGTCGCGCAGCACGGCGCGCATCGGATTGCGCGGCAGCAGCGCGGTCACGAGCAGCGCGAACGCGCCGCCGATCGCGCCGTCCAGCAGCCGCTCGCCCGGGAAGTCGCCGATCGGGAGCATGAACGCGATCGCCGTCTGCACGGCCGCCGAGATGGGGAACTGCGGCGACGGCGAGAGGAACCGCGCCACGGTGAGCGTGATCGCCATCGCCACGGCCAGCTGCCACCACCCGGGCCGGGTGACCAGCAGCAGCACCTCGGCGATCGCGATGCCGGTGAGCATGCCCGCCACCGTCTGCAGCACCTTCGACGGCCGCGCGTCGCGCAGCAGCCCCAGGCTCGAGATCGTCACGGTCGCGGCCAGCAGCGGCCGCTCGTGCCCCAGCACGACCCGCGCCACCACGAACGCGAGCGTCACCGCCACGACGATCTGCACGATCGCCACCCACGAGTCGCGCAGCCGCAGCAGGCCGACGCGGGGGCGGTACCCGGCGTGCCACTTCGCGGGCACCACCTGGGTGAGCGGATCGGTCTCAGGCACGACTCGAGGCTATCGCCGCCCGGTCGGGCACGTGTCAGCGGTCGGTCGCGAGCGGCCGGCGCGACAGGCGCGTGAGGCGCGGCACCTCGGCGGTCGCCCCGGCGTCGGCCGGCACGATGATCTCCTGCGCCGCCGCGATGCGGGTGCCGCCGGCCTCGACCTCGAGCGCGGCGTCGCCCGGCGTGCGGCGCGAGACGAGCGCGAGGGCGATCGGGCCGAGCTCGTGGTGCAGCGCCGACGAGGTGACGTGACCGGCCTCGGCGTCGCCCGCGAGCACCGGCGCACCGGGCTCGGGCAGCACGCTGTCGGAGCCGTCGAGGTGCAGCATCACGAGGCGGCGCGGCGGGTGCCCGAGGTTGTGCACCTTCGCCACCGTCTCCTGTCCGCGGTAGCAGCCCTTGTTGAGGTGGACGGCCGAGCGCAGCCAGTCGGCCTCGTGCGGGATCGCGCGGTCGTCGACCTCGCGGCTCCACCGTGGGCGCCACGCTGCCACGCGCAGGGCGTCGGCCGCGATCGTGCCGGCCAGCGGCAGCGCGCGCACCTGCTCGGCCGCGTCGCGGGGCACGAGCGCCTCGCTCCATGCGCGCTCGGCGCCGGGGTGGGCGGGTGCGACGGCGTACTGCCAGCCGCCCGGGGTCACCGACGCCCACGGATCGGTCCACACGATCACCGACCGCGCGCGGACGGCCTCCTCGGCCGCTCCTCCCGGCACCTCGCCGACGACGAGCAGGTCGTCGCGCACGGCGACCTCCACGCGCGAGCGGAAGCGCATCATCGTGAGCCACTTCGCCAGCGGCGCGACATCGCCCGCGTCGGCGATGAGCCACGTCGTCGCGCCGTCGTCCACGACGCCCGCGGCGTGCTCGATCCGGCCCTGCGGGTCGAGGATCAGCAGCTCGGTGCTCTCGCCCGGGGCGAGTGCGACGACCTGCTGCGAGGTGATCGAGTCGAGCCAGCTGAGCCGGTCCTCGCCCGAGACGGCCACGACGCCGCGGTCGCCCAGGGGCGCGGCGGCCTCGCCCCGCGCGAGTGCCCGCTGCTCGCGGATCGGGTCGCCGTAGTGGGTGCGCACCCACTCGGGCGCGCCCTCGCCGAGCCCGGCGCGCAGCGGGTCGGGGCGGTCTGCGGCGTCCATCAGTCGACCTTCGCCAGGCGCGCCGAGGCGTGCGAGCCGAGCTCGCGGCCGAGCGCGGCGATGTCCCACGCCCACAGCAGGTGGCCGTCGACGAGCCCGTACAGTCGGGTCGCCGCCGCGTAGGGCTTGGTGCTCGCCGAGCGCATCACGGCGTCGGTGCCCAGATCGATGCGCGGCCCCTTCACCTCGCCCACGTACAGCTCGCTGACGCCGTCGGAGTGGATCAGGGAGACCTCGATGTCGAATCCGCCCGTGGCGTTGCGCAGCGCCTCGACATCGTCGGCGGTGCGGGCCTCGCCGGTCTCGAGCGCCGGCAGCAGGCCCGGCCCGGCGTCGGTGGGCTGGGCGGGGCGCGCCAGGCGCCAGTAGCCGGTCTCCGCCGTCAGGCGCTGCGACGGCTTGTCGCCGTCGGCCGCGAGCCACGCGGTCGCGGAGTAGTTGAGGTAGCCGCCGCCGTCATGGCTGAAGCTCACGCGATGAGTGAACTCGCCTTCGTACTTCGTCTCGCCCACGGTGTAGTCGATGACGCCCGTGCCCTCCCAGACGCCGAGCAGCCAGGAGAGGGGAACGATGTCCGCGGGAAGGTCGGAGGGGATCTCGATCATGGTCCCTCCAGCGTATCCGCCGTGCGGGACCGCGGGCCCGGGAGCGAGCGTGCGGCCGTCGCGTCACCCGCGGCGGGAGGAAGCGCCTGCGGCGACCCTGCCGCGCGGACCGGCGTCAGATCAGCGCTGGCCGCGGAAGAGGTTGACGAGGACCGCGCCCGAGATGAACGCGATCGCCAGGCCGGCGAGGCCGAGCAGTCCGACGAAGAAGAGTTCGAGGGCGACGAGATCCATGGCATCAGCCTACTGGATGCCGCGCGGCGGGTTCAGGCGGCGATGGCCGCGAGGGCGAAGCCGAGGGAGATGAAGCCCATCAGCAGCAGCGCGCCGAGCACGGAGGCGGCGGTGCGGACGATGAATCCCTCGGCGCGGCCGTGCCAGAGGTTCACGGCGAACGCGACGAGAAGGCTCGCCCCGGCGCCGATCGCCATCCAGGCGAAGCGCTGATCGAAGGGAGCGAACACGCCCACCGCGATCGCGGCGAGCGCTCCGAAGGCCCACGTGATCGCGAACGCGACGACGGGCGAGCGCGGTGCGAGCTCGGGAGTCGACATGCGTTCATTGTCGCGCACTCGCCCTGCGAACGGCGTGCGGGTCGTCCGAGGGGCGGGCTCGGCCGTGTCACAGCGGCCTCTCAGCACGGCCTATTATGGGGTCCACGGTGCGGCCGCCCCCGCCGCCCGAAAGGACGTTCGCTTGGCACAGCTCCTCGTTTTGAGTTCCGCCCCCGGCGGCGGAGCGGTCCTGCCCGCCCTGGAACTCCTCAGCCACAAGGTGCGGCAGATCCCCGCCGAGCCGGCCCAGCTGGTGAACGCTCCGAGCGCGGACGCGATCTTCGTGGATGCGCGAGCCGATCTGGTCGGTGCGAAGTCGCTGTGCAAGATCCTCAACACGACCGGGCTCGACGCACCCCTGCTGCTCGTGGTCACCGAGGGAGGGCTCACGGCGGTGTCGACCGACTGGGGCATCGACGACGTCATCCTCTCCACGGCCGGCCCGGCCGAGGTCGATGCGCGCGTGCGACTGGCGCTCGGCCGCCAGAACGCCGAGCAGCCGTCGGGGCGCATCCAGACCTCCGGCATCACGATCGACGAGTCCTCGTACTCGGCCAAGGTGCACGGCAAGCCGCTCGACCTCACCTACAAGGAGTTCCAGCTGCTGCACTTCTTCGCCACGCACCCCTCGCGCGTGTTCACTCGCGAGCAGCTGCTCAGCGAGGTCTGGGGCTACGACTACTTCGGCGGCACCCGCACGGTCGACGTCCATGTGCGGCGCCTGCGCGCCAAGCTCGGCGACCTCGAGCAGCTGATCGGCACCGTGCGCAACGTGGGGTACCGCTTCAACGTGTACGAGGACGACCAGCTGCCGCCCTCGAAGGTCTCCACCTCGTAGGACCGGCCGATCCGCCGCGCGGAGCGGTTCCGTTCACCACTCCGAAACCCAGCGGTGTCAGGATGGGGGCATGCCCGACACCACCATCGTCGACACCGGCCTGGGCGACGCAGACGACGACTTCGACGGACTCATCGAGTTCGACGAGTCGGACCTCCCCGACGGCCGCTACATCGATCGCGAGCTGAGCTGGCTCGCGTTCAACCAGCGCGTGCTGGAGCTGGCGGAGGATCCGGACGTGCCCCTGCTGGAGCGCACGAACTTCCTCGCGATCTTCGCGAGCAACCTCGATGAGTTCTTCATGGTGCGCGTGGCCGGGCTCAAGCGCCGCATCGTGACGGGGCTGGCCGTGCCGAGCAACATCGGCACTCCCCCGGCCAAGGTGCTCGAGTCGATCAGCCTGAAGGCGCACGAGCTGCAGGAGCGGCACGCGGCCGTGTGGCATGAGCAGGTCAAGCCGGCGCTCGAGGACGAGGGCATCTCGATCGTCACCTGGAACGACCTCGACGGCCAGGAGAAGGCCGAGCTGTACGAGTACTTCCAGGCGCAGGTGTTCCCCGTCCTCATGCCGCTCGCGGTGGACCCGGCGCACCCGTTCCCCTACATCTCGGGCCTGTCGCTGAATCTCGCGATCCGCATCCGCAACGCCCGCACGGGCCGGCAGGAGTTCGCCCGCCTCAAGGTGCCGCCGATGCTGCCGCGTACGGTGCGCGTGCCCGAGAGCGATCCGCTCAGCGAGCGCGTGCGCGTGCTGCCGCTCGAGGACCTCATCAGCGAGAACCTGGGCGACCTGTTCCCCGGCATGGACGTGCTCGAGCACCACTCGTTCCGCCTCACCCGCAACGAGGACATGGTGATCGAGGAGGACGAGTCCGAGAACCTCATCCAGGCGCTCGAGGAGGAGCTGCTGCGGCGCCGCTTCGGCCCGCCGATCCGCCTCGAGATCACCGAGGACATGGACGACGTCACGCTGCGGCTGCTGCTGGACGAGCTCGACATCTCGGAGCAGGAGGTCTACCGCCTGCCGGCGCCGCTCGACCTGCGGGCGCTGTTCGACTTCGGCCGCATCGACCGCCCCGACCTGCGCTACAAGAAGCACGTGCCGGTCACGGCGCTCGCGCTGCAGCCCACCGACCCCGACTCGAAGCACGCGCGCGCCGACGTGTTCGCGGCGATCCGCAAGGGCGACGTGCTCGTGCACCACCCGTACGAGTCCTTCGCCACGAGCGTGCAGGCGTTCCTCGAGCAGGCCGCCCGCGACCCGCAGGTGCTCGCCATCAAGCAGACGCTGTACCGCACCTCGGGCGACAGCCCGGTGGTGAAGGCGCTCATCGACGCCGCCGAGAACGGCAAGCAGGTGCTCGCCCTCGTCGAGGTGAAGGCGCGCTTCGACGAGGCCAACAACATCGAGTGGGCGCGCCAGCTCGAGAAGGCCGGCGTGCACGTGGTCTACGGGCTCGTGGGCCTCAAGACGCACGCCAAGGCGGCGCTGGTCATCCGCCAGGAGAAGGGCCAGCTCGTCCACTACAGCCACGTGGGCACGGGCAACTACAACCCCAAGACGAGTCGCATCTACGAGGACTTCGGCCTGTTCACGTGCGACCCGGTGGTCGGGCTCGACCTCACGCGCCTGTTCAACGAGCTCAGCGGCTACGCGATCGAGAAGAAGTTCAAGCGCCTGCTCGTGGCGCCGTTGCACCTGCGCAAGGGCCTGCTGCGGCTCATCGACCGGGAGCGCCGTCACGCGGCGGCGGGCAAGCCCGCGCGGGTGCGCATCAAGGTGAACTCGATGGTCGACGAGGAGATCATCGACGCGCTCTACCGCGCGAGCCAGGCGGGCGTGCAGGTCGAGGTGTGGGTGCGCGGCATCTGCAGCCTGCGAGTGGACCTGCCCGGCATCAGCGACAACATCAAGGTGCGCAGCGTGCTCGGCCGCTACCTGGAGCACTCGCGGATCTTCGCGTTCGACAACGACGGCTCCCCCGAGGTCTACATCGGCAGCGCCGACATGATGCACCGCAACCTGGATCGGCGCGTGGAGGCGCTCGTCAAGATCGCCTCCCCCAAGCACATCCGCGAGCTCATGTCGTTCTTCGATCTGGCCATGGACGACGGCACGGCCACGTGGCACCTGGGCGTCGACGGCATCTGGGAGCGCCACCACCTCGACGCGAACGGCCGGCAGCTCATCGACCTGCAGGACCGGACGATGAACCTCGTGAGGCGGCGGCGTCAGCCGAGGGCGGCGCGGTGACCGACCGCACCGTCTACGCCGCCGGAGGCGTGCTCTGGCGTGTGGCGGACGGGCGCCTGCGCATCGCGCTGGTGCACCGCACCAAGTACCGCGACGTGACGCTGCCCAAGGGCAAGATCGAGCCGGGCGAGATGCTCGCCGAGACCGCCGTGCGCGAGGTGCACGAGGAGACGGGCATCCGGGCCTCGCTCGGGGTGCCGCTGGGGGTCTCGCACTACCACCTGCCCAACGGCCGCGAGAAGATCGTGCACTACTGGGCGATGCGGGCGAAGGATCGCGCGATCCGCGAGAGCAGCTTCGTGCCCAACAAGGAGATCGCCGCGGTCGAGTGGATCGGCCCCAAGCAGGCGCTCGCCCGGCTCAGCTATCCGGTGGATCAGGAGATCCTCGAGTCGTTCCTCACGCTGTTCGACGACGGGGTGCGGGCGACGTTCCCCATCGTGGCCCTGCGCCACGGCAAGGCGGTCGCGCGGGGCGACTGGGACCGGGCCGACTACCTGCGGCCGCTGCATCCCAAGGGGCGCGATCAGTCCCAGGCCATCGTGGGCGCGATGCGCGCGTTCGGCGTGAAGAAGATCGTCTCGAGCACGGCCACGCGCTGCGTGCAGACCGTCACCCCGCTGTCGCGGGCGATCGGCGAGAAGATCGTCGAGTCCGAGCTGCTCAGCCAGGATGCGTGGGACGACCAGCTCGCCGACGTGCGACCGATCGTGGGCAAGCGGGTCGCCTCGGGCAAGCCGGCCGTGATCTGCACGCATCGGCCGGTGCTGCCGTCGGTGCTCGACGAGCTGGCGCTCGCCACGGGCACCATCCGCACCTCGGCGATCTCCGAGGCGGCCGACCTGAGCCCCGGCTCGTTCTCGGTCGTGCACATCAGCGCCGACAACCCCGGATCCGGGATCGCGGCGATCGAGACCCACGCGCCGGCGGTCTGACGCGATCGCCCCTCAGGCGCCGAGGAACTCGATCAGCGCCGCCTTCGACAGCCGCGAGTAACCGGACCGTCCCGTGGAGCGGGCCCGCTCGCGCAGCTGCGAGACCGTGAGGGCCGACAGCTCGTCGACCACCGGCGGTGCGGGGTCAGTCGCGGGCGCGGTCGCGCCGCCCCCGGCGCGGCGGCGGGTGGGGGCGGTGCCCGACGCGGCGGCGGTGCCCGACCCGGTCGAGCGCGTGCCGGCCTTCCGCGAGCCGGTCGGACGCGAGCCGGTCGAGCGCGAGCCGGTCGAGCGCGTCGCGCTCCGTCGGGCGGCCACCGACGCGGCGGCCGGCGTGCCGACCGGGGCCGCCGCGTTCTGCGGCGCGTCCTTCGGCAGCTCGCGGATCGCCGCCAGCGCCTCGGCCTCGACCCCGGCGGGCTTCGAGGCCTTCGGGGCCGTGCCCGCGTCGGACCTCTTCGCCGCCTTCTTGGCCGTCTTGACGACCTTCTCGAGCGCGTCGACGGCGTCCTCGGCCCGGGCGCGCACGCGCTTGGGATGCTTGCCGACCTTCTTCTTCGAGGTGCCGGCGACCTCCGTGGCGGCGTCGCCCAGCTTCGTGACCTTCTTCGCCTGCTTCGGCGGCAGATCCTTCGCGACCTTCGTCGCCTTCTTCGCGGCCCGCGCCGCCTCGTCGAGAGCCTCGAGGGCCTTGCGCTCCGCCTTGGTGGTCTTCGCCATGGCTCCGAGCTTAGGATCGGGACCGCCCTCGCGGCAGGGGGACGCGTCACGAATGTCACACTCCGATCACGCCCACAGCAGGCGCCCAGGCTTGTTCACCTTCCGTTCACCTGCCGGGCGCAGTCTCTTAAGAGCGCCGCCCTACCGTCTCGGTGTGCCCCGAAGTCCCGAAGGGGCGTCCCCTTGATCACCGATCGAACGGATACACAGTGAAGATCACCCGTTTCTCGAGCGTCGCCGCCCTCGGCGCGGTCGCCGCTCTCTCGCTCGTCGGCTGCGCCGCAAACGAGCCCGCCCCCGGTGGCGGCGACGAGTCGAGCGCCCCGTCGGAGTCGACCCTCAGCGGCACGATCGAGGCGACCGGTGCGTCGTCGCAGGAGACCGCGCAGAGCGCGTGGGTCGCCGGCTTCCAGACCCTCAACTCCGGCGCCACGGTGAACTACACCTCGACCGGCTCGGGCCCCGGCCGCGACAACTTCGTCGCCGGCTCGTCGGACTTCATCGGCTCGGACCGCGCGTTCAACGCCGACGAGCTCGCCGCGGGCGAGTTCGGCTCCTGCGCTACCTCGTCGATCGTGGAGATCCCCGTCTACATCTCCCCCGTCGCGGTCGCCTTCAACCTCGAGGGCGTCGACGAGCTGAAGCTCGACGGTGCGACCATCGCGGGCATCTTCGCCGGCGAGATCACCAACTGGAACGACCCGGCGATCGCCGACCAGAACCCCGACGTGACCCTGCCCGACCAGCCGATCGTGCCGGTGCACCGCGCCGACGACTCGGGCACGCAGGAGACCTTCACCAACTACCTCTCGTCGGTCGCCCCCGACGTGTGGACGTGGGAGGCCGACGGCGTGTGGCCGTCCGACCTCGGCGGCGAGGCCGCTGACGGCACCTCGGGCGTCGTGAGCGCCATCTCGGAGGGCTCGGGCTACATCGGCTTCGCCGACGCCTCGCAGGCCGGCGAGCTCGGCCAGGTGGCCGTCGAGGTCCAGGGCGAGTACGTCGAGTACTCGGCCGAGGCCGCCTCGGCCCTCGTCGCCGCCTCGCCGCTCGAGGAGGGCCGCGAGCCCCAGGACCTCGCCTTCGCCGTCGACCCGGCCGCCGCGCCGGCCGGCTCGTACCCGATCGCCCTGGTGAGCTACCTCATCGGCTGCGTCGAGTACGAGGACGCCGAGGTCGCCCCGCTGGTCAAGGCGTACTTCGAGTACGTCGCCTCGGAGGAGGGCCAGGAGGCCTCGGTCGAGGTCGCCGGCAACGCCCCGATCTCGGAGGAGCTGCGCACGCAGATCATGACCGCGATCGACGCGATCGTCACCGAGTAATCGACTGATCGATCAACGCAACGGTGCCCCCGCGCTCCCCGATGTGGGATCCTCCCCTGAGGGAGAGCGCGGGGGCACCGACGCGAGATAACTCCACACCCCTCACCCGACTGCGAGCATCCGAGGAGCCGCTCCGATGACCACGACCACGACGGGCCGCGACAGCGCCCCTTCGTCCGCGCCGGCCAAGCCCGTGCTGCGCCCCGGGGACCGCATCTTCTCCGGGACCGCGCTCGCCGCGGGCATCATCATCCTCGCGACCCTCGGGCTCGTCGCGCTGTTCCTCATCGTGCAGTCGATCCCGGCGTTCAAGTCGGACACGTCGCACAACAACATCCTCGACGGCCAGTCGTTCCTCACCTGGGTGTGGCCGTTCGTCTTCGGCACGCTGTGGGCCAGCGCGATCGCCCTCGTCGTGGCCGCGCCGATCGCCATCGGCATCGCGCTGTTCATCTCGCACTACTCCCCGCGGCGCCTGGCGGGCGTGCTGGGCTACATCATCGACCTGCTCGCGGCGGTGCCCTCGGTGGTCTTCGGCCTCTGGGGCGCGCTCACCTTCGCGCCGATGCTCGTGCCGTTCTACCACTGGCTCAACGAGTACCTCGGCTGGATCCCGATCTTCTCCGGCACCCCGACCGGTACCGGCAAGACGATCCTCACCGCCTCGCTCGTGCTCGCGGTGATGATCCTGCCGATCATGACCGCCATCTGCCGCGAGGTGTTCCTGCAGACGCCCAAGCTCCACGAGGAGGCCGCGCTCGCGCTCGGCGCCACCCGCTGGGAGATGGTGCGCATGGCCGTGCTGCCCTTCGCCCGCAGCGGCATCGTCTCGGGCGCCATGCTCGGCCTCGGCCGCGCGCTCGGCGAGACGATGGCCGTCACGCTGGTGCTCTCGCCGCTGGGCGTGGTGACCTTCAACCTGCTGAACCCGGAGAACCCGACCACCATCCCCGCGATCATCGCGCTGCGGTTCCCCGAGGCGCACGACGAGGGCGTGAGCACGCTCGTCGCCGCGGGTCTGATCCTGTTCATCGTGACGTTCGCGGTCAACTTCATCGCCCGCTGGATCGTCAACCGCCGTGCCGAGTTCTCGGGAGCCAACTGACATGACCACCGTCGCCACGCCTCCGACGCGCACCGCCTCGCGCCCCGCCACGCTCACGGCCGGTCACCTGCCCGCCTGGGCGCCCTGGGCGCTCCTGGCCGGCTCCATCGCGGTCGCGGCCGTCGTCTTCACGCTGCTCAACCTGGGCGGCGACCCGGCCGACTTCAACATCGCCATGACGCTCGTCGTCGGCCTCGTGATCTACATGGTGCTGATCGTGTCGGTGTCGTCGCTCGTCGAGAGCCGCCGCCACGCGATCGACCGCCTCATGACCGCGCTGGTCTCGACGGCGTTCGTCATCGCCCTGCTGCCCCTCGTCTCGCTCCTGTTCACGGTGGTCGTCAACGGCCTGCAGCGCTTCGACCCGGAGTTCTTCAGCTTCTCGATGCGCAACGTCGTCGGCGAGGGCGGCGGCGCCGTGCACGCCATCTGGGGCACGGTGCTGATCACCCTCACGGCGACGATCATCTCGGTGCCGATCGGCCTGATGACCTCGATCTACCTCGTCGAGTACGGCCAGGGCAAGAAGCTGGCCCGCGGCATCACCTTCCTCGTCGACGTGATGACGGGCATCCCCTCGATCGTCGCCGGTCTGTTCATCTACTCGGTGTTCGCGGTGATCGTCGGCCCCGGCACGCGCCTGGGCATCATGGGCTCGCTCGCCCTCTCGGTGCTGATGATCCCGGTCGTCGTCCGCGGTTCCGAGGAGCTGCTGCGCATCGTCCCGAACGAGCTGCGCGAGGCCGCCTTCGCGCTCGGCGTGCCCAAGTGGCTCACGATCGTGAAGGTGGTGCTGCCGACCGCGATCGCCGGCATCACGACGAGCATCATGCTCGCCGTCGCGCGCGTCATCGGCGAGACCGCGCCGCTGCTCATCACGGTGGGCATGGTGCAGGGCCTGAACACCAACCTCTTCAGCGGCCAGATGGCGACCCTGCCGGTGTTCGCCTACATGCAGGCGAAGTACCCGGGCCAGCCGCCGGAGGCGTTCACCGAGCGCGCCTGGGCCGCGGCGCTCACGCTGATCCTGATCGTGATGGTGCTGAACCTCCTGGCCCGTCTGATCGCGAAGATCTTCGCCCCCAAGATGACCGGCCGCTGACCCGCGCCACCCGAGCTTCCCGCGAGAGAGAGAACCACGAGAGTGTCCAAGAGCATCGAAGTCAACGACCTCAACGTCTACTACGGCGACTTTCTCGCCGTCGAGGGCGTCTCGATCGACATCCAGCCCCGCACCGTGACGGCGTTCATCGGCCCGTCGGGCTGCGGCAAGTCCACCTTCCTGCGCACCCTCAACCGCATGCACGAGGTCATCCCCGGCGCGCGCGTCGAGGGCGAGGTGCTGATCGACGGCAAGAACCTCTACGGCGCCGGCGTCGACCCGGTGCTCGTGCGTCGCCAGGTCGGCATGGTGTTCCAGCGCCCCAACCCGTTCCCCACGATGTCGATCAAGGAGAACGTGCTCGCGGGCGTCACCCTCAACAACCGCCGCATGCCCAAGAGCGAGCAGGACGACCTCGTCGAGAAGTCGCTGCGCGGCGCGAACCTCTGGAACGAGGTCAAGGACCGCCTCGACAAGCCCGGTTCGGGCCTCTCGGGCGGTCAGCAGCAGCGCCTCTGCATCGCCCGCGCGATCGCCGTCTCGCCCGACGTGATCCTCATGGACGAGCCGTGCTCGGCGCTCGACCCGATCTCGACCTTCGCGATCGAGGAGCTCATCTCGGAGCTCAAGAACGAGTACACCGTCGTGATCGTCACGCACAACATGCAGCAGGCGTCGCGCGTGAGCGACAAGACCGCGTTCTTCAACATCGCGGGCACCGGCAAGCCGGGCAAGCTCATCGAGTACGACGACACCACGAAGATCTTCACGACGCCGTCCGTGCAGGCGACCGAGGACTACGTCTCCGGCCGCTTCGGGTGATCCGGCCCTGCCTCAGTCCCGCGGGCTGAGCAGGTAGGCGTTGAGGGCGGCCGTGAGGTCCCGATCCACCGGGAGCTCACGGCCGTCGACGTGTGTCAGGGCGGCGGCGAGCCGGGTGCTCGAGACGAGCCAGGCCGCATCGGCGTCGTACAGCGCCGCCGTGGGGATGTGCTCATAGCCGGTGGGGTGGCCGTTCTCCTCGAGCCAGTCGAACGCGCTCAGCTGCGTGGTTCCCTGCAGCAGCCCGCCGGTCGGCTCGGGCGTGAGGAACGTGTCGCCGCGGCGGAGGATGAGGGTCGCCGTCGGCGCCTCGAGCACGTAGCCGTCGCTCGTGACGAAGATCGCGTCGTCGGCGCCGCGGCGTCGCGCCTCGCGCAGCGCCGCCATGTTCACGGCGTACGACAGCGTCTTGGCGCCCAGGAGCAGCCACGGGGCGCGGGCCGCCGCACCGCTGTCGTAGCCGCGATCGAGAGTGACGACCTTGATGCCGTTCTCGCGCGCGGCCGTGTTGTCGGGCGCCTGCGCCGCCGTGAGCCAGATCGTGGGCCCGTGGATCCCCTGCCCGGGGCCGCCGTGCTGCACGCCGCGGCTCAGGAGCAGGCGGATGGTGCACTCCCCCGGCGGGCACTGCGCCGCGGCCGCCTCGACGGCGGCGCGCAGCTGCGCGGTGTGGGGCTCGGGCAGGTCGGACAGCCGCGCCGAGTGCGCGAGCCGCTGCAGGTGGGCTCCCGTCTCCTGGGGGTGGCCGTCGACCACCGCGATCGACTCGAAGATGCCGTCGCCGCGGTTGGAGCTCAGATCGCTCACGCTGAGCGCGGGAGCATCGGGATCGATCGGCGAGATCGTGCCGGCGAAGTCCGTGCGCGGATCGTCTGCGGGGATCGGGTCGATGAGGAACGCGAGGCGGAACGTCATGTCACGAGCCTACGACCGCGCGCGCCCCGGACAGCGTGAAGCCGGACCGCAG